>SVDS01000117.1 GCA_015057715.1 Paenibacillaceae bacterium
AAACACTGATCGATGATAGAAGAGATATATACATAACGTTCATTTGTAATAATACTCTCTGTATCGTCATCCAGTTCACGCTCAATCCTTGTGATCTCTTCCGTTACATCAGGTACACGCTTCATCTGAGACTGGATCTTTTCATCCTTTTCCAGAAGCTTTATGGCAAAGAAACGTCTCTGTTCCTCTGGAACATCATTTCCAAGTTTGTCTTCGATGGAATCCAGAACTGACTCCACTTCAGCTGCAAATTTATGTACTGGCGGTCTGTTATTTTTCTGGTTAGCAATCTCCACTGCTTTTTCAGCAGCCTTCTGAATTCCAGTTCCCTTCAGTGCAGAAATTTCCACAACCTCACAGCCAAGCTTTTCGCTTAATTTATTTATATGAATTTTATCCCCGCTCTTTTCCACGATATCCATCATGTTAACTGCCATGATAACCGGAATTCCAAGTTCCATAAGCTGGGTGGATAAATATAAATTACGTTCTATGTTGGTACCATCTACGATATTCAAAATCGCATCAGGCCGTTCTCCGATCAGATAATTTCTCGCTACCACTTCTTCCAGTGTGTAAGGAGAGAGGGAATAGATACCTGGAAGATCCATGATAATGACATCTTTATGACCTTTTAGCTTTCCTTCTTTTTTCTCTACGGTAACGCCTGGCCAGTTCCCCACAAACTGGTTTGATCCCGTCAGTGCATTAAACAACGTCGTCTTTCCGCAGTTGGGATTACCTGCTAATGCAATTTTAATTGACATACTCTACCTCTTTCTGCCTGTCAGCAATTGATTTGTCTGGTATTAGTCTCACCTAACTAATATGTAAAAAAATTACTCCACAATGATCATTTCTGCATCCGCTTTTCGTAAAGACAGCTCATACCCTCTGACTGTTACTTCCACCGGATCTCCAAGAGGAGCTACTTTCCTCACAAAAATATCAACACCTTTTGTGATTCCCATATCCATAATTCTTCTCTTAACGGGGCCTTCTCCGCTCAGCTTGGTTACCTTGACAGTTTTACCGCATGGAATTTCCTTTAATGTCATCGTCTTTTCTCCTTTTCTATCCCACCATGATTTTATTAGCCATATCTTTTCCTATGGCAACTCTGGAATCTTTTACATTAACGATCATGTTTCCGCTTATTTCAGAAACAACAGTCACAATTCCGCCGGTAACAAAACCCAGGTTTTCCAAAAAACGTCTTGTCTCTTCTTTGCCGCCGATTTTACGAATTACGTTAGGCTCTCCTGCTTTCACCATTGTTAAAGGCATCATTCATCATCTTCTTTCATTTTATTATTGATAATCATTCCCATTTCTCTTTAGTTAGTATATTCTAACTTTGGTAAGTTGTCAATATTTTTTTTGATAAATTTCCTCATAAACATATTGTATTTTTTTGCATCCACATTTCATAATAAAAAGCTGCGGCATCTAAAACCTGCTGCCGCAGCTTTCCTATCCTGTTTCTACCAGATTTTTACTCTTTTATCAGGAGCCACATACATGGCATCTCCTTCTTTTATATCCGGATAAGCCTTATAAAATGCATCAGTGGCGCTAAGCACTCCATTGACTCTGACTTTTGCAGGAGAATGGGAATCCGTATTCAGACGGTCAATCATCGCTTCCGGAGTATACTTGGACGCCCAGATTGTTGCATACTGGCGGAATAATAGATTCAAATCACTGCCCTTTTCACCTGCAATCGCCGTAATGCATGCCATGGACCCCAGATCTGCGATATTTTCATTCAACGTCTGAGCGCCATTCACTTTTCTCCCCTGAAATCCATCCATTCCGCTGTAGTATTCTTCCACCTGTTTGGCCAGCTGGTCAAATTTTTCCCGGTCTTCCTTTGTCCACCATACATGATAATTCCCGTTTTCATCGTAAAGGGAACCGGAAGAATCAAACGCGTGGCTCACCTCATGAGCCATTACCATTCCGATTCCGCCTAAATTAGAGGCGAAGTCTGCTTTCGGATCATAAAACGGGGGCTGGAGAATAGCGGCCGGAAACACAATCTCATTGGCAGTGGGGTTGTAATATGCGTTTACAGTCTGGGGAGTCATGCCCCACTCTCCTTTATCCACAGGTTCCTTATATTTCTTCTTATTCACCTCATTAACTGCTTTCAGGAGAGAGAGACTATTATCAATTAAGTTTCCCCCCTCTTCTGCTGATAGCACCTTGGCATCCTTATAATCATTGGGCCATTTGTCCGGATATCCTACCTTCAGATTCATATGCTCCAGTTTTCTTATGGCAGACGCCTTGGTTTCATCACTCATCCAGGTGAGATTCTCAATCTGTTTTTTATAGGAGGCAAGAATCATGCGGATCATGGACTCAATGTCCTTTTTATCCGATTTGGAAAAGCATTTCTCAACATAAAGCTTTCCGAATTCAAATCCCAGGGTGTTCTGTGTCAATTCACTTGCCAGTTTTTCGTCTGTTTTTCTTTCCTTGATTCCTTTTCTTAAATTATTCCATTCCAGACTGGTGTCTCTGATTTCGGGTGTCAGGCTGGGGGCAAAATCATTTACCAGACAAAATAACGTATACTGTTTTAATAGAGGGAGGGATTCCTGATTTAAATATCCACCGATTTTCTTCATCTGATCTACCTGAACCACAATGTATTGGTCCTGTTCATTTAAGTCTGCTGCTTTTAAAAAGGTCTCCATGGTTCCTTCTGGAAACAGCTTCTTTAATTCCTCACCAGTATATGGATTATATATAACGTCAGGGTCTCCCTGTTTGCTAAGAGGAAGTGCACTTTGCGCCAGATCCTTCTGTAATTTTAAAATCCCATCTGCAGCCTGATCCGCTTCTTCTTTCTTCATTCCTGTATATTCCATAATCTGGGATATATAATTGCGGTAATGGTTCATCAGTTCTTCCTGGTCGGAATCCTCTAAAGTCTCTTTTCCAGGTCCAAGATCTGCGCCGTCAAAATACAGGGCGTAGCGGGTAGAATTACTCATATCCTCAGACCACTGAGGCAGAATAATGCTGCTCACCCCCAGATCATTGTAGATTTTCCCTGCCTGTTCCAGATACTCCTCGATGGTGGAGGCACGGCTGATCCCGTCCATATAAACAGCAAGCCCGCCAAATCCGGCAGTCCTTCTCCCCTCCATATCCATAGCTGTCAGATAGAGATCGGCGATTTTTTGTTCCAGAGATCCTTCTTTTTCATTTTTCCTGTTATTCACAGATTCACGGAGTACTTCATTTAGAATTTCATAAGCCTCTCTGTCCAATTTGTAAAACTGGCTCCAGCCACTTGCATCACCTGGAATCTTGGTATTATTAAGCATCTCCCCATTGACAAAGTCATAATAATCATCTTCCAGGCGTATATGGTTTGCTTCCCCTTGAGAGGCCTTTCCCGTTCCACTGGCGGGCTTTGCCTGGGTCTGCTCTTCTTCTGGTTTCGGGCCTGTTTTACTGTTACAGCCGGTAAATGCCAGGGTCATAACTAACATTGCCGACAGTATTGTGAAAAAAACTTTTTTCATCAAATCAACCTCTCCTTGCCATTACAATATATTTTTTGTACGAAAAAAGGAAGCGGATTTCTCCACTTCCCATCTGCTCATTCTTTATTATGCTTAAACTTCGTCAGAATATACAGGTGCATCTTCTGCAGCTGCTTCGTCCTGACCCTGAAGTGCTTTGATGCTTAAGCTGATCTTCTTGTCGTCTTCGTTAAAATCAACTACCTTTGCTTCGATTTCCTGTCCAATTGCCAGAACATCTGCAGGTTTCTCCACATGCTCTCTGGAAATCTGGGATACATGAAGCAGAGCATCAACGCCTGGCTCCAGCTCAACAAATGCGCCGAAATCAGTCATACGTGCTACTTTACCGTTTACTACATTGCCCACTGCATACTTTTCAGATGCATCTTTCCATGGATTTGTCTCCGGGAATTTTAAGCTGAGGGCAATCTTGTCACCGTTGATATCTTTGATTAAAACTTTTACTTTCTCACCAGCTTTGAATGCTTTTTTCGGGCTTTCTACTCTGCCCCAGCTCATCTCTGATATATGAAGTAAACCATCGGCTCCGCCAAGGTCAATAAATGCACCGAAATCGGTTACGTTCTTGATTGTACCTTCAACAACATCGCCTGCATGGATCTTATTAAATAATTCTTTCTGAAGCTCGGCTCTCTTAGCAACCATAATCTGCTTTCTGTCACCGATAATTCTTCTTCTCTTTGGATTGAATTCAGTAATGATGAATTCGATTTCCTTATCTGCATACTTGGTTAAATCCTTCTCGTAAGTATCGGATACCAGGCTTGCAGGAATGAATACTCTTGCGCCTTCTACAACCACGCTTAAACCACCGTCAAGTACCTGTGCAACTTTTGCGGTAAGTACTTCGTGGTTCTCAAATGCTTCTTCTAATTTCTTATTGCCTCTGTCTGCTGCTAATCGCTTATAGGATAAAGCAACCTGACCCTCACCGTCGTTAACCTTAGTGACTTTGGCTTCCATCTCTTCGCCAACCTGAACAACAGTTGTAAGATTTAAATTCTGGTCATCCGTGTACTCGCTACGCGGGATGATGCCGTCAGACTTGTACCCTATATTCAAGACGATTTCATCTTCTTTTACGTCGATGACTTTACCAGTGACGATCTCTCCTGTACGTATGGTTTTCAATGATTCCTCTAACATTTGTTCAAAACTTAACTCTGACATTAGTATGAACCTCCTCGATAATATGATTCGGGGTTGAAGCCCCGGCTGTAATACCTACGCTGCGCACAGAATTTACACAATCAGGATCTAAATCACCTAGTGTCTGGATATAGTAAGTATTCTTACATTCCCTTCGGCATATCTCGTACAGCTTCTGGGTATTGGAACTGCTTTTTCCGCCAATGACTATCATGGCATCCACTTCTGAAGCTATCCGCTTTGCTTCCACCTGTCTTTCCTGTGTTGCATTGCAAATCGTATTTAAAACAAGTATATCATACCGCGTTTCAGAAATTTTTTCAACTAAATCTTGAAATTTCTTGTAATTAAATGTCGTCTGTGATACAATACACAGCCTCTCTCCTTCTGTGAGCGGCATAGTTTCCACTTGCTCGGGTGTTTCCACCACTAAAGTATTGTCATTTCCCCAGCCTTTAATACCTTCTACTTCCGGGTGGAATTCATTGCCTATTATGATCAGACGTCTGCCCTCTTTATTCTGCTCCTGGGCAATTTTATGAATCTTTCTCACATAAGGGCAGGTGGCATCAATGATCTCAATTCCGTTCTCTTCCATGATATCATAAACCCGCTTTCCGGCTCCATGGGAACGGATTACCACAACGGCGTCGTGAATCTGTTTTAATTCTTCTTCACTTTCAATTACTTTTACGCCCTTTTCCTGTAAATCTTTTACAACCTCTTCATTGTGGATGATGGGACCATACGTATAAATTGGCTTGTCGTTTCGTTTCAGCTGTTCATACACCTGATCAACGGCACGTTTCACACCAAAGCAGAATCCGGCGGATTTTGCTACAACTACTTCCATACATTAGCTCCTCTCTTCCAGTTTTCGTTCCTCAAACAGCATTAAAATCCGTTCTATTACCTCTCTGGCACTCATCTCAGAAGAATCTAAAAGCACCGCATCCTCTGCCTGCTTCAGAGGAGAATGTTCCCGGTTCATATCCTGGTGGTCCCGTTTGATAATATCTGTTTCGATTTCTTCCAGGCTGCAGTCCTGCCCTTTTCCCTTTAGTTCCAGATACCTTCTTTCAGCCCGGACCCGGCTGCTGGCAGTTAAATAGATCTTAAGATCGGCATCAGGAAGAACGCAGGTACCGATATCTCTGCCATCCATAATGACATTCTCCCGGGCTGCAAGACCTTTTTGCAGCTCTACCAGTTTTTCTCTCACAGATAAGTGTACGGAAGTGGCAGAAGCCATGGCTCCCACTTCCTCAGAACGGATCAGTCCTGATACATTCTCTCCGTTTAAAATCACCTGCTGCACGCCGTTTTCATAAGCCAGGGTTACATCCGCAGTCTTAACAGCTTCAGAAATGGCCGCCTCATCCTGTGGAGATATCCCTTCTCTTAAAAAATGCAATGCCATGGCACGGTACATCGCTCCCGTATCCACATATACAAAATTAAGTTTACTGGCTGCTGCACGGGCAATGGTGCTTTTTCCAGCTCCAGCCGGCCCGTCAATTGCGATATTATAAACCTTTGTCATCTTTCGTCCTTCTCCTCTCCTGCCGCACTTCCTGCTGCCCAGCCCGTGGACCAGGCAATCTGAAGATTAAAGCCCCCAGTCACAGCGTCTAAATCCAGCACCTCTCCTGCAAAATACAGGCCGTTTACAAGTTTAGACTCCAGAGTGGATGGATTTACTTCTTTTACAGAAACACCTCCCTGGGTGATAATGGCCTCATTGTATCCTCTCAGTGCAGTGAGAGTCATGGTAAATGACTTGGTTACGCGAATCAGCGCCTGACGTTCCTCTCTTGTAATCTCATTTACCTTCTTTTCTGGAGAAATTCCGCTTGCATCAATGATAACAGGAATCAGCTTGGCCGGATATAAATTGCCCAGAGCATTTTTAAACTGCTTATTCATGGATTCCTCGAAATCTCTTAGAATTCTGGCATCCAGCTGTTCTTCCGTCAGAGCAGGCTTTAAATCAATGGAAAGGGTAAGAGGACCTTTCTTCAGTTCTTTTGCCGCATAGCTGCTTGCACTTAAAAGAACTGGGCCGCTGACTCCGTAGTGGGTAAAAAGCATCTCTCCGAATTCCCTGTAAATAACCTTGCTGCCTTTCATCACCGTCGCTTCTACGTTTCTAAGTGAAAGGCCCTGCAGTTCCTTAATCATGGGCTCTTCCACAACGAAAGGAACCAGTGCCGGAGACAGGGTGGTTACGGTGTGGCCTGCTTCTTTCGCCAGTTCATAGCCGTCTCCCGTGGAACCGGTCGTCTGATAGGAATAGCCTCCGCAGGCTATCATCACGCTGTCACCATAAAAAGACTTCTTTCCGGTACTGTCACTGACAACAACTCCTTTTACAGCACCGTTATCAATAATCAGCTTTTCTGCTTTTTTCCGGTAATGAATCGTAACCCCCAGTTCCAAAAGCCGGTTATTCAGTGCCTTAATTACATCGGAAGCTTTATCCGAAGCCGGAAACACCCGGTTTCCCCGTTCCGTCTTTAACTGGCAGCCAAGGGTCTCTAAAAGTTCCATCATATCGAAATTGGTAAAACCGTAAAAGCTGCTGTAAAGGAATTTGGAATTGGTGACTACGTTCCCAAACAGCTCCTCCGTATCGCAGGCATTGGTGACATTGCACCGTCCTTTTCCTGTAATATATACTTTTTTACCAAGCTTCTCGTTTTTCTCAAAAATGTGGACGGTACTGCCCTTCATGGCTGCTGCTATTCCAGCCAGCATCCCTGCAGCGCCCCCGCCCACGATTAAAACCGTATTCATGCCCTATCCTCCTGCCTTTGTTCACTTCCTCCTACTTTACACGAAAAAATAGGAAAACACAAGTGGTCAGGGACGATTATTCACTTCTTTTATCTTGTTTTCCAGCGCTTCCACTACAGTTTTTAAGATCTTGACCCTTGCATAATACTTGCAGTTTCCTTCCACTACCACCCATGGTGCATAGGTTGTGGAGGTACGAACCAGCATCTCATTGACTGCAGATTCATACAGATCCCATTTTTCTCTGTTTCTCCAGTCTTCTTCTGTAATCTTCCACTGCTTTATGGGATCTTCCTGCCGTTCTTTAAAGCGTTTTTCCTGTTCCTCTTTATCAATGTGAAGCCAGAATTTAAGGACGACGGCACCTGCATTTGCCAGGTGGTTTTCCATCTCGTTGATTTCCTGATAAGCCTGTTTCCACTGGCTTTCCCGGCAAAATCCCTCAACCCGCTCTACAAGCACTCTCCCGTACCAGGTGCGGTCGAATATGGCGATATGGCCGGCTTTTGGCATGTTGATCCAGAAACGCCACAGATAGTGATGAACCCGTTCCAGATCGTTAGGAGCTGCAGTCGGGTATACCTTATACCCTCTTGGATCCAGGTGGCTGGTAAGCCGTTTAATGGCTCCGCCTTTTCCCGCTGCGTCCCAGCCTTCAAATCCCAGCACAACCGGAATCCTCATTCGGTAAATCTGGCTGTGGAGGTATTCCAGTTTTTTCTGAAGGCGGTCGATTTCCTTTTTATAATCTTCCTTTGAAATGGACTTGGTTAAATCCACTCCGGACAGAACACCTGATTTAAAGCTTTCTGAACGGACTGGCACTTCCTTCTCCTTTGGCACTCCGTTTAAGCTCTTTTTATTTAAAGCATCAGTAAGGCAGTCTGCCACACAGGACATGATCTTGGCTGCTGCATACTCTTTATCGTTTGCCTCGATTATGGTCCACGGGGCATAATCCATATCTGTATTCTGAAGCATCTCCTCGCAGATCTGCAGGAACCGGTCATATTCCGTGTTCCTTTTCCAATCGTCTTTTGTTACCCTCCAGCTGGTTTCCTTTGAGCTTTCCAGCTTTTTAAACCGCTTCTTTTGTTCTTCTCTGGAAATATAAAGAAAAAGCTTGATGATAACCATTCCGTCATCAGTAAGCTGCCGTTCAAAGGACTGTATGTCATGAAAGGCTCCGGGCAGGTCATTATCAGGAAGCTTTCCGGAAAAACGCTCCATAGTCACTTGGCGGTACCAGCTTCTGTCAAAGACAGCGATTCTTCCCTGGGCAGGCAGTTTTGTATAAAAACGCCACAGGAAGGGACGCATACGCTCTTCGTCCGTCGATTTATCATTGGCATAGACATCAAAGCCTCTGGGATCAAGGGCCTGAATCAGATGATTGATCTGAATGCCTTTTCCTGAGGCTCCCATTCCTTCAAATACAATCATAACCGGGATTCCGGCTTCCTTTAACTGGCGCTGCAAAAGCCCCAGCTTTTCACTCTGTTCTTTCTCTGTCTTTTTGTAAGTTTCCTTATCAATTTTCTTTGATAAATCAATTTTCTCCAGCATAAACAGTCCCTCCTTACTGGTTTCCGTTAAGCCTGTATCTTTTCAAACACCTTTGCAACTTCTGGCATAACCTGGCTGATTTTAATCATCTGCGGGCATTCCTTTTCACATCTGTGGCAGGTTTTGCAGCTGTCTGCTTTTATTGAAAGAGCCTCATACCCCACTTTTGCCTCGCTCTCTTTATGGGCAGCTGTCATATTATAGTAGGAGAATATCTCCGGGATCTCCAGTCCGAAGGGGCAGGGAACACAGTAACGGCAGCCGGTACAGCCAACCAGCGCCATGGAGTCAAAGACCTCCTTTGCTTTCTTGTACATGGCATGTTCTTCTTCCGATACCATTCCAATATGGCTTCTGTCTGCATATAAAAGATTGTCTTCCAGCTGCTGTTCATCACTCATACCGCTTAAAAGCAGGCTGACTTCCGGCTGATCCCAGATAAAGTCAAGGGCATATTCCACGCTGGATTTTTCATCGCCTAACGCTTCTTTTACATGAGGTGCGGGATTTGCAAGTCTTCCACCTAAAAGCGGCTCCATAATGACTACGGCGAGTCCTTTTTTCGCAGCCTCTTTCAGTCCTTTTAAACCTGCCTGATGTGTGAGATCCACATAGTTATACTGAATCTGGCAGAAATCCCATCCATCATAATAATCTAGGATATCCTGAAACACGTCATATGAATCATGGAAGGAAAAACCAATATACTTAATTTTTCCATCTGCTCTTGCTTTTTCCATCTTCTCTACCAGTTTCAGTTTTTTTATCTTCTCTTCAAACCGGTCTCTGCTTAAGGCATGGAGCAGATAAAAATCCACATGATCTGTCTTTAACTTCTTTAACTGTTCATCTAAAACTTCTTCAAAATCTTCTTCTTTTTCAAGCTTCCATACAGGGCATTTGGTCGCCAGATAAGTCTTCTCCCTGTAGCCTTCCTGCAGCGCTTCCCCTACGATCCTCTCGCTTTCCCCCTCATGATAGGGATAAGCTGTGTCAATGTAGTTGACTCCCTGATCAATGGCATGACGGATCATTGCCACCGCCCTCTTCTCATCTACCTGATTTTCTCCCGAAAGAGGAAGCCGCATGGCTCCGAACCCGAGTGCTGATACTTTTATTCCTGTCTTTCCAAAATCACGATATTGCATATTTTTCCTCCGCATGATAAGATTCGCAATTGAACTATAAGCTGCTTTAATCATTATTGTATCATATTTGTTTCCTGTCCAATAGTTTTTTTTACAAAATATCCACGAAAAAAGACAGGCTTTGCCTCATGCAAATGCCTGCCTTTCTGCCATGAATATTAATTTTGAGCTTTAAACTTCGGTTGTTATAAAGATATCGTAAATTGCTTTAATCGCTTCTTCAAAATCACTGTTTCTAACACCAATTATGATATTTAACTCACTGGAGCCCTGATCAATCATTTTTACATTGACTCTGGAATGAGCGAGAGCAGAGAAAATCCTGCCGGCAGTCCCTCTGGTGGCCTTCATGCCTCTGCCTACAACGGCTACCAGCGCAAGATCGGATTCCATCTCCACAAAATCAGGCTCAACCGCTCTGTGGATTCCGGCAATGACTGACTGCTCATATTCCTCAAACTCTGACTGATGAACAAAAACCGTCATGGTATCAATTCCGGAAGGCATATGCTCAAAGGAGATACCGTATTTTTCAAATACCTCCAGTACTTTTCTCCCAAAACCAACTTCCGCATTCATCATGGCTTTTTCAATATTAATGGAACAAAAGCCTTTCTTTCCTGCAATTCCCGTAATGGTATAGCGGGGCTGTCTGCAGGTGCTTTCCACAATTAAGGTTCCCTTGTCCTCGGGCTTATTGGTGTTGCGGATATTAATGGGAATTCCCTCTTTTCTCACAGGGAAGATCGCATCCTCATGGAGTACGCTGGCACCCATATACGCCAGCTCTCTTAATTCTCTGTATGTAATGGTTTCAATGACTTCCGGATCTTTAATGATTCTGGGGTCTGCCACCAGAACACCGGATACATCCGTCCAGTTTTCATACATATCTGCATGAATTGCTTTCGCCACTACGGAACCTGTCACATCGGAGCCGCCTCTTGAAAAAGTCTTGATGGTGCCGTCGTGCTTTGAGCCATAAAATCCAGGAATAACTGCTGTTTCAGCCTTGCTTAAACGTTCCGAAAGCACCTGATCCGTAAGATCTGCTTCAAAGTTGCCATCTTCATCAAAAAAGATCACCTCAGCGGCATCAATAAATTCAAATCCCAGATACTCAGCCATGATCAGACTGTTTAAATATTCACCTCTTGAAGCTGCATAGTCCCTGCCTGCCTTTTCTAAGAAATTCTTTTCAATCACATTAAATTCCTCATCAAGACTCATGTTCAGTGAAAGTCCGCTGATAATTTCCATATAGCGCTCTTTGATTTTTTCCAGAATGCTTTTGTAGCTTTTACCCGCTTCCGCCGCATCGTAACACTGATACAGCAGATCTGTTACCTTTTCATCCTTGTCATTACGCTTTCCCGGCGCGGATGGAACTACATATTTTCTGCTCTTGTCTGCGCGAATGATATTACCAACCTTTTCAAACTGCATGGCGCTGGCTAAAGAGCTTCCTCCGAATTTCACAACTTTTTTCATGGCGTCTTTCTCCTCTGATACAGGTTAATATCTACATATTTAACGGAAATAATATCTTAATTGTCACCAGCTGTCAAGTGGTTTTCTCTAATTATGTATAATTTTCCATCATCATGCATAAATTCTCTTTTCCAGGAACATATTTAAGATCTTTTCATTTGCCAGGCTGTTTCGTTTATCCGATTCTTCAATTCGCCTGTTTCCTCCGCTGATGCTGTTATATTCCCCGCAGATATCAACTGCCAGCACTGGTTTCTTTCTGCAGATAATATCCCACGCCTTAGAAAGCTGGGACAGTGTCATACTTCCCTGATCCCAGTCAGTCAGCAGTTCACTGGAAGAAAATACATCTTTATCTACAGATAAATACACCGGCTCCTTAAGCTGTCCTGCAAAATCCGAAACCCAGTCTTTCCCTGATAATTCCGATTCCGTATAGATCTTCACTTTGTCTTTAAAATCTTCCCTGACTGCACAGGCCAGCTCATCCGACACTCCGATTAAAATAACCCTCTTTAAGCACTCCTGCTCTTCCAGTATCTGACGGATCCAGTTTCCACAGGAAAGGATACCCTGAAAACTGGAAGCCATAAGGTCTGCATGATGGTCAAATACAACCAGATCATAGGGCTCTTTGTAATCTTTTTGCAGAACATAACTGACATAATGAAAATTTCCGCAGTCCAGGAACCGGAAGCTGCCCCCTGCCTTTTTCGCCCGCCGCTCAATCTCCGTTAAGGAAGCGCCGTCGCAAAAACCATGGACACCGGTTAAATCTGTACAGTCAACCCAGTCATATGGAACCTTCCTGTAAAAATCCTGTCTTTTGTAGACATCTGTGAAATTAAATATGGTGACCGGTCTTATTTTCCTTTCAAAGCTTCCACCTCCTGATTTACGCTTTCCTCACAGGAACGCATGGCAAGTATGGTCTTTTCAAGCAGCTCTTCTAACGTCCAGCCCAGATACCCGGCACCGGTGTCGATGATGTCCCTGGAACAGCCTGCTGCAAATTTTTTATCCTTATACTTTTTCTTTAAGCTGGATACTTCCATATCCATCACACTTTTGGAAGGACGCATTCTGGCAGCAGCACCAATTAAGCCAGTCAGTTCATCTGAGGCAAAAAGGACCTTTTCCATCTCATGCTCCGGTTTTACCTCTGAGCAGATCCCATAGCCATGACTGCACACAGCATGAATCAGCTCCTCCTCTGCATCAATTTCTTTTAAAAGTTCCGGCGCTTTTGTACAATGTTCCTCTGGAAACTGCTCAAAATCCACATCATGGAGAAGTCCTGCCAATCCCCAGAAATCTTCTTCTGCTCCGTAGCCAAGTTCCCTGGCATACCAGCGCATCACACCTTCCACGGTCAGTGCGTGAAGGAGATGAAACGGCTCCTGATTATATTTTATGAGTAAGTTAAGTGCCTGTTGTCTGGTTATCTCTGTTTTCATACTGATATTCTCCTTACTGTACTTAATTAATTGTCCGTTCCGGTTATGAGAGAATGAATTTTGCTTTCTCCAATCACTTCAATTCCGTTCTCTGTAAGCAAATCCGCGGTGACACCGCTTCCAGGAATTTTATTTCCGGAAAATGTCCCGTCATAGATCATTCCATGGCCGCAGGATGGGCTGCGTTCCTTTAAAACAGCCTTTTTGCAGCCAAATATTTTTGCAAGCTTTAAGGTTTCACTGGCACCTTTTTCAAAAAATGCTGTGACATCCTGACCAGACTGGCTGATGACTGTATTTTCACCTTTCCGCTCAGACGCAGGCCTGGGTGTTTCCATTCCTCCCAGCTGTTCCGGACAGACAGGGACCAGATGATACTCATCAAGCAGTGCCAGAATTTCTTTATTCTCTCCATGATTGCCATCATAGCGGCAGTTCACACCCAAAAGACAGGCGCTCACCAGAATTGTCTCTTTTTGATCCTTCATTCCTTTCGCCTCCTTTCATAAGTCCTACTGTAGCAAAAAATGAAAAGGGGTTCAATCCTTTTTTCAGATTAACCCCTTAAACCTTCTCTATTTTCTTTTTTCCAGAATTGCATCAATGATTCCATAATCCATGGCTTCTGATGCTGTCATAAAATGATCCCTGTCCGTATCCCGTTCAATCTCTTCTTCGGTATGCCCGGTATTTTCCCCCAGTATCCGGTTTAACCGCCTCTTATCCTTTTGAAGCTTTTCTGAATAAATCCATATGTCAGCCGCCTTTCCCCCGATTCCTCCTGATACTCCAGGCTGATGAATCATAATCTCCGCATTGGGAAGGGCAAACCGCTTTCCTTTTGTTCCTCCTGCCAGAAGAAACGCCCCAAAGCTGGCCGCAAAGCCAAGGCAGATGGTGGAAACATCGCAGCGGATGTACTTCATGGTATCATAAATCCCCAGTCCTGCAGTTATGGAACCGCCGGGGCTGTTAATGTAAAAGGAAATGTCTTTCTCCGGATCCTGGGATTCCAGAAATAAAAGCTGTGCGATAATCAGCTTGGCAGATTCATCGCTTACCTCTTCCCCGAGAAATATAATCCGGTCCTTTAACAGACGTGAAAACAGATCATAGCTTCGTTCCCCTGATCCAGTCTGTTCAACCACATAAGGAACCACATTCATGCTGCACACCTCCAGGCTCTTGAGTGGTTCACGATTACCTCTTTTCGCCTTAATTCTTTGTTAATTCTTGCTTTTCTGTATGTCATAGGCGTACAGCCATATACTTTTTTAAACTCCAGTGTAAATGCCTGCTGGGACTGATACAATGCATCCTGTGCAATTCTGGCAATGGATTCTTCTTCCATAATAAGCTTACCAGCCGCTTCACTGAGCCTGCGCTCCTTAATATAGCGGTGGATGGTACAGCCTGTGACATCAGAAAACATCCGGTTGATATGAAATTTAGAGTAGCCGGCATACCGGGCAATCTCCTCCACATTCAGTCTTTCCGGCGCAGATAAATTTACTTCAATATAATCAATGATCTGACTAACTGTTTTTTTCTTTTCATCCATGCTTTCTACCTCCGTAATCTGACCTTATTATAACAGGTTTCATTTTACCCGTATTCATAAAAAGTGCGGTTTCAAAAAAATACCGAATTCCTACTATGTTTATAGAAAAAGGTCATGACAATTTGTTAATAATATAGTATACTTTATACAAGATACTAGAACGAGCAATAGAAAGGAAGGCTGCAACATGTACTGTATCAAAAAAATAATAGACGATCTGTTCTGGGTTGGCGGAAGTGACCGCCGTCTGGCCCTGTTTGAAAATGCATACCCTATTCCCAGAGGAATTGCTTATAATTCCTACGTTTTGCTGGATGAAAAAACCGTACTGTTTGATACGGTTGACAGAGCCATTAGCGGACAGTTTATCGAGAATGTGGAAGCAGTTTTAGGCGGACGGAATCTGGATTATATTTTTGTTAATCATATGGAACCGGATCACTGCGCAACGTTAGGAGAGATGGTAAGAAGATACCCTGATGTCAAAGTGGTGTGCAATGCAAAAACTGTCCCAATTATCAATCAGTTTTATGAATTTGGAGTGGATGACAGAGCTGTTATTGTAAAAGAAGGAGATACATTCTCAACCGGTAAGCACAATTTCACCTTCTACATGGCTCCCATGGTACACTGGCCAGAAGTTATGGTAACCTATGATGCTACTGATAAGATTTTATTTTCCGCAGATGCATTTGGTACCTTTGGCGCCATGAACGGGAATATATTTGCTGATGAGCTGAATTTTGAGCGTGAATGGCTTGATGATTCCAGAAGATATTATTCTAACATCGTGGGCAAATACGGGGTCAACACCCAGGCTTTATTAAAAAAGGTAGCGGACTTAGACATACAGCTTCTCTGCCCGCTTCACGGACCGGTATGGCGTTCCAACATCTGCTGGTACATGGACAAGTACTACACCTGGAGCAGTTACGAACCGGAAGAACAGGCTGTTATGATCGCCTACGGCTCTATATACGGCAACACAGAGAACGCTGCCAATATTCTTGCATGCCGGCTTGCAGAACGTGGCATTCGCAATATCGTGATGTATGACGTTTCCGTAACTCACCCATCCTATATTATCTCAGAGGCATTCCGATGCAGCCATCTGGTTTTTGCATCTGCTACCTATAATGCAGGAATCTTCAGCAATATGGAGCATCTTCTCATGGATATGAAGGCTCACAACGTGCAGAACCGTACCGTTGCACTGATCGAGAACGGCACCTGGGGCGTTATGGCAGCCAAAAAGATGACCGAAATCATCTC
>SVDS01000118.1:0-11536 GCA_015057715.1 Paenibacillaceae bacterium
GACTGGGTATCATAGGATACATATTTTAAAAAATGATTGATCACTTCTGACATTGTTAATCGCCTCTTTTTCAATATATTTCTGGTAACGGCGTATATGAATTCAGCCGGGTCCAGTTCTCCTGAAGGTTCTGTATTCTCCGGTAGTATTCTCCGGATCAACCGGAAAAATTACCAGAAAGGACCATTTGGATTTCCTTATTATACCATAAGGCGCTTTTAATGTCTATGCAGCCTGAAAACCATATTTGCAATTGTATCGTCGGTTTCTATTCTATTTCATCATCAAATCGATTCTATAGCATGGAGAATGATAAAAGGATTGTATGTCGAAAGAGCCAGCCTTTCATTTGATGAAAGGTTGACTCTTTCGACATAATTTCTGAATTTGTAGATCCAAAGGCATGTATTCTTTCGGTCTAAGCTACGTATTGGCATGGATGCCCATACAGTACATCTGCTGTACTCCTACGGCTCTGATTTCCTCAAAATGTTTGACCATTATCAGCCCCTGCCTAATTATTCACATGCTTTTCATATGCCTTTGAAACAGCTTTAAATGCATTTACTCTCCCATGACCAGTATAATTATCAAAACCTTTAGCTCCAATGTCATCGGCTGTACTTCGGATTATTTCTTCGACTTCACTAGCTTTTAGTTCTGGAGCAACGGAAAGCACAAGTGCTGCAACTCCTGCGACATGCGGGGTCGCAGCAGATGTACCGTTAAAACCTTCTACGTAATTATTGGAACTATAGCCGTCCTTATTCATAATATCAGTTGTGAAAATATGAACACCCGGGGCTGCTACATCAACTTCCGGTCCATAATTACTACCCCAAAAATATTCGCCGTCTCTACTTGTCTTACTTTTTCTTTCACCATACTCATTACATGCTGCAACAGTTATAACATTATCTAATCTACCAGGATAAGAAACGCTGCTATCATCATTGCCAGCTGCAAAACAAACAACGCAACCTTTTCCGTTTCGGCCATTTCGTTTGGCATAATTTATTGCATTTGTAATTGTTTGGCTGTCTTCTCCGCCTCCCCAGCTGTTACTAAGGACATCCGCTCCTCTGTCCACAGATTTAATAATTCCATCTGCAATTTTTGCATCATCAGTAACCCATAATCTTTCGCCTCCTTCCATAACTCCATATGCAATTCTTATCCCCATTATTTTACATTCCGGAGCCACGCCGGCGATTCCTTTATTATTATTACTTTTTGCGGCCGCTATGCCTGCACAAGCAGTTCCATGGGCATCAGCACTTTTAGGAGTTGGATCGTTACGCTTGTAACAAGCATCATACCCGGTTACCAGTTTATCAGATACATTTAAATCTTCATGTTTGTAATCCACACCTTCATCAATGATAGCAATAATAATATCTTTATTTCCTTTCGTAATTTTCCATGCTTCTGAAATATGGATGTCTTCACCTGGAATTCCTCCAGTTTGCCCAGTATTGTTAAGAGCCCACTGCTTGTTTACATATGTATCATTACTTATTGCTGCCATAGGTTTTAGCAGCCGAACAAAATTAGGTTGTGCATATATTACCTTATCATTTTCATGATAAGTATTTGCCATCTCCAATGCACTTACTGCTTTACCTTCTGTGGTTTCCACAAGATAAGAATTCTCCTCCCAATTAATGTTTTCGATAATTTTAACATTATTAGAATCATTAATTTTATTAATTTCATCTCTTGTTACATCTGGTTTGAACTGGATAATAAACTGATTTGTAAGTATCATTGGTGTTTTATCTTCTGCTTCTAATACCAGAAAATCATCATCATCTCGCTGTGTTTTGCTTGAAAATGAAGTGGTTTTTGAAACTTGACTAATTGTCTCTAATATAATACCATTTTTCAGATCAGTCATTTTAGGTTTTAGGTTAGAGGTTAAAGATTTGTATTTACTTTCCATATAACCATTCTCTTTAGATGCCCGATATGATTCAGATTTTTTTAAGGTTATTTTTTTCCCATTGCTATAATAAATAAAATCCATAATAATTCTCCTTCTATTATTTTTTGAATTTGCAAATTCAATAATAAGAAAGAAAAATTAATCATATTTGTAAACTTGAAACGTTTCTTTAAGGTCTATGAAGCAGCGGTTGATTGGGTACTGAGGAATTGTCCACACATCGGCAGGCCACAGATGTTTCTTTCTATACTGAGCCTAATGTGGATATAGATATGGAATTTTATTGTATTTTTTACTATTTACATTGATAAAATTCTAAGACTAAAAAAATAGATATGTAACTACCAACTCTGAAACTATTCTCATTGTAATACCATTAATATATGTTTATAATAATTATACAAAATCTGTACATACATTGCATAGCAAACTACGATTTAATCCCTTATGATAGAAATTACGGAGGAACGAAATATGAATAGCAGTAAAACTTTTGATGATGTAATACAATATCTTGAGAAGAGCATTATCGACGGTTCTGAAATCGATTATAACGAGATTTCCAAAATAGCCATGAGCCCGGCAGCTTTATTCCAGCGTATTTTTATATTCGTATCAGGTATCAGCATCGCCGATTATGTAAGAAAACGCAGATTAACATTAGCCGGATATGACTTAAAAAACAGTAATATTACCGTTTTGGATGTAGCGATTAAGTATGGCTTTCACTCCCATTCTGCTTTTTCACGGGCATTTAAAGAGCACCATGGAATTACACCATCAGAAGCCAAATCTGATACTGCTAAACTGAGCAATTATCTTCCGATTAATTACCTGGAAATGAGATTTATAGGAGGGAAACGGATTATGGCAGATATGAAAAAGATTATTTATAAGGAAACAAATGAACGACTGATGGTAGGTCTGGGTCGAGAAACATCATTTTTTGAAGCAGGGAATGTATGGAAAGAATTCTTTGAAGGGGATGCAATCGAAAAACTGGGTTCTCTTTCCGATTCAACATGTTGTGAAGATATAGATCCCAATGCGGGTATCGGTATGATGTATAATTTTAAAGATATGAATAATTTTGAATTCATTATTGGAGATTTTATAAATGTAAACACCGAAATTCCAGAAGGTCTGACTGCAAAACATGTTCCCGCAGGATTAACTGCCCACATTCAGATTGAAGGAAGCAATGTCGCAGAAATACTTGATTCCGCATATTTACTAATTACGGAAGCCATTGAGAAAACCGGTAAACAAATTGATCAGGAACATTTCTACTGGTGTGAAGTATACACAAACGAACGTTATAGTGAGCCTTTAAACCGGGGCGAAAAGGTTATTATTGATTATATACTTCCAGTTATATAAACCGGTAAATGGTACCTTAACAGGGTTAACCTGCCAAGGTACCATTTACCCTTAGTGATTCCTTACTAACGATTGGCAAGTTCTCTGGTAATATCCTCCCAGGTCACTCCCTTTTGCGCCATCAGAACCATCATATGATAAAGAAAATCAGAAATCTCATACTTCACTTCTTCGGAATCAGGATTTTTCGCAGCGATAATAATCTCAGTCGCTTCTTCACCCAGCTTTTTTAAGATCTTATCAATGCCTTTGTCAAAAAGGTAATTGGTATAAGAGCCTTCCTTGGGATTTTCCTTTCGGTCAAGAATAACTTCAAAAACTTCTTCAAAAACTTTTAGCGGATTGGAGTCCTGGTATTCTTTCTTTACCAGCTCCTGATAAAAACAGCTTCTGGAACCCGTATGACAGGCAGCCCCAATCTGATTTACCTTGGCAAGAAGGGTATCGTTGTCGCAATCCAGAGACAGTGATTTTACATACTGATAATGACCGGAAGTTTCACCTTTCAGCCAGAGACTTTGACGGCTTCTGCTGAAATAAGTCATCAGTCCGGTTTTTAATGTTTCTTTAAAAGCTTCCTCATTCATATATGCCAGCATGAGAACTTCACCGGTCCGGTAATCCTGGGTAATAACAGGAATCAGTCCGTCTCCGTTTAATTTAAATTCAGAGAATTCTATGGAACTTTCAAATGTTTCCACTGGGATCCCCTGTATCTTTAATTCCTGTTTTATCTCCATACAGCCAGTTTTTCCATCAGAAATGCCAATAATTCCTGCAATGTTCTCTCTTTTTAAAGCATCTGCCAGGAAAAAAGAATCGTCACTAAGTCCGGTAATAATAAATACCTCTTCCCGTGCAGATACTTCATCAAGTCCATTTTCTGAAAGAACACCAGCTCCTAAAATCATAGCAGAGGCTCCCAGCTGTGCGTATTCTTCTGTATGAGACAGATAGGATATGTCGGGTAAATATGCATAAATCTTATCGTCTCCAAAACGGTCAGATGCTTCCTTCATCATATCTACATTTTCTTCCAGACTCACATCAAGAAAAGCCGCTTTGGCACCAGCATACAAATATTTTTTTACATCCTCCAGACGTTTTACCTTTCCGCCTGCAAGGACAGGAATATCTGAAACTCTTCCAATCTCTTTCATCAGACCGATGGTGCGCTCATGATCTGCTTCCGTTTCTGAAATGTCATAAAGAAAAAGTTCATCTGAGCCATTATCTCCAAAAAAGCAAGCCAGAGAAAGAGGACGTTCCTCATAACAGACGGACAAATCATCAAGTCTCCATGCTTTCCCTTCCCGTATTCCGAAACCTGCAATTAATTTTTTACATTCCATCATATTTCCTCCCTTGATGGGTCTTTACAGTTCAAAGGTCTTAACCGCCTCCGCAAGATCAATCCGCTTTTCATACAGGGCTTTTCCGATAATTGCACCCTGAACCCCTGCCTCATATAATTGTCTTAAATCTTCCATGGAAGACATACCGCCGGATGCGATTACATCAAGACCTGTTTCATCCGTCAGCTTCTTTGTATAAGCCACGTTTGGACCGGAAAGCATACCGTCCCTTGAAATATCCGTATACACAATGTGGCGGATGCCGTATTCCTTCATCTGGGAGCAAAGACTGGAGGCTGTGATTTCGCTTACTGTTTCCCAGCCCTCTACCGCAACCATTCCGTCCTTGGCATCCACACCTAACACGATTCTATCAGCTCCAAACGTTTCAATCATATCTCGTATAAACTCCGGCTGCTTTACCGCTTTTGTTCCGATAATCACCCGGGCAACCCCTAAGGAAAGCATGGAAGCAATGGCCTCTTCACTGCGAATCCCGCCGCCAATCTCCACAGGGATGGAAACTGTATTCACAATTCTGCGTATTACTTCCTCATTAACCGAATGTCCGGCCAGTGCGCCATCTAAATCAACCAGATGAAGATAGGTAGCACCCTGTTTCTGCCACAGTGCTGCTATCTCTTCCGGTTTATCAGAATATACGGTAATCTCTTTAAATTCACCTTGCTTTAAACGAACACATTGTCCGTTCTTTAAATCGATTGCTGGATAAAGCTGCATATGGGTTCTCCTTATAATGTACCTTTTGTAGATAAAACGCCGGTAATCCGTGGATCCGGTAAAGTGGCATCATCAAGCGCCTTGGCAAATGCCTTAAATACCCCTTCAATAATATGATGATTGTTATCCCCTGAAAGCTTTCTGATGTGAAGATTCATTTCTGCAGAATAGGATACGGCATAGAAAAATTCCTTCACCATCTCTGTTTCAAAATCTCCTACCCGCTCTGCAGTTAAAGGAACATCAAACCCCAGATAAGGCCGGCCGGATAAATCCACTGCACATAAGATTAAAGTCTCATCCATGGGCAGTATCATATTTCCGTAACGTTTTATAGACTTTTTATCACCCAGAGCTTCCTTAATGGCTGCTCCCAGGACTATTCCTGTATCTTCAATGGTATGGTGGGTATCTACTTCCAGATCCCCCTTAACCGTCAGTTCCAGATCAAAAAATCCATGGCGAGCAAAGCTGTTTAACATGTGGTCAAAAAAACCGATGCCTGTATGAATATTGGCGATTCCGCTCCCGTCAATATTAAACTTCATCTGAATATCGGTTTCTTTGGTTATTCGAGATATCACTGCACTTCGTCCCATATATTTTCCCCTTTATTCCTGGATTTCATCCTCTTCAAACCGTATTTTCACCGAATTGGCATGGGCTGTCAGCTGCTCTGCCTGAGCAAAGAAGTCAATCTCCTTATAAACATCTGCCAGTGCCTCTTTGGAATAGTAAATAATACTTGATTTCTTAATAAAGTCGTCTACGCTGAGAGCTGAGAAAAATCTTGCGGTACCATTAGTCGGAAGAACATGATTTGGTCCTGCAAAATAATCTCCCAAAGGCTCAGAACTGTATTCACCGATAAAAATGGCGCCTGCATTATGAATCCTTGTCATGTCTTCAAACGGATTTTTCGTAACAATCTCAAGATGCTCCGGCGCAATTTCATTGACGGCAGAAATTGCATCCTTCATATTATCCGCCACAAGAATACAGCCGTAATTGTCCAGTGATTTATTAATAATCTCAGATCTGGAAAGTTTTGAAGCCTGCAGTCTCGCTTCTTTTGATACCTTTTCGGCCAGTTCCATGCTGGTTGTCACAAGAATTGCAGAAGCAAGCTCATCATGCTCCGCCTGGGACAATAAATCCGCTGCCACGAACCTTGGATTCGCACTTTCATCTGCAAGAACTAAAATTTCACTGGGTCCTGCGATGCTGTCTATGCTGGCATGACCGTAAACTGCTTTTTTCGCCAGTGCCACAAATATATTACCAGGACCTACGATTTTATTAACCCTTGGAATGGAGTCAGTACCAAAAGCCAGTGCAGCAATTGCCTGGGCTCCGCCCACCTTATACACCTCAGTCGCTCCTGCAAGATGAGCAGCCGTCAGTGTAACCGGATTTACCTTTCCATCCTTTCCGGGAGGTGTTACCATAACGATCCGTCCCACGCCCGCCACCATGGCTGGTATAATATTCATCAAAACTGACGACGGATAAGCTGCCTTTCCACCCGGAACATACACACCCGCGCTCTCAAGGGCTGTTATCTTCTGGCCGAGAATGGTTCCGTCCGGCTTGCTGTCAAACCAGCTGTACTGTCTCTGCTTTTCGTGGAACAGACGGATATTATTCATGGATTTTTCCATAACTTCCAAAAGTCTGGGATCTACGGATTTTACCGCTTCTTCGATTTCCTCTTTTGTTACCCGAATATTGGTCTCGTTCACTTCTGCTTTGTCAAATTCTCTGGTATAGGCAAAAACTGCTTTGTCTCCCTCTTCCTTTACCCGATCTACAATCTCCTGAACGGTTTTGGCATACGAATCGTATTGGTTGGGATCTCTCTTTAACAATCCGGAAAGAATATTCTGTTTGGATGTCTCATCTAATTTTACAATCTTCATTGGTTTTCCTCCTGCAGCAAAAGTCTCAAATCACGAATCAGCTTTGTGATCCTGTCATTTTCCCGCTTCATGCTCACCTGGTTCACCACCATGCGGGCAGAGAGGGGGCAGATTTCTTCCAGTACCGTAAGTCCGTTCTCCTTTAAGGTCGTTCCTGTTTCCACAATGTCAACAATGACTTCAGAAAGACCAACAATAGGAGCCAGTTCAATGGATCCATTCAGCTTAATGATTTCCACAGTCTGATGCTTTTTATTGTAAAAATAATCCTTGGCGATGGCCGGATATTTGGTTGCTACGCGGATTCGCTCATGGTGCTTTAGGAGTTCACTGGCTGACTGGGGGCCGCAAACGCACATACGGCAGTTTCCGATTCCCAGATTCATCACCTCATAAAGCTTTCGTCCCTCTTCTAAAATCGTATCCTTTCCGACGATGCCGATGTCCGCCGCACCATATTCTACATATGTGGGAACATCACTGGCTTTTGCCAGGAAAAAACGAATCTTAAGCTCTTCATTGGTAAAGATCAGCTTACGGGAGTCCTTATCTTTCATCTCTTCGCAGGTGATTCCGATCCGTTCGAACATTTCAAGTGACTGCTTGGCCAGACGCCCTTTTGCCAGGGCAAATGTCAGATATCTCATACGTACCCCCATTATTTTAAGTATTCTGAAAGCGGAACCACATCCATACGCTTCAAGTCAAGGTTAATTACAGTTACCGATATTCCTTCCTGATCCAGATACAATAAATTCTTTAAGTCCCGCCGCATGGCATATTCTTTATAAGCTTCTATAGAACGTTCCGGCTTCTTACACTGCAGCTGAACCGGGACCTTTAAATTACGAAAATGTCCAGCAAGAGATATTGCATTTTCTCTTGATTCCTGCTCATAAAGAATCATGGTATTTGTCATGGAAACCTCTGTTTCAATTTTCTGTCTGCTTAAAGCCAGCAAAAGTTCATCCACAGAAATACCAAATCCAACAGCTGGGGAATCCTTGCCAAATTGTTTTAAAAGGCTGTCATACCGGCCTCCGTTTACAATATAATCCCCTGTACCATACGTATAGGCCTTAAATATAATTCCAGTATAATACTGATACTGGCTGAGCATTCCAAGATCATAAGAAACGTAGTCAGATAGCCCATAATGTTCCAGAATCCGATTCACTTCTTCCAGTCGACTGATCGCTCTTAGCGCCCGCTCATTGGAAGTCAGCTCCCTGGCAGCCTGTATCTGCTCCAAAGAACCAAAGAGCTCAGGAAGCTTTAAAAACACCTGTTTTAACTCCTGGGAAATAGGCTGGGTCATAACTAGTTCTTCCACACCAAAGTAATTCTTATTTTCAATCAGTTCCCGGAGAGTTTCTTCCATCTCCTCATCCATACCTGCTTCTTCCAACAGCCCTTTAAAGAAATCCACCTCTCCCAGTTCCACCTGAAACTCAGTCAGTCCGGTTGATTTCAGTGCCTGAATCACCATTGCCAGGATTTCTCCATCTGCATCCGCTGAATCATCACCAATTAACTCAACACCTGTCTGGCTGGCTTCTTTCAGTCTTCCCTGATAGCTGGAATTGTTGATAAAGGTGCGCTCCACATAACAAAGCCTGATTGGCATATCCTCATCCAGAAAATACTTGGCTGCACATCTGGCAATGGCTGGCGTTTCATCGGGCCGAAGTACCAGAGTGTGGTTATCCCGGTCAAAAAACTTGAACATTTCCTTTGCCTTCACACTTCCCCTGGATTCATTAAAGATATCAAAAAATTCAAAAGTAGGAGTTTCTATATCCTGATAACCGCAAAGGTGAAACTCTTTCAGCATCTTTTCCTGTATAACTGCTTTTCTCGTACACTCTATTCCATAAATATCCCGGACACCATCCGGTGTATGTAACAGTTTATTAGCCATAACAACCTCCAACCGTTCAAGAAATTAAATTTCATGTAAATCAGTTTTGATCTACTTTCATATAGTAAAGTGATAATTTAATAACGTGTAGTTTATTATAGGCGAGAAATATATTCTTGTCAATCTCTTCTGTCCAAATCTTTTTGAATCAGTTCCAGATAGTGAATCAGAATATCCCTGCAGCTGGATATTTTCCAGGTCTTATCCAGTTCCTCGTAGGTAAAGCTTTTTCTTCCCCCAGCCTCCATTCTTTGAAAATAACACTGAATCTGGTCAAATGGAAGGTAATAAACTTCATTTTTATGAGTATAGGATACGATAATAAATGCGATTCCACCCTGTTTTTCAAATTCCTCCATAAAAGTAACCTGGTGCGGGTGAATATTCTGCAGCGGAAATGTTTCAGAAGCACATTCCTTTGCATCAAAACAGACTGGAATTCCCTGAACTGCACCAATATAATCCACCGTACTTTTCTGATCAAAATAGGCAAGGGTAATATGCCTGCTTTCTTTATCAATGGAAATAGGTGTAATGGGCGTGGGGATTTTCTGAATCAGAGCCAGCCCTTTTTCCCGATAACTGTCATTGCTCCGGTTAATCAGTTCCTCTAACGTGGAACCTCTTAACCCTCTTGTTTTCCAGGTACCCATCTTTATTCCTGCCTCCATTCCCCGCATATGGCAGAATAAACAGGAGGAAGGGGGGCGGTAAATTCCTTTCCTGACAGATAAGAAAGGGGCTCCGAAAGCTTGGGCAATACCAACTGATAAGAATGAAGAAGCTGTGACTGTACTTTGTAAAGCCTCTTCGCTTCTTCATTTACCCGTTTATCTCCGTACTTATAATCTCCTACGATGGGATGCCCAATGGAAGCCAGATGAGCACGGATCTGATGGGTGCGCCCAGTGATCAGCGTCACCCTTAACAGCGTAAAGTTGCCGTAATAATCTATTGGCACATATTCCGTTGAAATTGGCACACTGTCTTTAAATTCGCTGGTTCGGACAGTGACCTGATTGGTCTTTTCATCCTTTGAAAGAAACCCGGTAATCATCTGTCTCCCAGCCACATGCCCTTTCACCACACACTGGTAATACTTGTGAATGGACCTGTCCTTAAACACCTCTGACATGATCTGGAGACCAGCCAGGGATTTTCCTCCTACTACAAGACCGCTGGTATTCCGGTCCAGCCGGTTACAGACAGAAGGACGGAAACTTTTTAACTGTTCTGTGGTTAACTCGCCTTTTGAAAGCAGATAATCAATCAGATATTCCACAAGGGATTCATCGGAATCCTTTGCTTTTTGTGACAGCATTCCTGCAGGCTTATTAATCAAAATAATATTTTCATCTTCATATATGATATTTAATTTAACCTTACTGACCTTGGGAACCTTAACCTGGGAAAATTTTTCAATGGTCTCATCGGAAAGAAACAGTTTGATTTCATCTCCCTGGGAGAGCTTTTCAGAACCGTCGCACTTTTTCCCATTTAAAGTGATGTTCTTTTTCCGCATCATCTTATAAAGAAAGCTTTTCCCTGCAAGATTTAAATATTTGGACAGCAGCTTATCAAGCCGCTGTCCTGCTTCATTCGTTGATACAATCACAGACTGCATAATGGTTCCCTCTTTTACTGAATTTTACATGGACAGACTCTTTAACAGGGTAACTGCCTGGTCAGATCTGTCGTTTTCTTCATTTTTTTCTTTTGGTTTCAGACTGCTTAAACGCTTAAAAAAGGAATTTTCATCAAAAATCACTTTTACATTATAATCCAGCTTATGCTGGCTCAGCATCTGTTTTATATATTGTTCCGCTTTGTCAGAATCTGCCTTATTAGCAGTGCAGTAAGCATAGACTTCCCCCGGCATAACCAGTATCACATCCATTGGCAGGAGCTGTTCCTTCGATGAAATAATAAGATCATACAAAAGGACTCCTTTTTCTTCATAGGCAGAAGCCTTTTTTTCAAGCATTGGAGATAAAGACCGGTACTTGAAAGAGGCAAGCAGAGGTGCTGCTATATTAGCCACTGGCAGGACGGAAAGGATTGCCATCACAGTTAACGTATTCTTTAAAGCAGCACTGTCAGCAAATTCTCTGAATATTAACTGAATGATGATGAGAACTGCACCGATCAATACCTTTAACAGTTCTTTCTTTTTGTGGTAATCCCGGTAACCTGACTGCCCTTTTAAGCATCGTTTCACTTTCGTAACCCTCTTTCTTTATCTTCGGTTGTCCACTACCCGCATAAATCCTTTCAT
>SVDS01000118.1:11636-15766 GCA_015057715.1 Paenibacillaceae bacterium
GCAGATGCAAACTGTATGATTCTGCTGTTTTCTGACATATAGGGAAGTACCATATGGGTCACTGCACAAAGTGCTCTGCAGTTTAAATCCACCATTCCCAGTTCATCATTTAAATTAATGGAACCTGCAGCCCCGATCTTTCCATAACCTGCAGCATTGATCAGCCACTTTACCTCTGGTTTTTCTTCAAATAAAACATCCTGCAGACACTCCAGTCTGCTGTCATCTGTTAAATCAATGGCAAATGATCTTACCTTCACCGGAACAAGAGGAGATAATTCTTCAATCCGCTCCTGTCTTCTGGCAATTGCCCAGATCTCTCCGATGCCGCCAAAGCGGTCGGCAATCTGCATGATAAACTCTCTTCCCATACCGGAAGACGCTCCTGTTACGATAGCTACCTTCATCATGATCCCTTCTTTCAATCAGACATCGTTATTATTTTTTAGTTGATTTCTTATGAACATTGCGGATGGTTTTTTTCTTTCGATCCTTCTGACCTCCCGCCGGGCCTTCCGTCCTTTTCCCATTTCCATTATCTTTTCCCATTTTTCCCTGGGAAAAACCAGGTTTAAAACCAGATTTGGGGCGAATCAGGCATTTCTTATCAAATCCAATTAAATCAGTTCTGCCAGCTTTCGTTAATGCCTCTTCCACCAGTTCATAGTTTTTTGGATTCCGGTATTGGATTAATGCTCTCTGCATCGCTTTTTCATGGGGATTGGTGGGAACATAAACCGGTTCCATGGTTCTGGGGTCATAGCCTGTGTAATACATACAGGTGGAAATGGTAGAAGGTGTAGGATAAAAATCCTGAACCTGCTCCGGCATGTATCCAAGATCCCTGAGATACTCCGCAAGCTCAATGGCTTCCTTTAATCCCGATCCCGGATGGGAGGACATTAAATACGGAACCAGATACTGTTTTAAACCAAGACGTCCGTTCATATCGTTGTATTCCTTTACGAACTTACGATAGACATCGTTTCTTGGTTTTCCCATTTTGCTGAGAACATTGTCCGCTACATGCTCCGGTGCTACCTTTAACTGGCCGCTGACATGATATTCACAAAGCTCTTTTAAGAATTTCTTGCCCGGATCTGCAAGGACGTAATCAAAACGGATTCCTGAACGGATAAATACTTTCTTTACTCTGGGTAAATTTCTTAACTTTCTCAAAAGCTCAATATAATCGGAATGGTCTGCCCTTAAATTCTTACAGGGTTCCGGGAAGAGACACTGCTTATTGGGACAGGCTCCTTTCCCGATCTGCTTTTCACAGGCTGGATAACGGAAATCCGCAGTGGGACCGCCCACATCATGGATATAGCCTTTAAAATCTGGTTCGTTGGTCAGCCATTTGGCTTCCTCAATGAGGGAATTATGACTTCTGGCCTGTATAATCCGTCCCTGATGGAACGTAAGGGCACAGAAGCTGCATGCTCCGAAACAGCCGCGGTTGCTGATAAGACTGAACTTAATTTCCCTGATCGCCGGCACTCCGCCCAGTTCTTCATAGGAAGGGTGATAATTTCTCATATAAGGCAGGGAATAAACCCGATCCATCTCCTCTGTCGACAGCGGTTTTGCCGGTGGATTCTGAACCACGTATAAATTGTCCTTGTAGGGTTCCACAAGACGCTTTCCAATAAAAGGATCTGTATTGCCATACTGAATATAATAGCTCTTTGCATACTCCAGCTTATCTTTTTTCATGCTGTCATATGATGGAAGAACCAGTGCATCATACACCGATTCCAGGCTGTCTGTTTTGTAAACCGTTCCCTCTACAAAGGTAATATCCCGGATGTCAATGCCGCTGTTTAAGGCATCAGCAATTTCAACAATGGATTTCTCCCCCATTCCATAGGAGATTAAATCTGCCTGTGAATCAATCAAAATGGAGTGTTTCAGACGGTCTGACCAGTAATCATAATGAGCCAGACGCCTTAAACTGGCTTCAATTCCACCGATTATAACAGGTGCTTTCTTATAAACAGAACGAATGAGATTGCAGTAAACCGTAGTGGCATAGTCCGGACGCTTTCCCATAACTCCTCCTGGAGTGTAGGAATCCTGCTGACGTTTTTTCTTGGAAACGGAATAATGATTCACCATAGAATCCATATTTCCGCCGGAAACCAGAAACCCAAGCCTTGGTTCACCAAGAACAGAAATGCTTGATGGATCCTTCCAGTCAGGCTGTGCTATGATTCCCACCTTATATCCATGTGCCTCTAACAGACGGCTGATTATGGCGTGTCCAAAAGACGGGTGGTCTACATAGGCATCCCCTGTTACATAGACAAAGTCACATTGTTTCCACCCCCGGATATTCATGTCCGCCCTGGTGATCGGTAGATAGTCGTGCATCATGATTGAACTCCATTTCTTTCTAACAGCTGGTAATAATCGTAAATAAAATAATCGGCAAGTTCGCGTTTTTCTTTTTCCATTGCTTTGGAAAATCCGTCATCTATGGCACAGACTGTCATTCCGGCACGTTTCCCTGCCAGTATTCCTGCCGGAACATCTTCAAACACCAGACACTGTGACGGTATGACGTTAAGCTCCTTTGCCACCTTTAAATAAATATCCGGTGCTGGCTTCCCAGCTGCAACCTCACAGGAAGTAGCTACTACATTAAAATACTTCCCGATTTTTAAGGAATCAATCACTGCATCCACCATCTCTCTGCCGTTGCTGGTAGCAATTCCCATGGACAGCCCCTGAGATGACAGATAAGCCAGAAATTCTCCTGCTCCTGCTTTTAAAGGGACTTCATTCTTATATTTATCCAGAGACATATCCGTCCATATTCCCTTGATCTCTTCCAGAGATTCTGTAAGCTTAAAACGCTCTTTAAAATAAAAGGCAGTTTCCGTAAAGCTCATTCCTTCAATCTCTTTTTCCAAATCTTCCGGACAGGGAATACCCCTGCTTCCTAAAAATTCTATATCAATGGATTTCCACATCCACATGGAATCCACCAGGGTCCCATCCAGATCAAAAATCACGGCTTTTTTCTCATTTAACATCTTTTGTTTTTTCTTCCTTTCCATGGCGCTTTAATAAGTCAATCTCTTCTATTGTAAGCGGGCGGTAATCTCCCGGCTGTAAACTCTCATCCAGCTTTAAACTTCCCATAGAGAGTCTCTTTAAGTATACCACACTGCACCCCAGCGCTTCAAACATTCGTTTTACCTGATGAAATTTTCCTTCCCTTATGGTAAGAAGAACGGTAGATGGATTTCCGTATTCCAGAATTTCAAGACTGGCAGGCATGGTTAAAGTCCCATCTTCCAGTTCCACTCCCTCCTCCATGCGCTTCGTTGCATCTGCAGGAATCTCTCCGTCTATTTTTGCATAGTACACCTTATCCACATGCTTTTTTGGAGATAAAAGCTGATGAGCCAGATCTCCGTCATTGGTTATAAGAAGCAGGCCCTCTGTATCAATATCCAGTCTTCCTACCGGGAATAAATCTCCCCGCTTTCGATCGGTAATTAAGTCAATCACTGTCTGATACCGTTTATCTTCCGTAGCTGATACAACCCCTTGGGGCTTGCACAGCATATAATATTCAATTTCTGCGTAGGAGATGGTTCTTCCGTCAACAGCAATAACATTCTGGTCCGGTATAATTTTGCGCTCCGATTTTTTTTCTGGAATTCCGTCAACGGTAATTCTGCCTTTTCTTGCCATCTCTTTGATCTGACTTCTAGTTCCTTCTCCCATTTCAGTTAAATATTTATCTAATCGAATCTCTTTCATCACTGCCACCGCCATCCCGGATAGTATTTATTTTTAAGGGTATCGCCATTGCCTTTTGCAAATCCCAGCGGGAATCCGTCTACACAGATTAAGCACCAGCCCTTTATTCGTTCTTCCATTTCTGCTAAAATAACAGTTTCTCCTTTTAAATACCGGATCACTCTCTCATCTTCTTTTTGAAACGAAAGAGTTTGTTTAAATTCTTCCATTTTTAAAGACTGTGCCAGCGCCTGAGAAGGTTCAAACCGTTCTTTTTTCATCTCTCCAAGGCAAAGGCCTGTTCGCAGATAACGGAGTTTTCCTCCGTTTTCCGGAAAATATTCCGGAAGATAATACACGCAGTCATTCTTTATCTC
>SVDS01000119.1 GCA_015057715.1 Paenibacillaceae bacterium
AACCCGGTTATCCGGCGTAAATGTAGATAAATATTTAATCATTGCCTATATCATCAGCGGTACTTTTGCAGGGATTGCAGGTCTTGCCTATTCCACCATATATTCCACGCTGCTGCCGGGAGGCGGAGCCGGATTTGAAATGGATGCCATAGCCGGTGTGGTAATTGGCGGAACTTCCATGTCAGGCGGAATCGGAACCATAGCCGGAACCATGATCGGTGTGTTTATTATTTCTGTATTAAAGACAGGGCTGCCCTTTGTGGGACTTCAGACCCACTACCAGCAGGTTGCCACAGGTCTGGTCATCATCGTTGCTGTATTTGCCGATGTGTACCGTAACAGGAGAAAGAGCTGAGCGCAGTGTAATTCGCAAGAATTCACATAAAAAACAGGAGGAAGCAAACAATGAAGAAAAATGTATGGGGCGTTTTAATCACAGCAGCTATGATGGCATCACTGACTGCCGGCTGCGCAAGCAATTCTTCTACCACTGATGTGAAAACCACAGCAGCGGCAGAAAGCAAAACCAAAGAGGCAGGTACCCAGGCAGCTACGGAAGCAGCAAAAGGCAAGGAAGACATGACTGTTTACATGGTAGCAAAGGGCTTTCAGTCCCAGTACTGGCAGGCGGTTTATAAGGGAGCACAGAAGGCATCTGGGGAACTGGGCGTTCATCTGGAATTTCAGGGACCGGATTCAGAATCAGATATAGCACAACAGGTTCAGATGATGAACAATGCAGTACAGATGAAACCGGCGGCAATCGGACTGGCAGCTCTTGATGTTTCAGCCCTTAACGACAGTATTAAATCTTCCCAGGATGCAAAAATACCGATTATCGGATTTGACTCCGGTGTTCCGGATGCACCAAAGGGTGCTGTTGTTGCCAATGCAGCTACAGATAACTACAAGGCAGGTGAAGTTGCGGCAGAAAACACCTATCCCCTCATTAAAGACTTAATTGCAAAATCATCAAAAAGCGTCCGCATCGGTGTACTGAACCAGGATGCAACCTCAGAGTCTATCATCAGCCGTGGTCTTGGATTTATTGACAAAATTACAGAGTTAATAAAGGCAGATGGAAAAACCGTATGCATCACCGGTAATGATAAGTTTGTAACCGACTCTAAGACAGACAAAGGAAACTCAGCAGATGTTATACTTGATGTTGCCGTTCCTTCCAAGGTAGAAGCTTCCTTAATGACGACCGATGCACAGACCATTTTAAACAAAGAAGATACCATCTGTATCTTTGCTTCCAACCAGAAGACTGGTGAAGGTCTGATTACCGGTGACGAGAATTTAGGAAGATTAGGAAAAGATGTAATCGGAGTTGCATTTGACTCAGGAACCATGATTAAAGATGCAATCAAATCAGGAAAACTGGCAGGTGCTGTTACCCAGGCTCCAGTAGAAATTGGTTATCAGACTGTAAAACTGGCAGTTGCAGCTGCAAAGGGAGAATCCGTTACAGATGTTGATACAGGAAGCCAGTGGTACAACAAAGATAATATGGACAGCAGTGATATTTCACAAAACTTATACGATTAATGATGCAGCGCTCTCCTTGACAGGAGAGCGCTCTTTGAGAAAAGGAGAAAAATATTATGTTAAAAGGAATTCCATCAATTATCAGCCCCGAGTTATTAAAGATTTTATGTGAAATGGGTCATACCGATGAACTTACCATTGGAGACGGAAACTTTCCGGGCCATACATACGGCAAAAAGGTGATCCGTCTGGATGGCCACGGAGTGCCGGAAATACTGGACGCAATTTTACAGCTGTTTCCCCTTGATACCTACGTGGATCATCCGGTTACGCTGATGGGAGTGGTTCCCGGAGATGATGTTAAGACTCCGATCTGGGACAAATATAAGGAAATTGTAGCAAAGCATGATGAGAGAGGGGCTGCCTGCTTTGAAGAAATTGACAAATGGGAATTTTATGACCGGACAAAGAATCATTCCTCTGTTGTGATTATGACAGGTGAAAGTGAACTGTATGCCAATATTATTCTAAAAAAAGGTGTAGTTAAATAATCGGACATTCCTGAAAGGATCTGCTTGCTATCATAGCAAAAAGGATTATAATAAGAATAAAAATCCCAATTCAGGAGGATGAGGCATGAAGTATCGGATCAATCCCAAAAATCAGGACGAACTTTCCACCCTGGGTTTTGGCTGTATGAGGTTTAGCAGGGATGAAAAGGAAGTTGAAAAGCAGATCATTTATGCGATTGAGCATGGCGTTAATTATTTTGATACTGCGTATATCTATCCCAACAGCGAAGTGGTTTTAGGAAGGGTGCTTTCTAAGGGATACAGGGAACGGGTGAAGATTGCCACTAAAATGCCTCCTCACACCATTAAAAAATATGAGGACTTTGACCGCATCTTTTTAACCGAATTAGAGCGGCTTCAGACAGATTATATCGACTATTACTTAATCCATATGCTGCCTGATATAACGGTGTGGAACCGGCTGATAAAGCTGGGGATTAAGGAATGGATCGAAGAAAAGAAGAATAAAGGTCAGATTAGGAACATTGGTTTTTCCTACCACGGAGGAAGGGATGAGTTTTTCCGGCTGATAGACATTTATCCATGGGAATTCTGTCTGCTTCAGTATAACTATTTAGATGAGAACAAACAGGCTGGCGTAGAGGGAATCCGGTATGCTTCCAGTAAAGGCCTTCCAGTCATGGTTATGGAACCACTGCGGGGCGGAAAGCTGGTGACAAATCTCCCCAAAGAGGTGAAGTCCATCTGGGACAATGCCCATGTGAAGCGTTCACCTGCAGAGTGGGCATTTAAGTGGCTCTACAATCAGCCAGAGGTCACGGTTGTACTTTCAGGAATGAATTCTATGGAAATGATAAAGGAAAATATCAGAGTGGCTTCCGAGACGGAGGTTAACGCCTTTACTGATGAAGACTTTCATTTATTTAAACGGGTTAAGGAAATTCTTGACCAGACAATAAAGGTTCCTTGCACCGGTTGTAATTATTGTATGCCGTGTCCGATGGGAGTGGATATCCCAACCTGTTTTTCCTGTTATAATGACATGGAGATAGAGGGGAAATTAGCTTCCAAAGGCAAATACATCATGCAGACCAGCATTAAGAATGAACCCCGTAATGCATCACTTTGTGTAAAGTGTAAAAAGTGTGAATCCCATTGTCCCCAGCATATTAAGATCAGCGAGGAGATGACACAGGTGGCTAAGTCCCTGGAAGGGTTTACCTACAAGCCGCTGCGGTTCCTGATTAAAAAGGTTATGAGATTTGATAAATAAATTACATGAAAAACCGGCTTTGGATTCTATGAACAGAACCCAAAGCCGGTTTTCGTATATTTATTAACATTTATGGCTTACTTTTTTTTATTACACACAACTTTAATTCAGCTTGACAATCTGACGATAATATCATTAAACTATTTGAAATAGTTTAATGAAAGAATACGTATGATAGAGGTGATGGTATGCTTAGCCATATTCGAATGAAAATGCTTCTGATCGTTATTCCCGTATTATGTGTGGTCCTCATACTGAGCTATAATGCCAGTGTAAAGACAGCAAAAAGGCTGGTTGATCATGAAACCAGTGAACGAATATCTGCAGAGAAAGAGATACAGAAAAACATCATCGAAAAGAACATGAATGATGCAGCTGAAATATCCAGGGCTCTGGCTGTGTTTGCTGGAAATGGCTGCAAAGATTATTCACCCGATTATTTCATTAATATTTTGAAACCCATTGTCCAGGATAATCAGTTTATACTGGGGGCTGGGTTCTGGTATGAGCCATATGCATATGACAAGTCTCAAAAATATATGGGTCCCTATGTGTACCGGGATGGCGACCGGATCATACCAACTTTTGATTACAGTAACGCTGACTATGATTACTTTTCACAGGATTACTATGCTCTTGCGAAGAAAACAAATAACATTGTGTGGACCGATATGTACTATGATCAGACCACTAATCTATATATGATTACCTGTTCCCAGCCTGTCTATGATAGTAACGGCAAATTTATGGGCTGTGTAACTGTAGACGTAGGTCTGTCTTCCATGCAGAAATTTATCTCTGATTACATTGCCAGTCATGATGGGACAACCTATATTATCAATAGGGAAGGAACCTATCTTGCTGCGGAAAGCGAAGCTGCGGTGAAAGTAAAAAGCAGTGTATTCGATTCCAATAATCAGTCCTATCTTGCTGCTGTTTCAGAAGTTATTTCAAGTGACAATGGAAGAACATCTTATATTAAAAATAAAAAGGAAATAACTGTGTTCTATAAGACACTGAATGATCTGGGCTGGAAAATTGTCTTTGAAATACCGGAGAGTTCCATTAATAAACCCATACGTCAGCTGTCAGATACGTTCATATGGATATTCGGAATATCCCTTCTGTTTATGTCCCTTACCGTTTTTATTCTCACCGGCAGAATCATTGACCATCCGGTGAAAGCTATTTTAAGAGAAATAAAAGAGATAGGAGACCGCAGCTTTGACCAGGAAGTCAGCAGGGAACTGGTAAAAAGAACCGATGAATTTGGATTAATCGGAAAATCTCTGGATGAAATGAAGCAGCAGCTAAAACAAAGCAATGAAAAGCTGGAGCATTCTCTGAGAGAGAATGTGGATTCCCAGAAGCAATTAATCTTGCAGAATCAGATTTTAACAGAGCGGGAAACCCAGATGTATCGCAGCCTTAAATATGCCCATTCGCTGATGGAAGCGATTCCTGACACAGTATTTGTCATTTCCCAGGATGGGGTATTTTTAGACTGCATTGGAGATCTGGATCATCTGTTTTTTAAGAGGGAGCGTTTTATTGGTAAAAATATTACCGATGTAATGCCACAATCGATTGCTGCTAAGGGCAGGGAGCTGATCGATCAGGTTTTTCTCACTGGAGAAAACCAGAAAATTGAGTATGAGTGGACCACTGCAAGGATTACAGAATATCATGAACTGCGGATTGTAAAATGGTTTGATGACAAGGCCATTGCAATTGCCAGAAACATCACAGAAACTCATAATTATATTAAGGAAATCGAAGAGATCAGTTATCATGATCATATAACAGGACTGCACAACAGAAGGTATTTTGACCAGGCATCAAAGGAGCTGAATCAGTCTGAAAATTATCCCATCAGTGTCATTTTCGCAGATCTGAATGGACTAAAGATGGTAAACGATTCCTTCGGTCACGAATACGGAGATTATATGCTGAAGCGGTTTGCCGAAATCCTGGCGGATTCAGGAAAGAAAGGGGAATTAATCAGCCGTGTAGGCGGAGATGAGTTTGCGATTATTCTAAGAAGGACAGAAAGAGGTGAGACAGACCGGTATATCCGAAGATTAAAAGAAAAATGTTCAAGGGAAACCATCAATGGAATCGAGCTTTCGGTTTCGTTCGGATATCACATGATTGAGGAATCCGGGATGCCGATTCAAAAAGCGGTAAAGCTGGCTGAAGATGAGATGTATCAGAATAAATTATATGAGGCCAGTAGCAGAAGAAGCAAAACTATTGATATTATATTAAATACTCTTCATGAAAAGAATCCAAGAGAGGAGCAGCATTCCCAGAGAGTGGCAGAAATCTGTGAGACAATGGCAAAACAGATGGGGATGCCCGACAGTGACATCAAGAAGATTAAGGCAGCCGGTCTCCTTCATGATATTGGAAAAATCGGAATTCAGGAAGAGGTGCTAAATAAACCCGGAATCTTAACAGAGGATGAATATAAGGAGGTCAAAAAGCATTCAGAGATCGGATACCGTATCCTAAATACTTCCCCTAATATGTCGGAGATAGCCGAGATTGTTTTATGCCATCATGAGCGGTGGGATGGCAAGGGATATCCCAAGGGAAGAAGCAAAACAGACATTCCGCTGTTTGCAAGAATCATCACCATAGCGGATGCCTACGACGCCATGACAAGTGACAGAAGCTACCGGAAGGCACTGCCTGCCGCTTATGCGAAAAACGAGCTGATTAAGGGTTCAGGAAAACAGTTTGACCCGGAGCTGGTTGAGTTTTTTGTGAACCATATGAAGGGATTGAATTGACAGCATCTGTCCCTTGTGTTAAAATCGAGAAAATTCAATAATGTTTTGGGGAGCTGGTGACCCGGCTGAGAGGAAGTAAAGAACTTCGACCCTTATAACCTGATTTGGGTAATGCCAACGTAGGGACAGCCACTCTTACTAACTATCATGAGATATGTCTTTATGGGCATATCTCATTTTTTTCCCTCAAAACAGGAAAAGGAGTAAGGAAAATGTTTGAACAAATTATTACCAATGTAAGAAACAATGTTCCACTGGTCCATGCAATCACAAATTATGTAACTGTAAACGACTGCGCCAACATCATTCTGGCAAGCGGAGGATCACCCATTATGGCAGATGATATCAATGAAGTTACTGATATCACCGCTATTTCTTCCGCTCTTGTACTCAATATGGGAACCCTGAATGAACGTACCGCCATATCCATGCTGGCAGCGGGAAAGAAAGCAAATCAGTGCGGTCTGCCAGTTGTTTTTGATCCTGTAGGAGCCGGTGCATCGCCATTTCGGAATAGATTAGCGTATCAGCTACTTAAAGAGATCCATTTTTCCGTTATAAAGGGTAATATATCGGAAATTAAATTTCTGGCAGCAGGAGAAGGAAGAACTGCAGGTGTGGATGCCTGTGAAGCTGATAAAGTGACGGAGGAAAATTTAAAAAGTGTGGCAGACTTTGCAAAAGAGTTTTCAAAAAGAACCGGTTCCGTCATCGCGATTACAGGAGCCATTGATATTGTTACTGATGAAAATCATGGGTATGCAATCAGAAACGGTCATCCCATGATGAGCAGAATCACTGGAACCGGGTGTATGCTGGCTGCTGTTACCGGAAGCTATGTGGGAGCCAATGCCGGAAGTATTTTAAAGGCCTCTGCAGCTGCCGTATGCGGGATGGGACTGTGTGGGGAATTGGCATATAAGAAGCTTTGCCAGCTTCACGGAGGCACCGGTACATACCGTATGCTGTTGATTGATGAAATGAGCAGGCTGAATGAGCGGATGTTGGAAGAAGGTGGAAAATATGAATGTATCTAAAGAAAATATGCTTTTATATGTGGTGACCGACCGGACCTGGCTTAACGGGAACATTCTTCATGAACAGGTGGAGGAAATTATTAAATCAGGTGCTACGTTTATTCAGCTTCGGGAGAAAAATCTTGATTACAACAGCTTTGTTGCAGAGGGAAAAGAGATCAGAAGAATTACTGAAACATATAAAATACCCTTTGTAATAAACGATAATATTCAGGTAGCTCTTGCTGTAGGGGCAGATGGTGTTCACGTAGGACAGAAAGACCTGGAGGCAAAAAAATGCAGGGAGCTGATTGGAAAAGACAAAATACTTGGAGTATCAGCTCAGACGAAAGAGCAGGCAATTCTGGCTGAGAAAAACGGTGCAGATTATATCGGGGTGGGTGCAGTCTTTGAAACCTCCACCAAAACCGATGCAAATCCTGTGACCTTTGAGACTTTAAAAGAAATCTGTAGTAGCGTATCCATTCCCGTAATAGCCATAGGCGGAATCAATGAGGATAATATTTTAAAACTAAAAGGAAGCGGTATCGACGGCGTAGCAGTTATTTCAGCAGTTTTTGCTGCCAAAGACAAGGAAAAAGCAGTAAAGACTCTTTTATCATTGGTGAGGGAGGCGGTTTCATGAAAAAAGTATTGACAATAGCAGGCTCTGACTGCAGCGGCGGCGCTGGTATTCAGGCAGATTTGAAGACAATGACTGCACACAAGGTATATGGAATGAGTGTAATTACAGCGCTTACTGCCCAGAATACCACAGGTGTCACATCGATTATGGATGTGACACCTGAATTTGTAGGGCAGCAGATGGATTGTATTTTTACCGACATTTATCCTGATGCAGTAAAAATCGGCATGGTATCAAACAGCGGAATTATAGAGACGATTGCCACGAAACTGAAGGAATATAAGGTGAAAAATCTGGTTGTCGATCCGGTTATGATATCAACCAGCGGTTCTAAGCTGCTTTCTGAAACTGCAATGGACGCGCTGATTGGCAGACTGCTGCCTGCAGCACTTCTTGCCACGCCCAATATCCCGGAAGCAGAGGCACTTTGCAATATAAAAATCACCAGCAAATACCACATGGAAAAAGCTGCAGAGGCAATCTTTCAAAAGTTGGGATGCGCAGTTTTAATAAAAGGAGGTCACCTGACGGAGACTTCTGACGATCTTCTCTATACCAAAGAAAAAATGGTATGGATGACTGGTAAACGCATTGACAATCCCAACACCCATGGGACCGGCTGTACGCTGTCCTCTGCCATAGCCTGTAGTCTGGCCAATGGCTGTACTCTGGAAGAGAGCGTTAAAAATGCCAAAGCGTATATTACAGGAGCTTTAAATGACCAGTTAAATATTGGGAAAGGCAGCGGTCCATTAAATCATATGTGGGGATTGACATAATCTGTAAACTGTTATAAAATAAGTAAACTACCAGTTTACTTATTAAAATGATGGGATACAGGAGGTATTACAATTGGGAGCGGAAGAACGGAAACAACAGGAAAAGGAAATTAAGAGAAAGGATATCATAGACGCAGCAGAAAAAGTATTCTTTGCAAACGGTTATGAGAATTCTTCCATGGATGCAGTTGCAAAAAAAGCGGAATTCAGCAAACGAACCGTTTATGTATATTTTAACAGTAAGGAACAGATCTATTTTGAAATTATGATCAGAGGTTACAGACAGCTGTTAAAAATGATGGAGGGAGGGTTTGAAAAAGAAAAACCAGCCAGTGCGCTTAATGAGCTTCACTGCATTTTTTACACCTTATTCTCTTTTCGTCAGAAGCATGTAGATTACTTCAAGGCAATCATGGAGTATGAAACCAAGGATGATGGGTATCAATGCGGCGTCACAGATGAATCGAAAGAAGAGTGTTACCGCCTGGGTGAGGAAGTTCTTTCCTTCCTGATAGAGGCGCTGAAAAAAGGGAAGAACGATGGAAGCTTTAAGAGGGATATGAACTGTGAGAAAACTGCATTGATTTTATGGGCATTTACAATTGGAGTCTTTAATGCAGGTGGAAGGAAAAAGGAATATCTGGAGAATTATCACCATACTTCCGTGGAGGATTTCTTAGAGGAGTCCTTTCAGTTAATGATACAGCTGGTTTTGGCATAGGAGACTGGTGTATGAAAGTATTTTTAAAGATAATTGTATGTGCAGGAAGTTTCATCATTTTCTTGTTGTTCGTATTATTTATTCTGGGCGGAGGATATATGAAGCAGTCATATTTAGAACCTTGGAACAAAAATTATGCATCAAAGTTTACAGATCCCCGGGTGCGCCTGACTGCAGCCGGACTGCTGGCAGCAAACAACCACAATATGCAGCCGTGGAAGGTGAAACTGGATAAAGAAGATCCCATGGTATTTTACTTATATGCAGACAGCCAGAGGACTACAAAAGAGGTAGATCCTCTTTACCGTCAGATGATGATTACTCAGGGGACATTCTTAGAGTATGTAAGAGTGGCTGGGGAAAAGGAAGGATTTCAAACAGAGATTTCCATCTTTCCAGAAGGTGAATATGAGGAAAATGATATCTTAAGCAGCATGGATAAAAAGCCGGTTGCTAAGATTACTCTGATACCTGCCAAACCGGAAGAAAGTCCTCTTTACAGTGGGATCTATCTGGCAGATACAAACCGGGGAAATTATAAGATGGAAGCTCCTGATTCTTCTCAGATCTCCCAATTATTAAAATTACCGGATCAGGACAGTCTGTCCATAACGCTATATACCGATCAGGCTGATCTTAATAAAATCGGCAATTTCGTTATGGAAAGTGCAACAATCGAAGCTGGGGTTACCAGGGCAATGGATGAATCCAATGAAATCTTCCGAGCAAACGAAAAGGAAAAAAACAAGTACCGATGGGGTTTTTCTGTGGAAGGACAGGGAGTTTCCGGCGTTAAACGATATCTTCTGCAGGGGTTAATCACCATGTTTCCCTCAGTCAATCAAGGAAAAGGTGCATCTGAAAACTTCATTCATTATACGAAAACAGCAGTCGATCATACTGCTGCCTATGCCGTCATAACAACCAGCACAAACACACGGACGGAGCAGGTTCTCTGCGGTATGCTATACAGCAGGATGATTCTTACGGGCCATACCATGGGTCTGGTCATGCAGCCCCTAAGCCAGGTGCTGGAGGAATATCCGGAGATGAAACAGCCCTATGATAATTTCAGAAACGATTATGCCGGCCAGGGTCAGACCGTACAAATGCTTTTACGAATAGGGATACCGGAAACAGCTGCGCCAAATTCCATGAGAAGAGATGTGATGAGTTTCATAATGGAATAAATTGTAAAATAAATAATCCCAATGTATAATAGAATTAACTACTATCCAAATTTGAGTTGGCCAGGAGAAATAAATAAAATGATCAGGGGGTAAGGGTTTGGAGTTTGGTGAAAAACTGCAGTTACTTAGAAAACAGAACAATCTAACCCAGGAACAGCTTGCAGCCCAGTTGTATGTTTCAAGGACTGCTGTATCAAAATGGGAAAGCGGCAAGGGCTATCCCAATATTGACTCCCTTAAATGCATATCAAAATTGTTTGGTGTATCCATTGATGAGCTGTTAATGGGAGAGGAGCTCATTACCCTTGCTGAAGATGAGAACCGCAGGAATCTGGGGCAGATTTTTAATCTGGCTTATGGAATTTTTGATTTCATAGTAGTGTCTTTCCTGGTACTTCCGCTTTTCACTCAGGAATTAGGGGGACATTTTTTCTCAGTCCCATTCTTTAAATTCACAGATAAACCTATATGGGGTGTATTGCTGTCTGCCGGTTTTATTCTGTGCCTGACACTGATCGGTGTGATAGAACTGATTGTACAGATGAAGGACCACGAGACATTAAGAAAGAGGATGAACCAGTTTTCCCTGTTGGTCCATTCCATGGCAGTTCTCTTTTTTATCGCATTCCGCCAGCTGTATGTAGCGGCATTTCTCTTCCTTTTTCTCATGGGGAAGGTGGTGCTGTTAATAAAAGGCACTACGAGATAAAGTAGTTTATACCAGGCTTCAGGCCTGTGACACCATTCGTGTCACGGGCTTTTTCTTTTATGTTACGTCAGGTGTCTTGCTTTTTTCTGCATAAAAGAGGAAGATTGGGGATAGAAATAAAAAAGTAAAAGCAGGAGGAATGAAACCAATGGGTTCCATAGTAACAGAGTTTTTTAAGGTTGTATTTTTAGGAATTGTAGAAGGAATTACGGAATGGCTGCCGATCAGCAGTACTGGGCATATGCTTCTTGTGGATCAGTTTTTGCAGATCAGTGGAAGTGAAGGGTTTAAGGAAATGTTTTTTGTTGTGATTCAGCTGGGGGCAATCCTTGCCGTAGTGATACTGTTTTGGAATAAAATGTTTCCATTTCAGTGGAGTGATAAAAATAGCCCTTTTCTTATAAAAGAAACATTTCTTATCTGGATTAAGGTAGTAATTGCCTGTGTGCCGGGAGCAATTGTAACCATACTTTTTGATGATTATATTGACGCACGGTTTCAGACACCACAGGTAATTGCAGCAGCTTTGATTTTTTATGGAGTTGCTTTTATCCTGATTGAAAACTGGAATAAAAGACGAACACCAGCTATAACTAAAATAGCAGATATTAATTACCAGACAGCATTTATTATTGGTTTATTTCAGGTGCTTTCCATTGTTCCTGGCACCTCACGTTCCGGTGCAACCATAATTGGTGCTTTGCTCATCGGAGTATCCCGGACGGCCGCAGCTGAATTTACGTTTTTTATGGCAGTTCCTGTGATGTTTGGTTTAAGTGCGATTAAAATACTTAAATTTGGATTGACCTTCTCCGGAGAAGAACTATTTATTCTGGTAACAGGAATGGTGGTTGCGTTTGCCGTTTCGATCCTGGTTATAAAATTTCTGATGAGTTATATAAAGAAACACGATTTTAAAGTTTTTGGGTGGTATCGCATTATACTGGGTATAATCGTTTTGCTTTATTTTTTCCTGAGTTGATTGTAACTTATCAGATACATGTTTGTTTTTTGTAACCCCTGACCTGGTGTCAGGGGTTTTTGCTATTTAAAAAGTATTTAGGATTACACCTTTTTTATTTTTAAAAGAATTTCTTGTAATTGTTGCATTCATTTATTAAAATGGAAGGAGAAAAACAACCGGATCAGGACATAAGATATTCAGATATATAAGAAGGGGAATCATTTATGTATACTATATTCCTGTGTGACGATAATCAAGAAACCCTTGATGAGTACGCAAGCCTTATTAAAACAATTGCAGAAAAGAATCATATCCAAGTCAGAATCTCCTCGTTCAGTTCGGGAGAGCAGCTTTTTTTTCACCTTTCTGACTGTCCGGGTCAGGCGGATATTATTTATCTTGATATTCTCATGAACCAGTTAAACGGAATTGAGACTGCGAAAAAATTACGAAATTCCGGTTGCCAGTCAGAAATTATTTTTTTGACTACCAGTGACGAATATGTATTTGAAGCATTTGATGTCACTCCCTTGCAGTATTTATTAAAAGGAGAAACAACATCAGAGCGATTTGAGAAAGTATTTCTTCAGGCGATCGCCAGAATTCAAAAAAAAGGCAGCGATATGTTTTTGTGTGAATCACAGGGTGTGCAGAAAGTTTTATCTGTAAGCAGTATCTCTTTTTTTGAAATAACAAAACGAATTGTGACGGTTCATTATAACGGTTCAGAAAAATTTAATTTTTATTCTTCTATGGAGAATATTGAAACTCAGCTGTCAGACAAGGGCTTTGTACGGGTGCATCGTTCGTATATTGTCAATCTGTCTTATATTACCATGTTTCAGCAAAATGCAGTCTGCTTAAAGACTGGAGCGGTGATACCCCTTGGAGTTACGTACATAAAGCTGGTAAGGCAGGCTTTTTCCGATTATATCAGCCGGATCAGCCTCCATATACCCAGGTAGGGGATGGGGGATGCATGAAGTATTTAATTATATTATCGTTTATTATATATGATATTTATATTTTACAGTATTTCAAACGGATGTTTTATACCCGGTATGAAGGCTTTTTCTATTATCTTGCAGCAATTTTATTCAACCTGACAGTTACAATTTCTGCCTACCTTAATCTGGATCATAGAATTGCAGTTTTTCTGATGATGATATCGGTTATATTGATTATATTCGTTCTGTTTAACGTGAACTTGCTTCAGATGATTTATGCGGGAAGTTTATATATTTTTTCTTTATATAGCAGCAGAGGGATTATCTGCTCATTATATTCGATTATTTTAAAACAAAGTATTTTTAAGGTTTTGTCTGATCCTATATATTATTCATGCATATTTATTTTGTCCGTATTTCTATCCCTGCTCATTTTTCATATCACAAGAAAGATGGCTGTACCGGATTATAAAGCCAGACATGCCCTTAATAACATGGGGCAGCTTCAGTTTGTGGTGGTTTATATAATTTTTCAGCTGCTGTTTCTTATGCTGGTAAATGATGGACGTTATTATGAAACAGTACCGTTGTGGTATACGTATCTTTATCTGTGGGCGTGTGTCAGTGGTAAACTGTATCTGGAATTTGCATTTCACCATACTGCCAGGGTATCGGAGCTGCTTGAGCATGAACTTAATATCAATAAGTTGAAAGAACAGCTTTCCCGTCAGCTTCGGCATTACCAGTCCTACAGCAGATTTACAAAAAGTTTTAAAATATTTCGTCATGACTACGAAAAATTAATGGGTTCCGTAAAATTGCTGCTGAACCAAAAAGAGTATGACAAAGCAGCAAAAATGCTTGACGATATACAGGTTACAATGAAAAAAAATGTCCTGGTTCATAAAACATATTCTGATCATGTACTTTTGGATGCCATTTTACAAGATGCGGCTAATACCTGCCAAGACCTTAAGATTCAATTTACGGCTTGTGCCTGTCTCCCTTCGGATATATCTGCATCTGAAATGGACGTTGTCTGTATTTTTTCTAATATGGTGGATAATGCCATAGAGGCCTGCAGTAATTTAAAAGAAGAGAACCGGTTTATTGAAATATCCAGTCAGGGAACCAGAGAATGGGTAATTATAGAAATCGTCAATTCATTTGATGGAAAACTGATCCAATCCGGAGGAGAATTTAAAACAAGAAAAAATAACAAAATATCTCATGGGTTTGGTCTGCAGATTATAAGACGTACGACTGAAAATCTGGGAGGACTGCTTTACCTGGAACCAGAGGCAGAAAAAAGAATTTTTAAAATCAAAGTCTGTTTACCCAGACTGTTCCAATCATAATTTATAGGATACTTTATTGGGAACGAAAAAAATAGTATTGAGTACAAACTACAACAACCTTAAAAAGATATATTTTATATTTAAATACAGAGTATGAATGGGACATGCTGACGAAATCAGTATGTCTGGAAAGAAGGGATTATATGATTAAAATACTAATTGTGGATGATTCTGTTTTTTCACAGAAGATTACTGCCAATATTTTAAGAAAGCATGTCGAACAGTCAGAGATTAATTTTTCTGCTGACGGCTGGGATGGTCTTAAGAAGTATCAGGAGCTGAAGCCGGATTATGTTTTTGTGGATCTTCTGATGCCTGGACTGGATGGGCAGAGTCTGATTAAACTGATTAAAGAATCTGATCCCTCTGCAAATATTATTGTAGTAACCGCTGATGTACAGAATCATGTCAGGGAAGAGATTGAAAATCTTCATATCATGTCATTTATTAATAAACCGTTTACCGATGAAAAAGCCCAGATCATCTGTAATATAATGAAGGAGAAGGACAATGGGAAACAGTGATATGACACAGGATATTTTAAAGGAGCTGTTTAACATTAGTGTTGGCCGTGCAGCTGGTATTTTATCCGATATTGTGGGACAAAAGATACATCTGAACGTACCTAATGTTAAAATCTTGAAAGCCTCTTCGGAATCCTATGCAATTGACGAGTATATTTCCATGAAGAAAAACGGTACACTCATGGTATCGACTCTTTCTTTTAAAGAGAATTATACGGGGAAAGCAAGCCTTATTTTTTCCGCAGAAAAAATGAAAACATTTATCAGCCTCTGTCTGCAGGAAGAACAACCCGATAGTGATGATATGGATTTTAATGATGTTGATTTTGATATTATAAAAGAAATTGGCAATATTATATTAAACTGTATTATAGGAGAGACCGGAAATCTCTTAAATATCAGCTTTAAATATACGCTGCCTGAGGTCAGGCTTTTTAATGCCATAGAATTTAAGTATGACTATCAGAATACAGACAATGTATATGTGTTGATTTTGTATATAACATTTGTTATTGGGGATACGGAAATTGAAGGGGCAATTATTGTTGATTTATCTCTTCATTCACTAAATGATTTATTAACGAGGATTCACAGGCTAGAGGAATCACTATATGAATAAATTATTATATCAGGTACTGGATAACCTTAACGAAGGTATTGTTCTGTTAAATGAGGAACTACAGATTATTTACTGGAATTATTACATGGAAGATATTACAAGTCTGAAACGGTA
>SVDS01000120.1 GCA_015057715.1 Paenibacillaceae bacterium
TTATATCTGATATTATTTCTTCATTTTGGAAGAGAGAAAGGCATAGAAGTCATTTTTCTCTTCCTTTAATATGCGGTTGGGCAGAACAAATCCATGGGTAGAATTTAAAAACACCAGTATCATGGAAGGCTTTTTCGCAATTCTTCTGATTTTGTTCCAGCTTATTTCCTGCTTTCCCTCTCCCTGTCCCACATGTATTCCCGTGTCATCAAACCGGATCTTGATATCCTGACTGGATAAAGACTGTTTCTTTGCCTTACCATAAACTGCAAGAGGCTGTATAATTGGAAAAAGGCAGCAGCCTAACACTGCACAAATCCGGAAGATATTTCCCGAAGTTTCCCATCTGACTATGGTAAGTGTAAGAATTGCAGCAGTAAAAATCAGGTTGCACATGCCTACCATTGACCCATAAATATAGTACATGGACAGCTGCCAGATATCCATGCCTGTATTTCTGTAAGTATACTCGTACTTCATAATTTATTTCCTCCCATAACAGAAATCAGGCATTGAAAATTACAATGCCTGATTTCAAACGTGCTCATCATTTTGCAAATAAGGACGGTAACCAGAGACTGGCTGCTGGTACAAAAGTAATTAGTAAAAGTGTGATAATCATACAAAGATAAAATGGAAGGGTTGCCTTTACTACCTTTTCCATTGGTAGCTTTGCTACCGCCGAACCGATAAACAATACCGCACCAACTGGTGGCGTTAAAAGTCCGATACCACAGTTAAGTACCATAATGATTCCGAACTGAACCGGATCGATACCAATTGAAGTTGCAATCGGGAGTAAAATAGGGGTTGCAATCAAAATAATTGGTGACATATCCATAATACATCCAAGGATCAGAAGAATCAGGTTTAAAAGCAGAGCAAGGATAATCGGATTAGATGTAACTCCTGTAATCGCATGTGCTGCCATATCCGGTACATGGAGTGATGTAAGACAATATCCGAATACGTTGGATGTTGAAATAAGGATAAGAACAATGGCAAGTGTATTGACACAATCTCCCATTACGTTCCAAACACCTTTCCAGTCCAGACCTTTGTAAATAAAGACACTTACAATTAAACTGTAAATAACAGCGATAGCAGCAGATTCTGTAGCAGTAAATACACCACCTACTACTCCGAATACTACAATCAATACAGCTGCCAGAGCCCAGAATGAAATTCCCAGCTGCTTTACCAAGTTTTTGATGCTGAACTTATCTCCCTTTGGATAATTTCTTTTCACAGAAATAATATAGGAACCAACCATCAGAGAGATTGCCAGTATGGCACCTGGTACATATCCTGCAAGGAAGAGGCTGCCTACGGAGATACCGCCTGCAGTAGTTGCATAAATTACCATATTATGGCTTGGAGGAACTAACAGACCCTCACAGGAAGAGGTTATGGTAACGGCTGTTGAAAAATCATCGTCATAGCCCTGATCCACCATCATTGGGATAAGGATCGAACCAAGTGAAGCTGTATCAGCAGCAGCTGAACCAGAAATACCACCAAAGAAATAAGATGCAACGATATTTACCATTGCCATGCCACCGCGCATCCAGCCAACACATGCATTGGCAAGAGCAATCAGTTTTTCAGAAATACCACCGGATCCCATGAGTACACCCATGGTGATGAAAAACGGTACAGCCATCAGGCTGAATGAGCTGATACCTTTTACCATCTGCTGACAGATTACTGCCAGACTGCTTCCCTGGGCAAGCAGACAAAATACTGCCGATAAAGCCACTGCATAAGCAATTGGAAACCGAAGGAAAACCATAAGAAAGAAACTTCCCAGTAAGACCAGGATTGCTATATTACCGCCCATTATAGATTTTCCTCCTTTTCAAAAAGACGTTTGATATCATTGTATAATGCTTCCAGTTCAAAAATAATCATTGCACCACCAGCCAACGGAACTGGGAAGTACATCCAGAATCTGGAAAGCTTTGGCATACTGGTATAAAATCCTTTTGATCCAATACCATGAGCATATTTCCAGCCTACAGTCAGCATAATAAATGCAAGTGCGAGAATGGATACATCTGCCAGAATGTCAAGAGCCTTGATCAGATTTTTAGGCAGATAAGTATCCAGTGCAGTCATACGGATATGAGAACCTCTCCGAATTGCAAGAGCTGCAGATAATACCGCCATGTAGCACATAAAGGTTAAAACTACTTCTTCGCTCCAAGCTGGATCGGGGATAAAGGAGATATATCTTCCCGCCACCGACATGGTGGTTATTAAAACATCTCCGATCAAAAGTATCTTACATATAAACAAAACAATCTTATCAACAATATCATAAGCCGGTTTTATCTTGTCAATTGTTTTGAAAATTTCTGGCATAAAGAACCCCTTTCTAATAGTGAGGGCACAGAAAGCTGATTTCTGCGCCCCACTTGTCAACACTGATTATTTCATATCAAGAATTTTCTGATATAAATCTGCATTTTCCTTTGTGTTTTCAGCAATTACATCCTTGCAGGCTTCCTGCCATGGTGTAATGTCCTTAACTTCAACTACATTCACACCAGCAGCTTTTAAACCATCTAATACTTCTTTCTCATTATCCTGAGAAAGTTTCTGGTTGAATTCAGAAGCATACTTAGCAGCCTCAGTCATAGCTTTCTGCTGATTCTCAGTTAATTTATCCCATGAAGCATCTGTGATAATAACCTGAATGGCACCAAGTGTATGTCCGTCAAGAATTAAATTTGGAGCAACTTCCTGGAATGCATTTCCTTTGTAGTTGGCAATTGGCTGTTCAGCAGCATCAACAACACCGGTCTGAAGAGCAGAATAAAGCTCATTCATGCTTACTACGGTTGCATTTGCGCCTAAAGCACTTACCATACCTGTCATAACAGGGTCACTGGAAACGCGGATTTTTAAACCTTTAATATCATCAATGCTGTTAATTGGTTTCTTGGAGAAGAAATGACGGAAGCCCTCTTCACCATAGAATAAACCTCTAACTCCTAATCCAATATCATGCGGCTCCATTAAAAACTCTGGAGCAAGATCACTTTTTACGAATTTCCAGTAATGATCACGGCCTGCAAATGTATAAGGAATGGATAACAGTTTTGACTTGTTTGCACCATAGCTGGTAAGAGCGAATGCAGAGATACGTGACATATCAATGGTTCCGGCGCCGCCAAGCATGTTATCAAGAACATCGTTTTCTGCTCCCAGTACACCGCTTGCCTGTAAATCAATTTTAATAGATCCGCCTGACAATTCTTCAACCTTTTCTTTAAACGCCTGATCAGTTTTACCTACGATTGTGTCTAACGGATTTACTTCTGCATATACAAGTGTAACCTGTGGATCTGTGGAAGAAGCTTCTTTGGATTCTCCCCCCTTGGTTGTCTCTCCTGCTGCTGCAGTTGTTGTAGCTGCTGCTGCAGTGGTTGTCTCAGTAGCGGTATTATTTTTTGCAGTACCGCCGCATGCTGTTAATGATAAAGCTGCAATTGCAGCTAACATCAGAGCACTCAGTCCTCTTTTTTTCATGATATAACCCCTCCTTATAATTTCCTTACCAGTTGAAAACCTAATTATTTCCTTATGTTTCCCCCAGCGAAATCATTCTATCACACAAAAAGTGATAAAACCACGGTAAATATTTGCGAATCCTAGTATTATTTTAACATCTTATTTACATTCTATCCCCATTTCTTTATTAAACATTAACATTGTTTCTGGTTTTTTGCATTCCAGTTTGACATTTCATATAAAAAAAGACCCGTACATCGTGCACGGATCTTTCTGACTGGTCTGTTTTTATTCTTCTATTTTCTTTTTGTATATTTCAATTACCTTTTTCATTGCCTCCTGGCCTGGAGCTCCGATGGTCATTCTCTTTTCCACACAGGTCTTTAAGCTGATTGCATCGTAAATATCCTCTTCAAAAACAGGGCTGATGGCTTTGTATTCTTCCAGAGTCATATCATCCAATGCAATTCCTTTCTCTATGCAAAAAAGGACCAGCTGACCCACGATTCCATGGGCATCACGGAAAGGAACTCCGTGGTTTACCAGATAATCTGCGGCATCGGTAGCGTTGGTAAAACCATTCTTTGCACTGATCTCCATCACATCCTTGCGGAAGGACATGGAGGAAATCATTCCTGTAAAAAGAGCCAGACAGCCTTTTACTGTATCAATGGCATCAAACGTCAGTTCCTTATCCTCCTGCATATCCTTATTATAAGCAAGAGGAATCCCCTTCATGGTAGTCAGAATGGAAATAAGTGCTCCATAAACCCGTCCTGTCTTTCCTCTGATCAGCTCTGCAATATCCGGATTCTTTTTCTGAGGCATAATGCTGCTTCCCGTACTGTAGGAATCATCAATTTCAACAAAACGGTACTCATTGGTATTCCATATAATGATTTCCTCACAGAACCTGCTTAAATGCATGGAGATAGTTGATAAGGCACTTAAAAGTTCAATTAAGTAATCTCTGTCTGCAACCGAATCCATGCTGTTTAAGGTAGGTCCATCAAAGCCAAGAAGCTCAGCGGTGTATTCACGGTCCAGAGGATAGGTGGTTCCTGCCAAAGCTCCGGATCCCAGCGGACAGTAGTTCATTCTCTTTCTGATATCCAAAAGGCGGGAATAGTCCCGGTCAAACATCTCAAAATATGCACCTGCATGATGAGCCAGGGTAATTGGCTGGGCTTTCTGCAAATGAGTAAATCCAGGCATATAGGTATCCAGATTTTTCTCCATTAAAGCCAGAAGTTCCTTTAAAAGCCCCTTTACAAGAGCGGTAAGTTCATCTATTTCATCTCTGGTGTACAGTTTCATATCCAGAGCGACCTGATCATTTCTGCTTCTTCCCGTATGGAGACGCTTTCCCGCTTCTCCGATCCGTTCCGTTAAATTTGCTTCCACAAAGGAGTGGATATCTTCATGCTCAGCTGTAATTGTAAGAGCTCCGCTTTCTAAATCGGCACAGATTCCTTTCAGACCATGGATAATTTTATCCCGGTCCTCTTCACTGATGATTCCCTGTTTTGCCAGCATTGTAACGTGGGCAATGCTTCCCTCAATGTCCTGATGATAAAACTTCTGGTCAAAAGACAGGGATGCGTTAAAATTGTGAACCAGCTGATTGGTTTCCTTGGTGAAGCGACCGCCCCATAATTTCATAATTAGTTCTCCTCTTTCCTTAGTTAGTTGTATGAGTCCGCATGGGTTTGCGTTTTTTGTTCTTTCCTGCTGCCAGACCTGTCAGCACCAGAAGTATCAGGATACTTCCTCCGGTAATCATTCCACCGGCTTTTAAGCCCTCCGGCATATATTCAAGGGAAACTTCATGAGTTCCGGCAGTCATATGAACACTTAAAAACGTATCAAAGATTTTATAGGGTTCTGCTTCCTTCCCGTCGATCTTTACAGACCAGCCCTTGTCAAAAGGTATGCTTAAATACAAAAGTCCTGCCTTATCAGCATCAACCGTTCCTTTAATCTGGGTATCGGTCCACTTTGTAAGCTTAAGCGAATTCTTATTTAACACCTGATAAACAGATTCCAGACCATCGGGAAGAAAACGGTAAGCACTTGCTATTAAATCCTGATCATTGTCATCATTTCGAAGTGTAACTTCTTCTCCTGATTTCAAATAGCCAAGTTCCAGTAAATATCCACGGCTTACATTATCAAAGTTTTTTGTCTTTTCTCCCATAAGTGCAGCGACTTTTTCAACCTTCTTATTGCTGACAAAAACATAGTAATCACCATCTGTATCAGGAGTGAATGTAAAGCTCTTTCCTTTTACTTCACTGGGTACTTCTGAAAGCACCGGACTTGCACCCAATACTACCGACAAATCATTTTGAACCTCAGCCGGATTGGTCAACTCCAGCTGCCAGTTATTCTCTACATCATATGGCATCATAAAGCCTAATGAAAGTGCATAATTATTCTTCCACAGCTGCATGTCATCCTGAACAGAAACAAGAGAGGATACTTCATTTTCTCCCGTTTCTTCTGAATACAGGGCATATTTCACGCCAAACAGTGCATCAACCAAAGGAGTGCTGCCTGTTATACTGTAGGCATTGGTTGAACTTTCACAGCCAAGCTTTTTGAAAAATTTAGACAGATCCGCGTTGGCAGTAGACGAAAACAGGGATACTGATGGAAAATTCATCCATGCACCGTCGTTCTTTGTTTTTCTTGTGACCTTTTCTACCCTGTAAAAATCCGGGTTAGGCAGCAGACTTTCTGTTAAGTCGATGGAGGCCTTATTATCTTTTACATAGCTTGTACGGCTTGTAGTTGTAACACTTGTAACCGTAGTATTGACTGCTGCCTCTAGAGCTACCACTCCAAGAGCCAGCAAAACAAGGACATTCCGGTTAATTCCTCTCTGATAAAGGCTGATCAGCCCTGTATAAACTGCCAGAAAAATGATGGCAACATAAAAAATAGAAAAATGGAAGGCATCGTCTGTAATCAGTTTCTGAGCCATAAGCACAAAAATTACAGTGGCAAAAAAGGCTGTCACAACATGTTTCCATGGTATCTCATGCAAATAGATATAAGCATGATATCCTGCTGTCAGTATGAGAAAAATATAGATAAAGGACTGCCTGCAGGGAAGGCTGTTTGGATAGTGAAATCCATGCCAGATAAAATTAAGTACATTAATGGAGAAGCTGGCATAAAAAAACAATAAAAGGGAGCACATGACAATTTTATCCTTCTGCCTGATCTTCCTGCATCCAAGATACAAAAGGAAAAATATAAGAATTGCCACGCCGCAGTAAATATTCGGCCAGTGATCCAGTCCGATTTCTGTTTCCACTGCAGGCAAATGTCTTGCTATCATATCAAAGATAGAAAAATAGGAGCTGAATGTCTGGGGAAAGTTAATATCTCCAGACGCTGTCATCTTCATGGCATAGATTTCAGGCAGCAGTACCACTGCAGCCAATCCACCTGCAAGAAGGGAATACACTGCAAAATGAACCCCGTTTATCAGAACCTCTTTCCATGGTTTTCTTCCTTCCAGAATCAGAAGTGCCAGGAAATAAAAGACCATAAAAATACATATCATAATAGATATGTAATAATTCGATAGAATTGATAACCCAAGTGTAATGCAGTAAAGAATGCATTTCTTTTCCTGAACCAGTTTCTCTAATCCAAGCATAATAAGCGGGAACAAAAGAATACAGTCCAGCCACATAATATTCCAGCTATACGCTGCCATATACCCGGATAATGCATAAAATATTCCAAAGAAAGCGATACCAAAATCAACTGTCTTAAAATGCCTGCGCAGATACCAGGAAAAAGCAAGACCGCTTAACCCAATCTTTACCACAATCATATAGGTCATGAATTCAATGATAAATTTTTTCGGGCAGAGAACAATCAGCCAGTTTAAGGGACTTGCCAGATAATAGGAATAAAGCGCCGCAAAATTAACTCCCATACCAATATCCCAGCTGTATAACAGGCTGCCTCCATGAGTCAACTTATACTGGAACTCAGAGAAAAAAGGCGCATACTGATGATACATATCCGTTCTTAAAAAGCTTTCTTCTCCAAAGGGAAAGATCCCTCTCTGGGCAAATATAATGATCATGATAATCACAGGCACAAAAAAGGCGGCAATCAGACCATCAGAGTCCTTTACCAGACTTCCACTTCTATGCTCTTTTTTCCGAAAGGAACGGGATACCTCCTGGTGCTCTTCTTCAAATGGTTCTTCTTCCCTGATTTCTTCCTCTCCGTCTTCCTCTGCATTTACATATTCGTCAACGGGATAATATTCACTGTCTTCATTGGAATCATCAAAATCATATAGTTCTTCCATACCTTCTACCGGAACCTCCAGCCTTATGACAGGCATGGATTCATAATCCGGCTGCTCTTCTCCCTCGTCCCCTAAATAACCTGTATCCTGTCTGTCATCCGTTTTTTTTCCTTCCCGGATGTCTAGTGTTTTATCTTTTTTTTCATCTGATGTCATCTTTAGAATATCCTCTAATTCCTTTGAAATCTTTTCAATATCGTCATCGCGTTCCATTTTATTTACCTCTCTTTAAAAGGGGGAACCTCACTCTTTCGGAATATGAAAAGCTTACTGAATACATAATTTACAATCACAACAACGATGGACACCAGTATTTTGCTTACATATTCATCCATATTGAGCCAGGAAACCATTATCACCATAAGAACCATTTCCATGACGCCTGATACAGCCCTGCATGCAGTAAAGGAAATCATCTCCTTCACCAGAAATCCCAGATGCAGATCATAGCTTTGAAATACAAAGATTTTATTAACACCAAATGCAAACAGCACAGAAATCAGCCAGGCTGCTGCAGTACTGATCCGATAGTCGACTCCGGTCTTCACCATTCCAACATACACGATCCAGTTGACTACCGTGGTAAGGACACCAAATACCAAATAGGATATGACCTCCCGGTTCATAACCTTGTCCCATATTTTTTTAATCATAATAGCTGTTCTCCTGTAAAACACATTTCCTCTATTGTATTATAGGCACCGGAAATTGTAAAGGGAATCTAAGGGGACGTTACCAGAAAATCCTTAGCGCCCTCCGTGTAGTGAACCTTGCCATCCTCGGTAATAAAAACACCATAAACATCATCCATGGAATTTAACAGCTCCATTCCCTTTTCCAGTCCCAAAGAAAAACAGGTGGTGGATAATGCGTCCCCATCAACGGAAAGCTTTGAAAGAATGGTGACGGAAACCAGCCCGTTCTCATAGGGAAAGCCGTCTCTGGGATTTAAAATATGATGGTAGTTTACTCCGTCTTTTTCAAAATGACGCTCATAAACCCCGGAGGATACCACAGACATATCTTCTATATTCAACGTTTCAATAGTCTCATTTCTATCTGCATAGGGCTTTTGCAGTCCAATTTTAAATGGGCTTCCATCTGGTTTCTTCCCCACACAGAGTACATTTCCACCCAGATTAATCACTGCACTTTTCACTCCCTGTTCAAGAAGATAATCTTTCATTCGGTCTGCTATATAGCCCTTTGCAATCGCCCCCAGGTCAATGGAAGTATCCGGAGATAAAAAGGTGAGGGTATCATCTTCAAGCTTTAAATTCTGGTAACCTACTTTTTTCACCGCAGCACTGATTTCATCCGAAGGGGGAATAACGGGATTTGAAGCTGTAAAGTCCCATAAGGAAGACAACGGTTCAATGGTAATATCAAAATCACCATTGGATATTTTGGAATAATAAAGCCCCTTAGAAAGCAGGGCAGCCATATCTGGTGACAGCTTCACAGATGTTTCCTGTTCAGGTCTGTGATTGATTTTATAAACTTCAGTGCTTTCAATGGTTTTACTGAAAATATTTTCATAGGAACGGCACAGATCCAGACATTCCTTTAATATTTTAGGATCATCGTTGTCATAAAGAGTAACTGTTACAAATGTATTTAACAAAAATCCAGATTTACTGATTGGCTCTATTTTTCTATGACATCCGGTAAGAAGACTGACAGCCAGGCAGACCGCCAAAACCGCTGCTTTTCCTTTTTTCATTCCTGATCCTCCAATTTTTTACCGGCTTCCCTTGCATGTTCCACAAACATCCGGCGTACACCTTCAATTTCACCCATTCCTTTCAACCGGCAGATCACATCATAACCATCAGCTTCCAGCCGGCTTTTCCACGAATCACTGTCTGTCCCAGCCATATCATTATGGGCATGATCTCCGCATACAATCATCATGGGCTGAAGAACTGCATGTTTTGACTGTTTCCCGTTTAGTGCTTCTATTACATCATCAATGGAGGGTTCTGCTTCTACCGTTCCCACATGATACCTGGTATATCCCTGTTTTTTCAAAATTCCAGCCAGGCGGTTATAGGCCGCATTGGCTTCATGTTCGGAACCATGGCCCATAAAAACAATCTCCGTACCTTCCGAATCATATTCCTTTGTATCTTCCGTCAGGATCTCAGTCAATTTTAAATAATCTTCCTCAGAAGAAAGGAGGGGCGCACCGATTATCAACTGGTCAAACGAATCTTCCTGTTTTTTTACAGCATTGACGATACAGTCATATTCTTCTCCACCCATTACGAGAGTCGGTTGGATCAAAACCCGTTTAAAGCCTTCTGCTGCCAGCTTTTCCATGGCTTCTTCTACTCCGTCAATCATAATATTATCCCGTTTTCTTAATATATCTATAATGATCCGACTGGTAAAAGCCCGTCTTAATTCATAAGTAGGAAATTCAGCTGCTACAGCCTGTTCAATGGCTTCTATGGTCTTGCTTCTGCTTTCGTTATAACTTGTCCCAAAGCTCACTACTAGTAATGCCTGTTTCATCTTTCTGGTCCACACTTTCTAATCATTTTCCTGACTACCATATCACAGATGATTTTTGCTGTCAAATTCCTTTTTACGCACCACAGGCGCAGAACCAAACGGTTCTGCGCCTGTGATACACATTGCATACATTTTATTGGAGATTATCTTAAAAATCTACCTCTTTATCATAGTAACAACAGGTTAACAGCTTCTCCATCTCAGCCGGGGTAATTGCCCGTGGGTTGGAGCCGGTGCATGCATCACCAACTGCTAACTCAGCTACTGCCGCTAATTTATCATTGAACTCTGCTTCGTCAATGATTCCGCCTTCGTATTCCTTAATACAGGTAGGAATATCCAGCTCCTTGTTCATAGAACGGACCTCAGCAATTAATGCATCAACCAGTTCTTCATCTGTACTGCCCTCTAAACCAATGAAACGGGCAATCTCACCATAACGCTTTGCTGCTTCTGCGTTTTTGGCATTAAACTTAATAACTTTGGGAAGATACATCGCATTGGCACAGCCATGCACAATGTGTCCGCCGGAATAAGCAGCTCCTGTTTTATGAGCCATGGAATGAACGATTCCAAGGAGTGCATTGGAAAATGCCATACCTGCAAGACACTGTGCATTATGCATACGGTCACGTGCAGCCATATCTCCGTTATAGGAATCAATTAAATCATTATGTATCATCTTAATCGCATGAAGCGCAAGAGGATCGGTATAATCGCAGTGAAGAGTGGAAACATATGCTTCCATTGCATGGGTAATTGCATCCATACCGGTATGAGCTGTCAGCTTTTTAGGCATGGTCTCAGCAAGATCCGGGTCAACAATTGCCACATCGGGTGTTATATTAAAGTCAGCAAGGGGATACTTGATGCCCTTGTGATAATCGGTAATAACGCTGAATGCCGTAACTTCGGTAGCAGTACCGGAAGTAGAAGGAATGGCGCAGAACTGTGCTTTTGTTCTTAAAGTCGGGAAATTAAAAGGAATGCACAAATCCTCAAAAGTTGTATCAGGGTATTCATAAAATGCCCACATTGCTTTTGCCGCATCAATAGGTGATCCGCCGCCGATTGCTACGATCCAGTCCGGTTCGAACTCCCGCATCATCTGGGCACCCTTCATTACGGTTTCAACGCTGGGATCAGGTTCTACCCCTTCAAACAGTTTTACTTCTAATCCAGCTTCTTTTAAATATGCTTCCACTCTGTCAAGAAAGCCAAAACGCTTCATAGAGCCGCCGCCTACGACAACAATTGCTTTCTTTCCCTTTAAGTTTTTTATTTCCTCCAGGGAGCCTTTTCCATGATAAAGGTCTCTGGGTAATGTAAATCTAGCCATTGTAAAACCCTCCTTGTGAAATTCCTGTCGTTTCTATGAGATAATTGTAGTTCAAACAGAGAGGAATTACAAAGGTAAAAAAATATATATCAGTATATAAATACTGATATATATTTAACATTCTTATTCTGCCAATTTTTCCTTTACAAAGTTTAACTGTTCAAGAAATTTCTTATCCCAGCTGGTAAGTGAATACCCCTTCCGGCAAATAAACGAATCCCTGAAACATTTCTTCTTCACGCATAGTTTTTCCACCAGCTGATACTGCTTTAGCAGCTCTTCCGGCATGGGAGATACCCACATATAGGTCAATTGATTGTCACACAAAAGCTGAAACTGGCTGCCCCGTTCATATACATAAATTCTCTTTGGGGATTTGGGATATTTCATTCCTGCTCCAATATCATCGTTTTTGCTGGAAACAACATCTCCGTGGACAATCTCAATAAAATTCATTAAATCTTCAGCTTCTATCACACTCTTATCTGCAAGAGGATGGGCGTTAGACATAAGGATCCTTAAAGAATACTCAAAAACAGATTCCATAATCAGACCCTTTGCAGCGGTCTCCCTTGCATAATACTTTTCAGAAGCAACCGGATACCGGATGATACCAAGATTGTACTCTCCTGTCTCCACATCCCTGATGGTATCTGTGGAATTGGTCTCCCGAAGCCATACGTTCATCATGGATTCAGCGCCCATTTCCTTTATAAAACCGGAAAATGCAGTGCTGATATAACTGGCTCTTGGCATGGATAGAGAAAACTCCACACCGCTTCCATCTCCTGTTTTATACAGATGTTCCATTTCATCGATCTGAATCAGAACATTTCTGGCATGTTCTAAAAAGATCCTTCCTCTGGCAGTGGGCACAACTCCTTTGGAAGTCCGTTTAAAGATAGGCGCCCCAAGGCCTTCTTCCAGAGTCTTGATCGCCTTGCTGAGATTGGGCTGATCCATGTATAAATTGGCTGCTGCCTGTGTAATGGAACCGGTCTTTTCCACTTCAACCGCATACTGCAATAGCACGGTATTCAATCATCTTCCTCCTTTGTCTCCTGCCAACCATTTTTTTCCACTTCATACAGATACTTTGACAGTGCTGCAAGCGAAACTGCCATATTCTCGTTTTGAACCAGTATATGGGGCGGTACAGTCAGATGAATGGGAGCAAAATTCCAGATGGCTTTTACTCCGCCTGCCACCAGCCTGTCACAGACCCCCTGGGCATACTCAGCAGGAACGGTAATAATCCCAATGTGTATATTCATTCGCTGACAGAGGTTCTCCAGTTTATCCATAGAAAGCACCATCTTTCCGCCGATTCTGGTATTCACCTTTCTTCCGTCAGCATCAAATGCCATAACAATTTCAACACCATACTGCTCAAAGCCTTTATAGGAAAGCAGAGCTTTTCCCAGATATCCCACGCCTACCAGTGCTGCCTGATTGGTGTTATGAAACCCCAGAAATTCCTCCATATCTGCAATTAATTCCTTAATTACATATCCCATTTTGGGCTTTCCTGCTGTTTTGGCTACTAATGCCAGATCTTTTCGGACCTGAACCTCATTTAACTGAAGATCCAAAGCAATGGCGGGTGCGGAAATGGTTTCTAATCCATCGCTGCTTTTCTTTTCCAGATAATGATGATAAACGGGAAGGCGCTCCAGCGATTTTCTGGATATTCCTCCTACCATATGTCTCTTTTCTTCCATAAAATCTTCCCCCAGTCTCATTTAACAAATAACAGATACCGGCAACCCTTCTGACACTTTTTAACTGACTGTACCCCGATCCTTCTGGTCAGTCAGAAACATGGCATCGCCAAAGCTGAAGAAACGGTATCTCTCCCGTACTGCTTCCTCATATGCATGAAGTACATGATCTCTCCCCGCAAGCGCAGATACCAGCATAATTAAGGTGGATTCAGGCAAATGGAAATTGGTAATCAGACAATCCAGTATCTTAAAACGATAACCCGGATAAATAAATATTTCAGTCCATCCGCTTCCTGCCTTTAATATACCGTCTTCCGTTGATGCAGATTCCACGGTTCTGCAGCTTGTGGTTCCTACGCAGACGATCCTTCCCCCATTTCGCTTGGCATCATTCACCTTTTTTGCTTCCTCTTCTTCAACAATATAGAATTCAGAATGCATGTGATGAGCTTCTATCTCATCCACCTTAACCGGGCGGAATGTACCAAGTCCTACATGAAGTGTGACATGGGCAATCTCCACTCCTTTTTCCTGTATCTTCTTTAATAATTCTTTAGTAAAATGCAGACCTGCGGTTGGTGCGGCAGCAGAGCCTTCATTCTTGGCATAAACAGTCTGATACCGGTTTTTATCCTGAAGCTGGTGGGTAATGTAGGGTGGCAGCGGCATCTGACCAAGCTGATCTAAAATCTCTTCAAAAATCCCTTCATAAGAAAACTGGATGAGACGGTTCCCTTCTTCCACCACGTCAATAACGGTTCCTTTTAAAAGACCCTCTCCAAATGAAATGACAGTTCCGACTTTTGCTTTCTTTCCCGGTTTCACAAGAGTTTCCCAGATATCATTCTCTCTTCTTTTTAATAGAAGAATCTCAATCTTTGCCTCAGTACCTTCTTTTACGCCAAATAGCCTTGCCGGAATTACCTTGGTATCGTTAATAACCAGACAGTCTCCCTTTTTTAAGTAATCCAGTATATCTTTAAAATGTCTGTGTTCCATCTCTCCCGTATGCTTGTCCAGAACCAGCAGTCTGGAAGCCGACCGGTCCTCTAACGGATCCTGTGCAATCAGCTCCTGAGGTAAATCAAAATAAAAATCTCTGACGTTCATAAAACTACTCTCCTTTATCAAAAATGCTCCTCTGCAGGGTGCCACGCAGAGAAGCATCTGTTTTAACTATTGTTCGACTGGCTGGCTGATTCACTGGCAGGCTCACCAGACGACTCACTGTCTGATTCCCCAGTGGTTTCTGCAGCAGTTTCCGGCTCTTCTTCCCCTTTTTTCAGGGTATTATAAACTGCCAGAAGATTCTCATCGGACTTTAAAGCCTTCTCAAGACCTTCGTTTACCTCTTTTGCCATCTTTTGCACTTCATCAGACTGGTTTACTTCCTGCATAAATTCAGACTCTTCTTTGCTGTTATCTGCAACCAGGTAGCAGCTTCCATCCGAAGCAGTCTTTGCATAGCATACAATCAGGCTTGGAGCCATCGTCTCTGCCTGACGGAATTTCACATCAAATCTGGCATAAACAACATAGTCACCATCTGCAATTCCAGGTGTAGAAAAGCATTCCAGATTTTCAAAACTCTGATAGAATTTTACCTCTTCTTCCATTCTGGAAGCCAGCTGATCCAGGCTCTCTTCCCCGGTTTTACCGCCATAAGCTTTAGAAAGTGCGTCCCGGTCGCAGCTCTTTCTGGCGTTAAAGTATGACTTCATCAAATCATTCAATTCGGGCACCGCATCCTTTTGCAGTGCAACTTTTACCTTCTGCGGCTGATTTTCATCGCTTTGCGGTGATGTACTCTCCGCCTTGGCAGAGACCGTTTCCGGCTCATTCGCGGGCTGTCCGGCTTTGTCCAAAACAACCACCGCCATGATCAGTATTACTGCAACTAATGGTATGGCGAGAAACTTCAAAAACCGTCTGGTTTCCGCTTTCAGTCCATTCCATTTTCCTAATAAGTCCTTCATTAGACCTGACCTCCTGGAGAAACAATCTCCTCTCTATTCTAACAAAAAAACAGCCAAAAATCAACAAATAACTCTTGCGCTTTAAAACAATCTATAGTAGAATGTAAAAGATGCATCTGTAGCTCAGTGGATAGAGCAGTGGCCTCCGGAGCCGCGTGCGTAGGTTCGATTCCTATCAG
>SVDS01000121.1 GCA_015057715.1 Paenibacillaceae bacterium
TACTAAAATTATTTTGGAATTCCGTGCTAAGTGAAGTAATCTTGGCAATGTTTTATTCACCAGTGTAAATCCGGTAATAAATACGTATTCCATATCCTCAAGCAGAAACTCGCAGGCAGTATCGGGATAATCATTCTCTCCTGGCTCCCGTTCAAGGATAATGCAGGTACCGGCTTCCTTTAAATATTCCTCGGCATAACGGAAATGCCCGATCGTTGCAACCTTTTTACCCCTGAAATCTGTTTTATGTGCTAAAAATGTATCTTCACCGGACAACATGAAAATCTTACCTGTATTATCAAGATGTTTCAATGACTCCTGCTGATTGTAATAAGCATTTATAGCTGCTGCACCAATACTGGCCTCTGTGAAATTCCAGGATTTTATTAAGCCCGCCGCTTCTTTCCAGGACATCTCCCTCACATCTTTCCCCATGCTCTTAATGGTACACAAAGGGTTTGTAGCAGCTGCGCCCATCCCCCCTCCTGCTGTTACCAGTGTGCAGTAAGTTCCCGTGAGATAATCGCTCACCTTTACGTCGTCCGGTATGGGCTCTATGAGACAGTCGTACAATTCCCACATATCTGGTTCTCCTTTCCAGGCATACATATATTTCTGCCACTGCCTTCATCCTTATAAATATCAATCGGTACCTGATAAAGGCTCTCAAGAAGTTCTTTTGTCAATACTTTAGAAGGTTCTCCCAACGCTTTCACTTTTCCCTCCATCATGACCATGGCCTGATGGGCAAAATAAAAGGCGTGCTCCGGATTATGAGTGGACATTACCACCAGATAACCTTTTTCAGATAAATTCTTTAACTCTCTCATAACTCTGATCTGATTCCCGTAATCCAGGCTGGCACAGGGCTCATCCAGCAAAAGAATTCTGGCTTCCTGAGTAATTGCCCTTGCTATCAGCACAAGCTGCTGCTCACCGCCGCTTAGCTGACTGTAAATCCGGTCCTTTAACCCTTCAATCCCTATCATGTTCAGTGCCTCTAAGGCTTTTTCTCTCTCCCTTTTTCCAGGAGAGCCAAACAGGGGCAACGAGGCTGCGGTTCCCATCATGACCATATCAATCACTGGATACGCAAACACAGAATTATGATTCTGTGGAATATATGCAATCTTTTTAGCAAGTTCCCGTTCCGAATAATCTTTCTGCCTTATATCATCAATGAGAATTGTCCCTTGAAAACCCTTTAAAAGACCCAGGATACAACGAAACAAGGTACTCTTACCTGCCCCATTTTTTCCAAGAACACAGATTAACTGTCCCCCTTTTAGTGTAAAAGAGGTTCTTTTTAAAACCGGATGCTTTTGATAGGAAAATTCCAGATCCTTAATCATCAGTTCCATAATGTCCTCCCTTTAAAGCCTTTTCCCTTCCTTTAAAATCAGATACAGGAAAAACGGCGCACCTACAAACGCGGTCAGAATCCCAATGGGTATCTCACTGGTAGTAATCAGTCTTGCAACGTTATCTACAATCAGAAGGAAGCTTCCTCCGATTAAAAGTGAAGCTGGTAAAAGTCTTCTGTAATCGCTGCCAACCAGCATACGGGCCAGATGAGGGACTACCAGTCCCACCCAGCCGATTAAACCACTTACGGATACGGATGCAGAAGTAATGAGGGTGGCTCCAAGGACAACTGCCAGCCTGAGCCGCCCCGTATGAATGCCCATACTTCTTGCCTCTTCATCCCCCAGGCTTAATATATTGATTCTCCATCTGAGAAGATAGATAGGAATAATGCCAGATATAATCCATGGAGCCGCGAAGAATACATCCTTTTGGCGAATGGAGGAAAGGCTTCCCATAAGCCAGTAAGTAATCACTGGAAGTGTATTGGTAGGATCCGCTACAAGTTTGATGAAGGAGACCGCCGCATTGGCAAGAGAACTAACCATAATACCGGAAAGCACCAGTCCCAACACCTGATTATAAGGAACACGGCTGCTTACAATACACACAATCCCCACAGCAGATAAACCAAAGATAAATGCGCATAAGGAAACGCCTCCATATCCCATAGAAAAAAACAATCCGAAAGCCGCGCCAAATCCAGCGCCTGATGATGCTCCCAGGACATCAGGCGAAACCATGGGATTCTTAAAAATGCCCTGATAGGCTGCTCCGGCAAAGGAAAGTCCTGCACCAATCAGTGCCGCCATCAATACTCTTGGAAGCCGGACATTAAAAATAACCGTTTCAACCTGTGACGGCCAGGTTACTTCAATGGGAAAAACCCGTGACAGCAGGACTTTCACCAGCGTCGCCGGGTATACAGGATAACGTCCCAGAAGGAACGAACCAAAAAAGCAAACCACAAATACCCCACCGATCATAAAAAGCCGATTGTTATAACGTTTCTCCCTGTCTTCCACTTTTAAATCCCTTCTCTTAGATATTTTAATATTTTCTCCCTGACTGCCTCCTCATCCTTACGGTGATAGGTCAGCAGCTGATTGTGAGGACTTATTTTAACAGATTCTTCCAGTTCATCACGCAGATGGGAAGCAGAAGAGTTTCCTCCGTTGCGGGCCATCATCATTGCAAGATTATTCCGGCTCTTAATGACCCCAATACAGGGTTTTGGACCATTTATGCAGGCGTAAACCGCTTCCATAAACCCAGGAATCAAAAGTTCTACTCCACCAATCTCATCCATTAGAATCAGCTTATGATCTCCATGGCTGGTAAGAAGTTTTCTGCCTTCCTTTTGGAATACTTCCGGATATGAGACCATTCCTTCTATGGTACGTCTAAGGAAGATATTGGTAAGTCCCTCCTCATAGCAGGCTTTAGGCTCCCACTCCTCTTTTGCAGATGCCAGCCGGAAACCAACGGTATCCCCACTTTCATTAACCAGCCGTTGGGAAAAAAATCCGCCTGTAACAGCCCGATATGGATTCAGGCACTGAAAAAGAAGTGTGGTCTTGCCCTCTCCTGAATCTCCTGTTAAAAAAAGACTTTTTCCCTGTTTCATCACAAGCCCTCCTTAAAATATTTTAGAAACAGTTCTTCTGCCTTTTCTTTTAACTCTTTTTCCAGAGCCATATAGTTTTCCATCAAAGCCAATGCCTTGGGCGTAAGCTGGGAAAATCCACCCTCCGGTCCGCCTGACTGTGTAATCAAAAGTGGATACCCCAGCTGGTTTTCTGCGTTTTTTAACAGTTTAAAACCCTTGCTGTAAGACATATTCATCTGGCGGCATGCGGTCTGCATTGACCCTGCATGCTCAATCAGCCTGAGAAATTGCGCCATGTCTGGACCAAAAAATGCTTCATCTAATTCAAAAGACAGACTGACTGCGGGATGGACTACAGTTTGTCCTACAGCTGGATATCTGACAGCATCGTGATGTGTTTCAACTGCTTCGATGATTCCTTTATCGTTCACCGGAATTTCCTGCATCAGCCCATCTACTTTTTCCTGTCTCAAAGCCCCTCCCAGTCCTCTTTCCCCCCGGTATGATAGCAGAGCCGGAATCAGTTCTTTATGAATCATAACGGGATGTCCCCTTCTTCCATCATATACCGGACAGGAGGCTTTCCCATTGCATTTCATAATCGTTTTAATTGTTTCAGGAAGAAGCAATGGGAATTTGGGTGGAAGAATTAAAATTCTGTCACACAGATCCTCTATATAGCGAAGGCCCATTCCAACGCTGTCAAACATCTGGGAGTTTTCGTACTCCTCATTTCTTAAACATATCACCCGTAATTTGGAAATGTGCTTTTCTACTTCCTTAGCATCCTGGCCGGTAATCACCACAATAGGATCAACACCGCACTGCTTTAATGTCACTATGATCTTTCTGATCACTGTAGTATGACCAATTGGCAGCATCGGACTAAATCCATTGGCAGAATGATGATTGCCTGCTGCGGTAATAACAGCACCTGTCTTCAAATCAATTCCTCCTACCGTTATATTTTTAAAAACATTACGCTATCCTGATTATAATTGATTGGAAAATATTTGTAAACCCGAAAAAGACGCAAAAAACCCGGAACGAATTAAAATTCGTTCCGGGATTCTATTAATCTCCCACCATGTTTCTTATCTTCACAGGAGTACGGTAATTCCATGTGGAAATCTTTATTCCGCTTCTCCTGCTGGCAGCATGAACAATCTGTCCGTTACCAATATACATGGCAACATGATTGATCGTTCCGCCGCTGCTGGCATAAAATAGCAGATCGCCAGGCTTCATCTCTCCTGATTTAACCGCTTTTCCCATACCTGCCTGGGATCCGGAATAATGAGGAAGACCTACGCCGAATTTTGAATAGATGGACATGGTAAATCCAGAGCAGTCCGCTCCTTTGGTCAGGCTTGTTCCTCCCCATACATAGGGATTGCCTAAAAACTGAAGAGCATAATTAACGATCTGGGTTCGTAAGGATGACTGGGCATTGGCTTTCTCTTCTAAAGGCGAGAATTTGATTGCTTCCGGCAGCGCATATCGTACATCAACGTAATCGGTAGATACAAAAGCACTGCTGTTTTCTTCCAGCTCAATTTCGATCCAGCCATCTATCTGCTTTAATACAGGATATTTCTCGTTGTTGGAAATCTGTGTCCAGATCTTGGCATCGGTAGACGGTTCTGTTCTGGCGTTAAGCATGTCAGTATTCACCACTGCCATCAGTTCAGCCACCTGCATGGCCTCATCCTTTGCTGCCTGACCGGTGAGAATAAAATCTGACTTCACATATCCGGTTACTTTTCCGGACTGGATCTTATACCAGCCATCACTGGTTGTCTCCAGAATATTGCCGGCTGCCTTACTTGGCATCTTGGCAATAACCTTTCCGTTCTCACTGGGCTCTTCTCTGACGTTTAAGTAATTATCTACATCAGAAATACCGATATTTTTATAAAAGTTAAAGACCATGGCCTTTAAATCCAGCTTTCTGGCTTCATTCATGGAATATTCCAGTTTTACGTAGTCCGTAGACAGATATCCAGTGGGAATCTGCACCCAGCCATCGGTCTGACCCACTACTTCATACCGTTCATCGGTCAGTGCCTGTCCTACTACATCTGAGTCCGTAGACGGGTCTTTTCTGATATTTAAATTGTCAGTCTGCACCACTGCTCTTAATTTCACCAGATCCTGTGCCTTCTTCTTAGCCTCTTCTCCGGTAATTACAAACTCGGAAGTAATATAACCTTCAATTCCGCCAGAGGAAATCCGGTACCACCCCTGCTTGGTATCCTCTAAAATATCACAGGCACTGTCTCCCTGCAGCTTTCCAATTACATCTGCGTCTGTCCCCGGTTCTTTTCTGACGTTTAAATATCCGCTTACCTGGACAATCCCCAGATTCTTATATGAATTAATAACATCTTCCTTCTCTTTTGCTTCCTGAGCGTTTTGTTGTGATTCCTTTTCACCTGTATCATCAGCAGCCTTTGTTTCAACTGCAAGTGCTTCGGAACCTGTGGCTGCTACCGGTTTTGCACCCTTTTGCCTGCTGGCAGTAATTCCTGCTGCACCTGCAACGGACACCAGAAGAATTGCAGAACCTGCGAGTATTAAAATCTTTTTATAATCATTCTTATTACGGTTTTTTTTGGCTTTATCCAAACGGATTATGTAGTCTTTTTTCTCGTTGTTATTTTCCATTCTGTATTCTCTCTCCATCCTCATATATTCATCGGTTTACCGATTCAGATTATGAGCTTATCTGCTACAGTATATCACAATTTGTTACATTTTGCGACAGAAGAGTTTCAAAAAATTATTAAGATTGTGTTACAAACCAATTAAAAAACAGGACCAGGGGATTTCATTCACCCTGGGTCCTGTTATTCCTTTTATTTTGCCAGAATCATACGGTCATTGGAAAATTCCTCTCCACTGGCTTCTTCAAATTTTTTCAGCAGATCTTCTACTTCCAGTTTTTTCTTTTCCTCTCCGGAAACATCATAGATGATGCGGCCTTCATGCATCATAATCAGCCGGTTGCCGATGGAGATGGCATCCTTCATATTATGGGTAATCATGAGTGTGGTAAGATTCTGCTCCTTTACAATCTCCTGGGTTATATCAAGAACTTTTCTTGCTGTTTTGGGGTCCAGTGCAGCTGTATGCTCGTCTAACAGAAGCAGTTTGGGTTTCTGAAGAGTTGCCATCAAAAGTGTAAGCGCCTGTCTCTGACCTCCGGATAACAGTCCCACCTTATTGGTCATGCGGTCCTGAAGTCCAAGCCCCAGCTTTTGAATCGCTTCATAATAAAATGTCTTTTCCTCAGATTTAATTCCCCATGATAAGCCTCTTGTCTTCCCTCTTCTGTAAGCAAGTGCCATATTCTCCTGAATCTCCATACCGGCAGCTGTTCCCATCATAGGATCCTGAAAGACTCTGCCGATATACTGCGCTCTTTTATATTCCGGATATCTGGATATGTTAATTCCGTCAATTTCAATCTTTCCGGAGTCAATGGGATAGACACCTGCAACCATGTTTAACATGGTGGACTTTCCGGCTCCATTACCACCGATGACAGTGACAAAATCTCCCTCATTCAGATGGAGGTTAATGCCATTCAGCGCCTTTTTTTCGTTTATTGTATTCTTATTAAAGGTCTTTCTTACATTCTTAATATCAAGCATGATTATTCTCCTCCTTCTGTGTAAGATTTCTTCAAACGAAGCTTTCTCACCACAACAGGCACGCAAAGAGCCACTGCAACAATCGCTGCTGACAGCAGTTTCATATCGTTGGCATTCATACCCATTCTTAATACCACGGCACGGATTACAAAATAAATCACAGAACCAACCACTGCAGAGGTCAGCTTGCTTCCAAAGGAACGTAGTCTTCCCATCAGTACCTCACCGATAACAATGGCAGCAAGACCGATAACAATGGCTCCGGTACCCATACCGATATCTGCATATTTCTGACTCTGGCAGACCAGTCCGCCTGAAATCCCCACCAGTCCATTGCTGATAACAAGAGCCAGAAGCTTGGTCCAGTTGGTATTAACGCCCTGGGCACGTATCATGGATTCGTTGTTTCCGGTGGCACGCATGGCACTGCCGATTTCCGTTCCAAAAAACCAGTAAAGAAGCCCAATCATGATCACTGCGATTCCAATGCCGATCACAAGAGAAGCGATCTGTTTATTCAGTCCGGTAATATCAATAAATCTGGACATAATTGTATCTGTCTTTAAAAGGGGAACATTACTCTTCCCTCCCATGATCCTAAGATTAATGGACCATAATCCGATCTGGGTTAATATTCCAGCCAGAATAGCGGGAATTTCAAAGATTGTATGTAACAATCCTGTTACTGCACCAGCTGCCATTCCTGCAATCGCCGCCACTGCCAGGGCAATCCAGGGATCTACATGAAAGTTAAGTATCATTACGGCGCAGACACAGCCGCCTAATGCAAAGCTACCGTCTACCGTCAAATCTGCAATATCAAGCAACTTATAAGTAATATAAACTCCTAATACCATAATCCCCCATAAAACTCCCTGAACTACCGCGTCCTGAAGGGATACCAGTAAACCACTCATCTATTATTCCTCCGCATATTTTCTTTTCACAGGCATAAATGCCTTACATAAAAAATGTCTGATTCATCTTTTATGTAAAGCATCTATGGATTACAGGCGGTCGTTTTCCAGACCGCCTGCTCAATTCTTCCATTTATGATTCTTCTTATTTAAGACCGGATAAATCAATTCCCAGTGTCTTTGCTGTTTCTTCATTTACAGACAGTTTGCACTTCTCAAGCGGAAGGTATTCAATCGGCATTTTAGAAACATCTGCACCCTCGGTTAAGATTTTCACTGCCTGCTTGCCGGTTAAATAACCAAGCTCATAGTAATCAATACCATATGTTGCAAGTCCGCCTGCTTTTACCATTCCTTCTTCTCCGCAGATTGTAGGAATTTTATTTTCATTGGCAATCATCGCTACTGTAGTCATACCAGCTGCAATGGTATTATCCGTCGGTGCATATATGGCATCTACTTTTCCAACCATGGAGGTAACAACGGTCTGAATCTCATTGGAACTTGAAACGGTATAGTCCACCGCTGTCATTCCTGCAGCTTCAATTGCTTCTTTTGCCATCTTTGCCTGGATTTCAGAATTGGATTCTGCAGTACAGTAAAGGACACCCACTGTCTTGGCATCTGGAAGAATCTTCTTTAATAATGAGATCTGTTCTTTTACAGGAGTCAGATCTGAGGTACCTGTAATATTGCCTCCTGGCACTTCATTGCTTTCAACCAGATCAGAAGCAGCCGGATCGGTTACAGCGGTTATAAGAACCGGAATCTCACTGGTTGCGCCTGCTACAGCCTGAGCTGCCGGTGTTGCTATGGCAAGAATTAAATCATCTCCATCATTTACCAGCTTGCTTGCAATGGTCTGGCAGGTTGGCTGGTCACCAGAAGCATTCTGCTGATCAACGGTATAGTTTAATCCAGCGTCATCAAGGGCTTTAATAAATCCTTTATTAGAAGCATCAAGAGCCGTATGCTGAACCAGCTGAAGAACTCCGATCTTATACTGTTTTCCATCTGCTGTTTTTGCAGCTGCAGTGGTTGCTGCCTCGCTTGCTTTTTCAGAACTCTGTGCTGCGGTGGTGCCAGCCGTTGTCTCCGTTTTTTCCGGCGCCTTACCGGAGCATGCAGCAAGAGATAACATCATAACGCTTGCAAGAGCCAGGGATAATGCTTTCGCTTTCTTTTTCATAATTTCTCTCCTCTTCCTTCTAAAACTAGTCCTGTTTAGAACTTAATTTGTATCATACTACAAAAAATAACCTCCGTCAATTTTATTACTTTAAATTTATGTGTTTTTAAAGTGTTAAAGTGCATTTTCGTCATTTTCAACTTATTTGTACTAATATAAACAGCATTTATTATGCAAAAAACCGAAGAACATTCGTCCTTCGGTTTTTTTATCTTTTAACTGGCAAGAAATCCCTTGCCTATAATTTCACTTGAATTAGAAATGAGCACAAATGCTGACGGTTCCACATTTCGAATATAATTCCTCAGCTTCAGCGCCTGAGAACGCTTCATCGTTGTAAGAATCACCGTCTTTTTATGATGGCTGAAAGCCCCCTGAGCTTCATATACCGTAGCGCTTCGATTGAGGCCATGAATAATATAATCACAAATGGGAGCTGGATCATCACAGATGATGCTGAAGCACTTGCAAAGATTCATATTCTCAATGACATCGTCAATTACCAGGGATTTTGCCATCAGTCCCAGGGAAGAAAACAGTCCGGTTTCCGGTCCGAAAACAAAATAAGCCATAATCACTCCGGTTACATCCACTAATAATAATACTGTCCCGATATTAAAGCTGGTATATCGTTTTAGGATCATCGCTATAATATCCGTACCTCCGCTGGATGCTCCGATATTAAACAGGATCGCCGTTCCAACGCTTGGCAAAAGTATGGCAAAAATAAGTTCCAGCAACGGTTCTTTTGTCAGTGGTCCGGAAATCGGGCAAAACTTTTCCAGAATATATAAAAAAACCGACATCAGGACACTGGCATAAACAGTCTTAACACCAAAACTTTTTCCCAAAAACAGAAATCCAAGTACAAGCAGTACCGTGTTCACAATCGTCGTGAACTGACTTGCTGACCAATGGGTTAATGCGCTGATCACAGTCGCAAACCCGGTCACACCTCCGAAAGCAAAATTATTGGGAAATTTAAAAAAGTAAATCCCCACCACCATAATCCAGATACTGAACGTAATCAGTCCATACTCCGTAAGCGTTCTCAGTGTTTTATTTTCTATCTGCTTCATGACTGTTAATATGTCCCCCTCCGGCTCATCAGTCCGGTCCCGTATTCAGTGAACGAAAAGATTTCCATCCGTTCCCACTAGAATATAACTCAAAGGGAAGATAATTACAAACATGATTCTCTCTGATAGTCTCACAGTCTTTCTATTGTGACACGGATTCAAACCCCATGCTGGTGAGAAAACGCTTAAATCCGGCTCTTCCTGCCTCATCGTATTTAAACACACCTGCGTCTTCAAGCACCCGCTCAAAGACCAGACCAACCTCTTTTTCTAAGATCTCTTCCACATTGTCTTTGGTAAAAGACTGGTACCCTGCACGGAAGGAATCGACCCAGTCAGCATGTTTTTCAATTTCTTCACTGCTTCTTATGTCTTTGCCTTCAATCAGGTATTCTGATATGAGATTTAACTCAGCCTTTAGTCTTGACGGAAGGACTGCAAGTCCCATTACTTCAATTAACCCGATGTTTTCTTTCTTAATGTGGTGCAGTTCTTCGTGAGGATGATAAACACCATAAGGATATTCTTCCGTTGTAATATTATTCCTCAGTACCAGATCAAGTTCGTATTCATCTCCACGTTTTCTTGCAATAGGGGTGATGGTATTATGAGGTTGTCCTTCGGTGTTTGCAAATACAAACAAAGATTCATCGGTATAGGCTCTCCATGCTTCCAGCACTTTTGTTCCAAGTTCTATTAAATTCTCCGGATTCCTGCTTCTTGTACGTAAAACAGTCATAGGCCATTTCACAATGCCGGCTGTCACATGTTCAAACCCCTTGATGCAAAACAGTTCTTCCTCCTTCGCTTTCGCCATTGCAAAATCATAATTGCCTCCCTGGAAATGGTCGTGGGATAAAATGGATCCTCCTACAATGGGAAGGTCTGCATTGGACCCCAGAAAATAATGAGGAAACTGCTTTACAAAATCAAATAATTTCACGAAGGTATCTCTTTCGATCTTCATAGGTGTATGTTTTCCATTGAAAACAATACAGTGTTCATTATAGTAAACGTATGGAGAATATTGAAATCCCCACTGACTGTGATTGATTTCTAAACGAATGATTCTGTGATTGTTTCTGGCTGGATGATCTGTTCTCCCTGCATACCCCTCGTTTTCCATGCAAAGCTGACATTTGGGATAACCGCTTTGTTTTGCAAGCTTCGCTGCAGCGATTGCTTTGGGATCTTTTTCCGGCTTTGATAAATTGATGGTGATATCCAGATCTCCATATTTGGAAGCAGTTACCCATCTCATATCCTTCTTAATCCGATACCGCCTGATATAATCAGAATCCTGGCTCAGTTTATAATAATATTCAGTAGCTGCCTCAGGCGACTGATGATTGTATAAGCCCCAGAATCTGGTTTCCACTTCACTTGGTCTTGGCATCAGACAGTTCATCAGCTTGGTGTCAAACAAATCCCTGTATGTAATGCTGTTTTCAGGAATGATACCAGTTTCAAAGGCATAGTCCAGCAGTTCGGCCAACACCTTCTCCAAATCTATATCCCCCGGTTCATCCTGGGGTTCTTCATACTCGTCCATCCACAATACGTCGAGAATCTGATTTACTGCATAATAACGGTCATCCTCACTGATCAGCCCTGTATCCAGCCCATAAGTTACCAGTTTCTTAATTGCCTTATCAATCATTCTGCTATTCCTCCTGGATTTCATTCCATCTTTTGTCTCTCCCATTATACCTTTGACAAAGCCTTAACACAATACAATATCTTTCTGATTTAATACAATTTTTTTATAACAATTTTAATTCTGCTGATAATCATAGACCCCAGTATGCCAATGACAAGCCCTGCTGCCGTACCTGCTATTAACAGCATTGGGAGATAAAAGAATACCCCCGCCTGCTTTACCACAAATGCCGCAACCGTAATCTGACCAATATTATGACCAATTCCGCCAAGAATACTGATTCCCGAAGTTCCAAACCATTTCTTTTTTTTACAAAGAATCATAATGACAATGCTCAGCCCCCAGCCAGCCAGGCTGTAGAGCATGGCAAATAAGTTACCAAATGTAAATCCTGTCAACACGATTCTAAGAAGAGAAACAACTACGGTTCCTGTGGTTCCTACCGTATAAAGACCCACAACTGTCACCAGATTTGCCAGTCCCAGTTTTACTCCCGGAATGCCCAGGGAAATAGGAATGAGACTTTCAACAAAACTGAGAACAAAGGCAAGCGCAATCAGCATTCCGTAAAGTGCGGCCATGTGTGCCGATTTCTTTTTATTCATTTCAAATCTCCTTTTTTTAACCTGCAGATTTTATCTTATCACACTTGCCCACCTGTGTAAAAAGAAAAATCCCGGAAAAGGGCTTTTCCTGCCGGTTTCCGGGATTATACACTTCTACTGTTTTGACGCCTGGGTTAAGCAGTCTTTCACTCCGTTAACAAATCCCATCAAATTGATGCTGACAGAGGATACGGAATCGGTATAACCTTTTTCATTCACCAATCCGTCCAGTGACTGGTGTTCTAAAACATAACCTACCACTGCTTCTGCCTGTTCATGCCACTTGGGACCTTTCTCGGTCATTACATACTTTCCGTCCATGGAAAGCTGGCTCTTTTTGGATCCGTCTTCCTTTATGCAGTCCCAGGTAAGAGCTGTAATCGCATTCCCCTTAACGGTTATACTTACCTGATCTTTAAATCCGTTCTTATCAAATTCCGGTGATTCGTAAGTATAGGTTCCTTCTTTTAACTCTGTTGCCTGGCTCTTTCCTTCACTGGATGCCTGAGTTAAACAATCCTTTACGCCGTTTACAAAGCCCATTAAGTTAATGCTGACAGAGGATACGGAATCGGTATAACCTTTATCATTCACAAGACCTTCTAAAGACTGGTGCTCCAGCACATAGCCCACAACCGCTTCTGCCTGTTCGTGCCACTTCGGACCTTTCTCGGTCATTACATACTTTCCATCCATGGAAAGCTGGCTCTTTTTGGATCCGTCTTCCTTTATGCAGTCCCAGGTAAGAGCTGTAATCGCATTCCCCTTAATGGTCATACTCACCTGGTCTTTGAATCCGTTCTCATCAAACTTGGGGGATTTATAAGTATAGGTTCCTTCTTTTAACGCTGCTGCCTGGCTTTCACCTTCACTGGCTGCCTGAGATAAGCAGTCTTTTACTCCGTTTACAAATCCCATTAAGTTGATGCTGACAGAGGATACGGAATCGGTATAGCCTTTTTCATTCACCAATCCGTCCAGGGACTGATGCTCTAAAACATAACCTACCACTGCTTCTGCCTGTTCATGCCACTTAGGCCCTTTTTCTGTCATTACATACTTTCCATCCATGGAAAGCTGGCTCTTTTTGGTTCCGTCTTCCTTTATGCAGTCCCAGGTAAGGGCTGTAATTGCATTCCCCTTAATAGTCATACTAACCTGATCTTTAAATCCGTTCTCATCAAACTTGGGTGATTCGTAAGTATAGGTTCCTTCTTTTAAGGCTGATGCCTGGCTCTCAACTTCACCGGCGGCCTGAGTTAAGCAGTCTTTTACTCCGTTTACAAAGCCCATTAAATTAATGCTGACAGAAGATACAGAATCGGTATAGCCTTTTTCATTCACCAATCCGTCCAGGGACTGATGCTCTAAAACATAGCCTACCACTGCTTCTGCCTGTTCATGCCACTTGGGACCTTTCTCGGTCATTACATACTTTCCATCCATGGAAAGCTGGCTCTTTTTAGTTCCGTCTTCCTTTATGCAGTCCCAGGTAAGGGCTGTAATCGCATTCCCCTTAACGGTCATACTCACCTGGTCTTTGAATCCGTTCTCATCAAATTCCGGTGATTCATAAGTATAGGTTCCATCTTTTAAAGAAGCGGAAGTCTCAGATGCCTCTTCTGTTGTCTCCGGCACATCTTCCGGCTTTTCTCCCCTTGCCTTGGCAAGAGCCTGATCCACTGCTTCCTTTATTGCATTACTGCTAAGCGTCGCCCCGGAAACTGCATCCACCTCTGTGGACTGCTTTCCAAGTATGGAATCCGTTAACCCTGGCAATACCATATTGAGCAGAGTTTCCTTCTCTCCATTTATAACAATGGAGTCAATGGTCTTTCCTGATACTGTTACATCTGCGGTGACAATCCCGCCGTAGCCTCTCGCAGTACCTGTATAGGTACCCGGAACATAGATTTCGGGTCTAACACTGTTGTCAATTGCCTTATAAAGTGGATCTGTTCCAAAAACAGTAGCGCCAGCCAGTAAAATCATGGCTCCTAACCCAATAAATCCATTTCGTTTAGCATTTGCGTTACTTTTATTCATATCTCCTCCTGTTTTATAAAGTTTGACTTTATTTTAACACATTCTTAACGGTTACGGCAACGACTTTATGAAATTTTAATTATATTTGGAAGGAATTAGGAATCTGTGTTATAATGGAACAGGGCTTGTTATAAAGCCATTCTGTTTATGATTTATAGAATATAAGTAAGAGGATCTGTTAGAATGGAAATTAAAAAGCATAAGAAAGAAGTCATATTAATTGTTATTATTGTAGCAATATCCTGCATTCTCCTCATTGTGAACAAGATCATTTTTTCAAAGCCTGCCAGATATCTTGAGATTACGGTAGATGGGAAAGTTGTTGAAAAGCTGGATTTAAACCATGATACAGAGATTTTAGTAAACGGATATCAGAGCGGAACCAACCGCATAGTAATTCAAGGCGGAAAGGTGCACGTCTCCGATGCAACCTGTCCCGATAAAATCTGTATCCATCAGGGCACAATTGAACAGACAGGGGAAAGCATTGTCTGCCTGCCCAATCGTATGATTGCCCAGATTATGGGTAATTAAGAAACTAATCCGTTCTTTTATCTCCGAAAAAGAATAGCGCCACCGTTCCAGGACCTGTGTGAGAACCGATTACGCAGCCAATGCTGTTAATAATCACTTTTTCTGACAGCATGGGGAAGCGGCTCTCAACGAGTGCTGCCACCTCTTTTGCATCGGCCTCACAGGCAGAGTGGGCAATCACACATTTTCCGTTATAGCGGGAACCATTTTGGGCATGGAGTTCCATCATTTTTACCATTTCCTGAATGGCTCTTTTTTTTGTCCTTATTTTCTGCCTTGGAATCAGATGTCCGGTATCATCTATATTCATGAGAGGGCAGATATTTAAAACAGTTCCAAGCATGGCAGAGGTGGCAGATATTCTTCCTCCCCGTTTAAAGCTGGTAAGATCCGTAGAGAAAAACCAATGGTGTACAGAAAGCCGGTTATTCATAACCCATTCTGCTGCCGCCTCTAATGTGGCTCCATCATCCCGTAAATCCGCTGCTGCATCGGTTAAAAGTCCATAACCAGAGGAGGCCCCAAGTGTATCCAGGATGATAATGGTCTTCTCCGGATATCTCTGGCGCATCTCTCTTGCTGCCACACAGGCGGAATTATAAGTACCGGAAATCCCGGAAGACAGGGCCAGATGCAGAATATCCTTTCCTTCTTTTAAGATCGGCTCAAAGAAATTGCAGTATTCCTCAACATTAACCTGAGAGGTATAAGGTGCTGCCCCTTTGGCAATCCGCTCATAAAATTTTTCAAACGGGATACTCTCCCCCAAATC
>SVDS01000122.1 GCA_015057715.1 Paenibacillaceae bacterium
CTCTGCAGATGCGGAAACCACGGCTGCCTTGAGGCATTTTCAAGTGAACGGGCCATCATTTCCAATTGCATCAGCGAACTGAACAATGGCAAGGCAGATATTCTTCGCGGCATATGCGAAAATCCTGAATCTCCAACCATATATGAGATAATTAAAGCCCAGTCTGAAGGAGATCAGAGTGTGGATGAGATCCTGGAAGATGCGGTCTATCACATGGGAATTGGAATTGCCAATATTGATAATTTCGTAAGACCCAAATGTATTCTGATTGACGGATACATCTTCCAGAATCAGAAGAATAAAGATCAGCTCATGGATGTCATCCATCGGAATTTATATACAGCCACTGATATTGATACCAACTTTATGTTTGTTGAGCCCGATACCTATAGCGGTGCTTTAGGCGCTGCTGCTGCTGCGGTACAAAATGATTTAAAAACTTTCATCGAATAACTTCATGAGAGCATTCTCGTAGTAGAATTTTTTTGATATTCAATACAAATAATATAATTGCAATACTAATCGACAAAAAATCAGAGACTGGCTCTGCCAGAAACACAGCAAACAGCTTATCATCAAAAAACATGGGTAAAAGATAAATCAGGGGAATAAGCAAAATAAGTTTTCTTAAACATGCAATAATAAGAGACAGTTTCGCCTGTCCAAGAGCATTAAATATCCTTTGAATTGCTATTAAGATTCCAAATATACCGGAAACTGCAAAATAAACATGGATTGCTTCCACAGATATTGTTATTAATTCCTGAGAACTGTTATTAAAAATTTTTACAAAAGATTCAGAGAAACAATAAATCAAAATCCAAAAGATAAAGGTGTAACCAAAATCTAATAAAAACAGCAACTGACATGTTTTCCGAACTCGTTTTACTTTACCCGCCCCATAATTAAAACTTATAATAGGTTGTGCGCCCTGTGCAATCCCTTGAGCGGGAAGCGTCTGAAATTGCATAAGACTTGCGATAATCGTCATTGCACCAACTGCCAGATCACCTCCATACTTTGCAAGTGATATATTAAATACAATACTTAAAGCGCTTTCCGTAGCTGTCATAATAAAAGTAGAAAAGCCCAAAGATATTACAGGTATTATTACAGCTGGCCTGATCATCAGGCAATTAGATCTTATTTTTAAATTTGTCTTACACGAAATCAGAATATGTAATACCCATAATGCTGATACCATTTGTGAAATAACAGTTGCAACAGCTGCCCCCACAACACCCATTTTAAATACAAAGATAAAAAGCGGATCCAATAGGATATTTAAAATTGCACCAATCATAACAGTCGCCATACCGATCCCTGAATAGCCCTGGGTGATAATGAGAGCATTTAGTCCCATTGTAAGCATAACAAAAACAGTTCCCAGGATATAAACACGCAAATAGGGAAGAGCATATGTCAGGCTGTTATCACTTGCCCCAAATATCCGTAAAACTGGCTCCAATGATAATTCTAAAATAATTGTTAGTAACAGTGATAAAATGATTAAAACCGTCACACAATTTCCTAGCACCTCTTCCGCAGCCTCCTGCTGTCCTTTACCCATAAAAATAGCAATTCTGGGTGCACCTCCCTGACCGATCATACCTGCAAAAGCCGAAATAATCATAATGACTGGAAAGCACAGGCCCAGACCGGTCAAAGCTAAATCGCCTGTCTCCGGCATGTGTCCGATATAGATTCTGTCTACCACATTGTATAACATACTGACCAGCTGCGCTATGACCGAAGGTATTGCAAGCTTCAAGAGCAGCTTTCCTACACTTTCTTCTCCTAAATTTATACTACTATCCATTTTTCTACCTTTCGTACCACTAAAATGAGCAAATAGAACTGCATAATTCTGGTATGCAGCTATATCTCATGAGACAAACTAAATCATTTGGTCAGCTTGCTTTTAACTATGAATTCAGGATTATGTCTGGCACATTCAGGGGCTTTCCACCGCTCGTCACTGTCAAAGCTGCATTTAGTAAGTACTTTCAAATTATTTTCCAGCTTATCTGCATTTGCTTTAATCTCATAAACCGGTAATTTACATGCCACCTTTAAATAATTACGCATTTTCTGCGCAATATCCAGATGCATGTTAATGATATTTTGGGATTCATTTGAGTCAGCAGCCAGATCATATAAAACATCTGCTTCATCAAAACCATAATAATGAATGAACTTATACTGCTTCCATTTTACCATCTGCCCATAGGAGAAGTCTCCGGAGAAATAATCCTTCTCTCCACCGTTCTCACTTACCACCATACGCTCTGTATTGTCTGGCCCTCCAGTAAGCTGACGATACACACTGACACCATCTGCATCGGGCGGAAGCATTGTACCGGCCAAATCACAGATAGTTGGACCCAGATCCATCAAAGAGGTCGCACCCTGAAGGATTTTTCCCTTATCGATTCCATCGCCGGTAAATATCATTGGTATATGCGCTGAGGGTTCATAGAAAGTTCCTTTACCATAATAACCGCGGTAGCCTGCCTGTTCTCCATGGTCTGATACATAGACAAAGATGCCTTCCCTTTCGTTCCTTTTAAGATAATCACAAAACGCATCATAAACGATTCCGATCTGCTGATCTTCGAATTCAACCATTCCGTAGTAGGAAGCACGAACTGCACGTATAACTTCAAGATCACAATCACGCAGTATCTTGCCGTTGATGGCAGGATGTTCAGGATAATCAAACGTATCATCTGGTATGTCGACCTTTTCCAAATAATACTCATACAACTCTTTAGGAGCTACATAAGGATGGTGTGGTCCATATGTGCCAACACACAAGAGCTGCGGAGCATTATAACAACCCGAGAGGTAAGAGACTGCTTCAGATACTACATAACGATCATACTCAAGAGTGGGTGAATTACCTGCTCCAATTACACTCAGGCTGGAAACTCCGCCCTGAGGCGTCTTATCATGAACACCCCGTTCCGCGGCAAATGCGGCATTGGGTCGATTATGAAATATCGGAGTCTGCTCACCGGCAATTCTTTGCGAAAAGCCATGGCGCTGATCCGGACCCACAAAATGCATTCTGCCACAAAGTATAGTCTCATAACCACCGGCATTCAGACAATGGGCAAATGTTACGCGGTTGGAATCCAGTGCAGCCAAGTTACTCATCACTCCACAGTGGCTCGCCAATTGACCACTCATCATAGACATTCGCGCAGGAACACATAGGGGATAGGAGGTATAGCTGTTCATCATGACAGTACCAGATGCTGCGATCCGGTCCAGATTTGGTGTTCGTACCAGCCGGTCTCCTGCATATCCCTGTTGCTGCCATGAATGCTGGTCTGAAATATATATCAGTATATCTTTTTTACTCATAATTTTACTTTCTCCTTATAGACTGTAGCCTCCCTTTGTTTTGCTCCTCATTCAATATCTTCCGCTAATTGCGCTCTGATATAAGCCATACCCTTTCCATCCCGAATCATCTCCCACACCTTTTCCTCAAGGTGGGGCGGACAATACTGCTTTATTTTCGCCCACATCATACGATCGCTCAAACGTCTGTCACAATCCCTTGGGACGATGTCGCAGGTCTGCTGATACCAGTCCAGAAGACGAAGCTTCAGTTCAATGGTTTTCGTTTCATTCACAGAGTCTCCGTAAACATTATTTTCTTCAAGAGGGTCAGACTTAAGGTCATAAAATTCATGGTGTCCGTTTGACCGGTGAACATATTTATAAGCATGATTCCGTATCATAGTTCCTTTACAGTGGGCATCTGCATTCAGCTGTGCTGTCTGCCTGGGCCAGTACATGCTGGTTTCAGGTATTACACCGGAACTGCCGGCTGCCGGATGATATTCATCAGCCTGTGTTTCCCATGGCATTCTGCCGCCCTCGCAGAAAACATATTCACGCAATTGTCTGCTCCGGTCCGCAAGAACAGGCCTGAGACTCCGCCCAAAATGATCATGGCCGGGGGCTGCATCAGCATAATCCATCACAGTGGCATAAAAATCCACCAGTTCTACCAGCGAATCGGAGATTCCGGCATCAACCGTCTCTCCCTTTGGAGGTTTTATAAGCAGGGGAACCCTGGTCAGGCAATCTTCAAAGGTATTCTGGGATTTTTCCGGCAAATCAAAATCACCGGCATAGTCCCCGTGATCACTGAGAAAAAAGATCGCGCAATCATCGTAAATCCCCGCTTCCTTCAGCGCATTACATAAACGGCTGAACTGATCATCCACCTTCATGCACATTCCTAAATAACAGGCCCGCAGCTCGTCCCAATCCTCCTCCGTATAAGAATCCATTGCCATCAGTTTTTTAAGCGTGAACTCCATCTGGGGCTTATCTCTTCCGGCGCTTGCCCGTCTGGGAAGCTTTTTTCGGTCAATAGCGGAAAAATACGGTTCCTCCACTGCATAGGGAGTGTGAGGATACATCAGGCCAAGAAACATACAAAGAGGCTGATCCGTTACCGGATGAAGGATCCGGTCAATCGCTGCATCCACTACTCCATCATCTTCAGAATAATGGATTCCGTTCTCATCCGTTAACAAGCGGCCTTCGTAATGTGAATAGTAGTTCTTATTTCCAAGCTTACCCCGGAAATCTTTATTTTCCGGACCCGGTGACTTGGGACATTCCTCTCCATAATAGATCTCCGTTGCGTGCGCTTCCATGAGACCTGGTACCTGTCCTGCAATTAAATCATTCCGGGTATTCATCCAAACATAATAACCAGCTTCCTTCAGTTCGGAAAAAAGGCTTTCCTCATGACTGCGCAGCAAATGCTGCATGGTACGATGACCGTTAACATGAGGGTAGAGACCAGTAAAAAAACTGCATCTGCTGGGAACGCAGACCGTATTCTGACAGAATGCATTGCGAAACGACACACCTTCCGACCTGGCAAATTCATCTAAAAACGGAGTTTTGGCGGCCTTATTCTGCCCCAGATGAGCAAGACAGTCAGAGCGCATTTCATCTGGATTAAAAATAATAATATGTGGCTTTTTATCCATAAGTCTTTCTTCCTTTCCCGCAAAGCGGTAAAAATACATTTAAGAGGCCAGCCATAGTTTTTAGCTGACCTCCATTTTTTAAGACTAGCGCAGTTCTGTCTGGCATACATATGAACGTCTGCCCATTACTTCTGCCGGTTTTCCAGTCAGAAGTACACTGCTGTTTAATGGAAGATTTGCAGAACTTGTACCAAGCATGAGATGCATTGTTCCCGGTTCAACCACAAATTCCATACATTCGTTGTAATACCCAAGCTGTGCCATATCCAGATGGAATACAACCTGCTTTTCCTCACCTGGTTTCAGAGACATGCGCAGGAATCCGGAAAGCTGCTTGTTTGGACGGGTAACATGTGCCTCAGTAAAACTGGTATAAAGCTGTACCACTTCATCGCCGGCAACATCGCCGGTATTTTTTACATTACAGCTGATTTCCAGTTTTCCGTCTGTGGGAATTTCAACTGCAGATAATTTCAGATCAGAAAGCTCAAATGTGGTATAGCTGAGACCATGTCCAAAACTGTAGAGGGGATCAGCAGGACCATCCACATATCCTCCGGAAAAGATGGAAGAAGCGGTGATATCTCCTCCGCTATTATAGCCGGATCCGATGCGGTGGTTATAATAGATGGGGATTTGTCCGGTTGTTCTCGGCACAGTCATTGTCATCTTTCCTCCGGGATTTGTGCTTCCGTCTAACACATCGGTAATAACCTTACCAGCAAACGGTCCGGGCATAAATGCCTGCAGGATTGCTCCGCAGTTTTCCTGTGCCCAGTTAACAGCAAATACACCTGGTCCATAAAGCACCAGAACTACTGGTTTGCCTGTTGCTGCAACTGCTTCCAAAAGCTTCTGCTGAACACCTGGCAGATCAAGGAACTGACGGTCTTTCCCCTCACCTCCGGTTACATTGACCCAGCCTGAGTTTCCGCCGCATGCCATCACAATCACATCTGACTCTCTGGCTGCTTCCACTGCTTCTGCAAAACCATCTGTCTCTTCTCCGATAATGCTGCAGCCCTGTGCATAAGATACGGTGAAGCGCTCTGTAAGAACTTCTTTTAAACTGCGTGTTCCTGTTCTTCTTAACGCTGATTCCATATCGTTCATGGCGTCCTGTTCTTCCTTTGAGAACATATCAAACATGACTGCAAAAGGTCCTTTGTATTTCTTGTCACTGCTCTGTGCTTTTTCCTGCTCATCAGCCAGGCCGTTAAAACCAGTTGACTGACCGCTGGCACCTGCCTTCATCATTTCCACATAAGCCGGATAGGTGTAACCGCTCACCGGATACCGCAGTGAATCCCCATGAGGGCCAATAAGCGCCACCTTTGTTCCTTTTTTAAGAGGGAGTACACCATCATTTTTTAACAGAACCATAGATTTGGCTGCAATTTCTTCACTCAGTTCATTCTTAGAATCATTGCATAATGCCATCGTAACCTTTTCTTCTTCGCAATATGGATTCTCAAACAGACCGTGTTTGAATTTTACGGTAAGCACACGGCGTACAGAAGCATCAATGCATTCTTCACTGAGTTCGCCAGAACGTACATATCCTGGCAGCTGACGGAAGGCTGCTCCTACAGGGATCTCTGTGTCCGTACCCGCTTTTTTTGCCAGATATCCTGCCTCTTCATAGGTTTTTGCAACCTTAAAGTATTGGTAGGTTTTCAGTACTGCCGCACCGTCAGAGGTTAAAACTCCATCAAAGCCCATGGTCTTGCGAAGCAGATTTTCAATAATATCCTTGTTCACAATCACAGGAAGCCCATCTATCTCTCCATAATTCGCCATCATGGCATCCAGTCCTGCCAGCTTATCCGCTGCTTCAAAAGGTGTTGCAAATATCTCATAAAGCTCCCGTTTCCCCATACGGCATGCTGAAGTATTTAAACCGCCCTGTGTTGAGGAATATCCCAGGAAATGCTTTGCGATACAGCTGACGCCCTGCTCCTGCATTCCTTTTACATAATGAACGCCGAACTGACTGGTCAGATAAGGATCTTCTCCAAAGGTCTCATACGTTCTACCCCACCTGGGATCCTGAACAATATCGATTACCGGGCTCATGGCGGAGGTAATTCCCACACTGCGGCTCTCCTGTCCGATAATTTCACTCATCTTACTGGCAAGCTCCGGTTCCCAGGTACAGCCCATATTGATCATTGCCGGGAAAAGGGTGCCGCCCGCTGCAGGATAACCGCAAAGATTCTCTGCCTGTAACGCAACCGGTATTCCAAGTCTGGTCTCTTCCACAAAATAACGCTGGATCTGGTTGCTGATTCTGGAAATCTGCTCCGGTCTTACCAGACCAACTATGGAATACTGAGTAAAGCGTCCATGACCGTCAGGGAACTTCTCTTTTAAAAGCTCAGTATTTACTTTTCCATCTTCAATAAATGAAGCCGGTAAATCACCACATAATTGGGCAACCTTCTCTTCAAGAGTCATTCTGGAAAGAAGATCCTCCACTCTCGCTTCTATCGGTTGATGTGGGTCCTTGTACAATTCCATATCAAATACCTCCATTTATTTTTATTTTTTCTTATCTCTTGCAATTTGACACAATACCGTTCATTGGTTATAATGGTATTAATTATTTAAATTGTTTAATTTAAGGAGAGGACTATTACCATATGAAAAAAACATACCTTGTCGATCCCTTTAAGGCGGCAGTAAGCTTTGCAACCGTCCTGTTTTCTCTTATGATTGTTATCAGCCTGATCATCCTTCACCGTTTGGGGTCAGCTGCAGTATTTTTTCTGGTCGGACTTCTCTTTGTAAAACCAATGCTCACCTACGCTGCTTCCGTTTGTGTGGACCAGACAGGCGTTCGCTGCTTTCTTCCCTGGAAAACCATTCAATCCTTCACCTGGGATGAAGTTGGAGAAATGGGTGTTGCAGGAACGAAGCTGTTTACCAGAAAAGATTCCAGGAATACCGGATCACTCTATATCTACATTTCAAAAACAGCTTTAACAGACGAAGACCGGTTTGACATGATGCTTCACTGGCCGCCAAAAGACCTGATTTATCTCACCTATTCCAAACAGCACTTAGATGAAATACAGATGCGTTTCAGTAACAAAATCCAGACCTATAACGCAGGCGACCTTCATTTCTGATCCTGCCAGAAAGACTCCAAAAACACGGATTCTTCCTTAGCGTTTTTGGAGTCTTTTTCCTTAATTATATGAGGAACTTATTTCCTGCAGGCGGCAGCATGTCACGAAATGTCCAGGGGATACTTCTTCCTGCTTCTGCTGTTTTAAGCACTCCTCTTTCGCATAGGGACAGCGGGCCGCAAAGCGGCAGCCTGGTTTTGGATTGACCGGCGATGTGATTTCACCGCGCAGAATCTCACGCTTATTGGGTTTATCAATATCTGTGGAAGGGATTGCAGAAAGCAATGCTCTTGTATAAGGATGAAGCGGGTTTTGAAACAGTTCCTTCGAAGAGCATTTTTCAACAACCTGTCCTAAGTACATAACACAAATATCATCGGAAATATGGCGTACCACTGACATGTCATGAGTAACAAACATATAGGTCAGGCCCTTTTCCTTCTGGAGCTTCTTTAAAAGATTGAGTACCTGTGCCTGGATTGATACATCAAGAGCGGATACTGGCTCATCACATACTACAAACTCAGGCTCTAATGCAAGCGCACGGGCAATACCCACACGCTGTCTGCGTCCGCCGTCAAGTTCATGGGGGTATGCTTTTCTCAACCGTTCATCTATACCAACCAGATCCATTAATTCCTGTGTTTTCTGATCAATCTGGCTTTTTGTAAAACGCCTTGATACAATCAGGGGTTCCCGGATCGTACTGTCTATGGTTTTACGTGGATCAAGAGAGGAGTATGGATCCTGGAAAATAATCTGCATCTTTTCACGAGCCTGCCGTAATTCCTTCCCCTTTAAGTTGGTGACATCTTTTCCGTTTAATAAAATCTGTCCTTCCGTACTTTCATGGAGATGGATAATGGTTCTTCCCAGTGTGGATTTTCCGCAGCCTGACTCTCCTACAACGCCCAGAGTACGTCCTTTTTCAATGGTAAAAGTGACGTCATCAACAGCGTGAAGCATACCGCGGGGAGTTGTAAAATATTTTTTTAAATTCTTTACTTCAATAACCGGATTCATTTAATCCTCCCCCTTCATAACCGCTTCAATACGGCTGCAGCGGCAATCGTGTCCATCCTGAGTCTTGTTCATGCTGATTGGCTCCTTCCGGCATGCATCTGTTGCAAATTTGCATCTTGGTGCAAAGGAGCAGCCCTGCGGCAGGTTGGTTGGATCCGGCGGCAGTCCGTCAATTGGGTGCAGCCATTCCTCATCCTCGTTCATGTCAGGGATTGCGCCGAACAGACCGATGGTATATGGATGGGAGGGGTGTTTAAAGATCTGCTGTTTCGTTCCATACTCAATAATACTGCCAGCATAGATGACTGCCACAGTATCACATACCTGTGCAACAACACCCATATCATGGGTAATTAACAGCATGGCTGTGTTATATTTGTTTCTTAACTCTGCAATCAGATCAAGCACCTGAGCCTGTATAGTCACATCGAGAGCCGTCGTTGGTTCATCTGCCAGAAGAAGGTCGGGATTGCATGCCAATGCGATGGCAATGACAACTCTCTGCTTCATACCGCCGGAAAACTGATGGGGATATGAATAATAACGCTCTGCAGGGATCCCTACAATTTCAAGCATTTCCTTTGCCCGTTTTTCATGTTCTGCCCGATTGTTGCTGTCACTGTGCAGACTCACTACCTCTGCGATCTGATCGCCGACACGAAGAACCGGGTTTAACGCTGTCATGGGATCCTGAAATATCATGGAAACCTTGTTTCCACGAATCTTTCTCATGTCAGTTTCTGATAATTTCAAGAGATTTTCCCCTTCCAGGTAAATCTCACCATTTGCAATATGACTGCCAACATCGGGTAAAATCCTAAGGATTGATTTTGCAATGGTAGTTTTCCCTGCACCGGTCTCACCGACCAGTCCCAGGGTTTTTCCCCTCTCAAGCTGAAGGCTTACGTCATTTACGGCATGGACAATCTGACCATCCGATTTATATTCCACCTTTAAGTCCTTTATAGAAAGGAACGGCATATCTGTATTGATTTCTTTCTGATGCACAGCTGTTCCTCCTTCCTTAATTCTTCAATTTGGGATCGAGAGCATCTCTTAAGCCGTCTCCCAGTAAATTCAATGCAAGTACTGTCACTGCAATCGCAAGCCCTGGGAAATAAACCAGATGAGGAGCCTGACGAATAAACTGGCGGGCTGCTGATAACATGGCACCCCATTCAGGAATAGGAGGCTGAACACCAAGACCGATAAAGCTTAAACCAGCGGCCATGGTTATGGTCTGCGCCACTCCCATCGTGGCAGATACAATCATGGGTGAAATACAGTTGGGAAGCAGATGGCTTGTAATAATCCGGAATTTGCTGCAGTTAATGGACTGTGCGGCTTCAATGTATTCATTTTCCCTCTCCTTCAGCATCTGGGCACGGAGCATTCTGGCCATACCGGAAATACTTCCTATGGATAATGCGACGATTGTATTAAAATAACCAGGTCCCAGTACGGCAGAAATAACAATCATTAAAAGCATTCCCGGAATTGCCTGAATGACATCCAAAAAACGCATAATCAGATTGTCCACCTGCCCGCCGAAAAAACCGGCAATTGCACCAATGGTACAGCCAATAACGGAACCAATGGCAACCGCTATAATACCGATGGAAATGGAATACCTTGCGCCAAAAAGCACACGGCTGAATATATCTCTTCCCATATCATCGCATCCAAACGGATGGGAAAATGATGGTGTGGCAAACATATTTGCCATGTCCATAAATGAATAATCATAAGGAATAATGTAAGGTGCCAGGATTGCCAGGATGATTTCAGTTGAAAGAATTAAAAGGCCAAGCATTGCCGCTTTATTCTTACTCATCTGTCTCATAACAGCAGCAAAACCACCCTGATTCTTGGCATGTCCGGTCGTCTTAGGCATTTGCTTTCACCTTCCTTTTCTTCCTGCCTGATGCATACTGCGCTTTGATTCGGGGATCTACCAGTGCATAAAGTAAATCTACAATAAGCATACAGAAGCTGAATGTGATTGCAAGGAAAATGGAGCCGCCCTGCACGATGGGATAATCACGGCTGTTTACAGCACCGATAATATAGGTGCCCATACCTGGAATAGCAAAGATTGTTTCAATGATCATCGCTCCTCCAAGGAAATGGCCAAACATGGTTCCCATAACAGTTATGATAGGGATTAAACTGTTTTTTAAGGCATGTTTCATAATTACATCCCGTTCCGGTACCCCTTTTGAACGGGCAGTTGTGATATAATCGGCACGGATTACATCTAACATGGCAGACCGGGTTTGTCTGGCGCAGCTTGCAAGACCTCCTGTACTTCCGGAAATTGCAGGCAGTATGTAAAATTTAATTCCGGCCAGCCCGGTTCCGATTCCCAAAGCAGGGAGCCAGTTGAGTTTTACAGAAAACTGTAAAACCAGCAGCAACGCAAGCCAGAAATTGGGGATTGCCACACCAATCAGTGCAAGCACCATACACAGGGAATCCTGCCATTTATTCTGCTTGATTGCAGCTATCACACCCAATGGAATACCAATACCAACGGATATTAATAAGGTAGTAATAGTCAGCATCAATGTTCTTGGAAGACGTTCCTTAATAGAACTGGTAATATCCACATTGGTCAGCCAGGACTTTCCAAGGTCAAAATGGATAAAAACATCACTCATATACCGGCCGAGGCGAAGCACAATCGGATCATCCAGTCCCAGTTCCAGACGTTTCGCAGCAAGTTCTGTTTCCGTCGCGGAAGGACCAAGGATAATTTCCTCCGGCTTTCCCGGGCAGAAGGTCATCATAATAAAAACCAGAATTGCAACTCCCAGAACTATCGGTATCATCCAGATCAATCGTTTCAATACATATTTTAACATATATTATTCTCCATTGAAGCTGACTGGTGCGCAGCCTTGTTGTGCTTCTCTGCGCACCTCAGCTTAGAATTAGTATAAAACTGTTCTGCTTCTGATATTTTTAGTAATTGGTAAATGTACTGGATGCCGGAGCAATATAACCCTGGTACTCAAGTACTTCTTTTTCTAATCCTGCATCTTTTCTTATTACTATAATCGTCTGGGGATTAAACATTCCATAGGCAATTGCATTATCCTTAATATACTTATGAACTGCATCAATGTTTTCCTCTGTATAGCCACTTGGTGTCCAGGTCTTATATAAAAGTTCTGCCAGAGTATTGTCATGACGGCTTGTTGCATCTCCGGTTTTATAAGCGGCAGGGTCATACCGGATAGACCAGTGGTCACTTAAGAATGTTCCACCAATTGTATTAAGTACAATGTCATACTGAGTACCATCCAGACGGATAGAAGTAAATAACGCCATATCAACAATCTTTAATTCAACCTTGATGCCGATTGCCATTAAGTAGCTCTGGAGCATCTGCGCCATTCTCTGGGACAACGTATTACTGGTTGTAAGGATGCTGATTGATTCTCCGTTATAGCCAGAATCTGCAAGCAGCTGTTTTGCCTTGTCAACATTGTAATTGTAATAGTCTTCTTCCAGCCACTTCTGGTTAAATCCGTTAAACATCGGAGGGCATACATCATACATTGGTGTACCATAGCCCTGAAGAAGACCTGCAACCAGACCATTCTCATCAATGCTGTAGCAGATTGCCTGACGCAGTTTTACATTATTTGCAACTACACTGCTGTCTGCGCCGGAGAAAAACATCTGATATCCCTGAGAACCATCTGCCAGTTCAACGGTGTAATCCTTGTTGTCAGCAAACTGTTTTACAGAAGAAGGATCAAGATTCATTACCATGTCTACAATACCGGTTTCCAGAGCAATTGCCATCTGGGAAGATTCTGTAATACAGTGGTAGCTGAGCTTCTTTACAGAAGGACGTACACATTTTGGCATATTTGCTTCATCCTGCCAGTAGTCGCTTCTCTTTTCAAAAGACAGCTTGGAATTTGCTGTATATTCCGTGATCATGTAAGGTGATGTGGAAACCAGTGATGCACCGAATTCATCAGTGCTGGCTTCAAATGCTTTTTTTGAGATTGCGTATGTATCTCTTAACAGAGACTCAAATGTACCCACAATATTGGATTTCATCTTAACTGTCAATGTATAGTCGCCAGTCTGTTCCACACTTTCAACCTTTGCAAATACAGGCTTTAATGCCCGTTTCATGGATTCCTGCATAAACCAGACAATATCAGATGCATCGATTTTATTTCCTGCGGAATCACTTACTCTGTCCCAGATTTCAATATTATATGTAAATCCATCATCATCTGTTTTCCATGATTTTGCAATCAGCGGCTCCATTTCCTGAATTTCATTTACAACTGCCAGAGATTCATACAGTTGAGTCATAAATGGAGCATTTCTTAAAGTATTACCCCTGAAAGGTGTTAAACTTTCCACCATCTGATTATACCCAATATCCAATACACCGTCGCCGCCTGTGGCTGCTGCCTGAGTACCCCCAGTGCCTGCTGTTGTACTTTCAGCTGCGGCGCTGCTGCCTGCACTGCTTTCTGACGTTTCTGACTTAGATCCGCCGCAGCCTGCCAGTGTAGAAGCTGTCATTACCACAGCCAGGGCAAGCGAACAAATTTTCTTAAAACCTTTTTTCATAAAAAATTCCTCCTTCTCTGATGCCTTATTATTTCAAGTGTTTTTCATGCACCTGATATTAAAAAGAGATACCACTGGCACTTCTGCCACAGACAGCTGCCCCATAACCGTTTGCCTGAATCTTATTTTCGTTTTTTCCCAGAGCCTGAAACATATACTGTTTATACGCTTCCACACCTGGCTGGTCAAACGGGTTAACCCCAAGAATCTTTGCTGACAAATAACATACAAACTCGAAGAAATAAAACAGCTGGCCAAAGGTTTCCTCATCAACAGCAGGAACGCTTATTTTCACACAGGGGAACTTTTTACTGTGTGCTGTAATCGTTGCCTCAAATGCTGCCCGGTTTATTTCATCAAAATCCTTACCGTCTAAATAATCAAACAGATCGTCTACATTATCATTGTGCAGAACATAAGATGACCCTGTATTCTGAACTTCCAGGAACGTTTCAAATATCACATTGGATCCATCCTGTAAAAACTGACCGATGGAATGCAAATCCTCAGAAAAGTTTCCAAACAGAGGATACAGGCCTTTGTTGTCTTTTCCTTCGCTTTCGCCAAACAGCTGCATCCACCACTTTGCAAAGCGGAAATACCGCGGTTCGAAGTAAGAAAGCATCTCCATGCTGAACCCCTTTTGATAGAGCAGATTTCTTATCACCGCATATTCCAGAGCCATACTTTCAGAGGCGCTTTCTTTAAGAAGACGCTGACGCATGAGCTGTGCACCTTTGGCAATTGCACCAATATCAATTCCTGCCACAGCCATTGGGAACAGCCCTACCGGGGAAAGAGCCGTAAAACGCCCTCCGATGTTAGCAGGAAACGGAAGGAAGTGAAATCCGTTCACCTTACACAGCTTTTCTAAATGGCTTCCCTCTGAGCCAGTACAGATCACCCGTTTTACATATTCTTCACCGTATTCTTTTTTCATGAAACTGCGAAGAGCACGGAATCCAATGCCAGGTTCCAGTGTTTCGAAATTTTTTGCAATTACGTTTATGTATACACTCTTTCCTTTTAATTCCTGCAATACACTTCGGATGCTGTCTGCGGAGATGCTGTTTCCTGCCCATATAATGGAAACCGGGCCTGTCTCTCCTATGGCCTCCACCACTGCACGCGCTGCCTGATTGGATCCGCCGATCCCAATTACTACGAATGCATCTGCATTCTTTCTGACATCTGCTGCTAATTCCTGGTAATACGTGATCCACTTTTCTCCGGCCCACTCCTCTACGTCAAGCCAGCCAAGATTTTCTTCATACTTTTCTTCCCCATACTTTACTTCTTCAAGGTAAGAGGCATATTCTTCCACACCACTGGCGATTTCCTCCGGCGACAGCCATGAGGAACCGTCTATTAATTCCATACTTATTTCTTTCATAATTCACCTCGAATAAATGTAAAAGCAATTAATTAATTAATTTAATTTATACTAATATTACTTTACATCCAGCCATTATTCAAGATGTGAATTTCCATAAATTTATGCCATATTTTTTGTGCACTTTTTACAATGTTTT
>SVDS01000123.1 GCA_015057715.1 Paenibacillaceae bacterium
TTATATGATATTGATTATTTTGAAACATTATCAAAGAACAATACCCAGATTAAGCTGAAAGAACTGGACTGTGCCAGAGAGATTATGGAAGAGGAACTGGATGGAGCGTTAAAGGAAATTTTATTTCACCCCTATATTTCCCAAATGGATGAAATAAAAGAAGCGCTGTCCGGCAAGCGGCTGGATACCCTTTTATACCGCATTCGGGACCATGTTACCAGTGAGGACTTAAAGGTGGTACTTCGGACATTAGATGGTTTAAAGGACTGGATGAGAGAGGAGTGACAATGGCTTATTTTCCGTTTTTTGTTGAGCTTGAAGGGAAAACTTGCCTCATCGTAGGTGGTGGAATGGTGGCTTACAGAAAAGCACTTGTGTTAAAAGACTTTGGGCCGGAAATTACCGTGGTTGGCAAAGAGATGATTCCGGAGATGGAGCAGCTTGCTGCCACTGATGACAATAACATGAATCTCATCAGACGGGGGTTTGAAGATCAGGATATACAGGAAGCGGATTTTGTAATTGCCGCAACGTCAGACGAAGAACTGAACAGGCATATATCTGCCATTTGCAGGCTGCAAAAGATTCCGGTGAATGTGGTGGATGTACAGGAAGAATGCAGTTTTATATTTCCTGCACTGATCAAAGAAGAGGATATTGTTGTGGGAATTTCCACAGGAGGAAGTTCTCCCACCATTGCCCAGTATTTAAAAAAACGGTTCAGAGAGGCGATTCCGCCGGGATTTGGTATGCTGGCAAGCCAGCTTGGTACGTACCGGGAACTGGTAAAGGAAAAGGTGCCCTCCCTCCCGGTCCGGACTGAGATTTTTAAGACCATGGTAAAAGAAGGAATCAGGCAGGGCGGAGTATTTACCAGAGATCAGGTGATAGAACTGATAGAAAGGAAACTTGGGCAACATGAAGATTGATACAATACGCATAGGAACCAGAAAAAGTGCACTTGCTGTCGCACAGACCCAGCTGGTTGGGGATGCTTTGCTAAAGGTTACTCCCGGACTTACCGTGCAGCTGATGAAAAGGCAGACAGAAGGAGACCGGATTCTTAATAAGCCGCTTTTGGAGTTTGGCGGAAAAGGAGTGTTTGTAACAGAGTTTGAAGATGCACTTGTGCGGGGTGAGATTGATTTAGCCGTCCATAGCGCAAAGGATCTTCCTATGGATTTAAAAGAAGGTCTTGGGATTGTGGCAGTCCCGGAGCGTGAAGATCCAAGAGATGTTTTGATAACCGTAAAAGGCAATGACTTAAATAAAAAAGAAGAAATCGTAATTGGCACTTCCAGCTTAAGAAGAAGGATTCAGATTGAAGAGATCGGAACCTCTTTGTGGAACGGAATTCCGGTCTGCTGCGAGAATTTAAGAGGGAATGTGCAGACACGTTTAAAACGGCTGTCTGATGGGAATTTTGATGGAATTATACTTGCAGCGGCAGGGTTAAACCGTCTGAATATTCAGTCGGATCCAGCTTTCGATTACCATTACTTCGATTGTGAGACCATGATTCCCGCCGGAGGACAGGGTATTCTGGCAGTGGAAGGCCGAGTGGGAATGGAGGACTGGCCGGAGATATGGCCTATTGAAAATAAAGAAGCAAGGCTATGCCTGACACTGGAGCGAAAGATATTAAAGCTCTTAAATGCAGGATGCCATGAGCCGGTGGGAGTCTACTCCCGTATCGAGGAAGGACAGTTTGAGGTCTTTGGAATCAGAAGCAGAGACAGCCAGATAAAAAGAATCCATCTTAAGGGTAAAACAGAGGAGCTGGACAGCCTGGCGGAAGAAGCTGCAAAGAGACTTTAATTGAAAATGGAGGATGTCATGAAGAAAAATGGAGTGGTATACTTAATCGGTGCTGGGCCGGGCGATCCCGGTCTCATCACCCAAAAAGGATTGAAGCGGCTTGGCAGCTGCGATGCACTGGTTTATGACTCCCTTGCTTCGGATTATTTCCTCGATGAGGTACCGGACCATTGCAGAAAGATCTATGTAGGAAAGCGGGCAGGCGCACATTCCATGAAGCAGGAAGAGATTAACCGTCTCTTAGTGGAGCTGGCAGAGGAAGGGTTAAATGTGGTTCGTTTAAAGGGGGGAGATCCCTTTGTCTTCGGACGGGGCGGAGAAGAGGTATTGGCGCTGACTGAGGCAGGAATCCCCTTTGAAGTAGTGCCTGGTGTGACCTCTGCAGTGGCAGCGCTCTCCATGGCAGGAATTCCTGTGACTCACAGGGCCGTGAGCCGAAGCTTCCATGTAATGACAGGTCATACCCTCTCTGAGAATGGAACCCTTCCGCCTGATTTTGATTCCTTTGCCAAACTCTCCGGAACTCTGGTGTTTTTAATGGGACTTTCCAATCTACCCCTGATTGTAGGTGGGCTTATTAAAAATGGAAAGCCGGAAGATACACCGGCAGCTGTGATTGAAAACGGAACCCTTCCGGAGCAGAGAATAGTCCGTGGGACTCTGAAAGATATTGAGTGCATAGCAAAACAGGCGGAGATTAAAAGTCCTGCCATCATTGTGGCAGGGGACGTGGCAGCCCTGGATTTTTCTTCTACCCTGAATCTGCCCCTGAAGGGCTGCAGGATTGGCATTACCGGAACCGAATCCTTTACCGGAAGACTTCATCAGGAACTTGCAGAACTTGGAGGAATGACAGATAGTGTATTAACTTTATCCATAGACACCTATCGGTCAGGGGAAGCCATGAGTGAAGTATATAAAAGGCTAAAAACCTACTCCTGGCTCATATTTACCAGCGCCAATGCAGTAAGAGAATTTTTCACCGGTCTTTTCGAAGGCGGTTATGATTTGCGCTCACTGGGATCCATAAGATTTGCAGTGGTTGGGAAAGGCACAGAAAATGAACTGGTTAAGTTTGGCTTTCATGCCGATTATATTCCTGACTGCTATCAGGTAAGAGATCTTGCAAATGGTTTAATAAACCTGCTGTCAAAAGAAGACCGGCTGCTCATACCCAGGTCATCAGGCGGGTCGCCGGAACTGAACCGGGTTCTTGACGAGGCAGGGATCTGTTACGATGATATTGTTTTATATGATGTGGCGTTGAAAAAAAGGGAACAGGGTGGACTGGAGAATGTACTGCCCCCTCTTCATTATCTGACTTTTGCCAGTGCTTCCGGCGTAGATGCATTTTTTCAGGGGGAAAAAGAGAAAAACCTCGGTCTGCTTTCCAGTTTAAAGGTAGTCTGCATCGGTGATATCACAGCAAAGGCACTTTCCCGGTATGGAAGAGAAGCTGATTTAATTGCACCGGTTTACAGTGTATCAGGGCTGGCAGAAATCATTTGCCAGGACTGGTGTAAAGAAAAGGAGTAAATTATTATGAACACAGAAGAGTCAAAGAAACTATTTGAAGAATCCGGAAACCATTTCCCTGGAGGAGTTAACAGCCCTGTAAGAGCGTTTGGCTCTGTGGGGGGAGTTCCCGTATTTATAAAAAAAGCCGAAGGATCCCGTATCTATGATGAAGATGGGAATGAATACATTGATTATGTGAATTCCTGGGGTCCCTGTATTCTGGGACATGGGTATCAGCCAGTGGTAGAAGCGGTAAGAGAGGCATGTCTTTCCGGCTTATCCTATGGCGCGCCTACCAGAAGAGAGCTGGAACTTGGAAAACTGATTACAGAATGTATTCCCTCCATGGAAATGATGCGAATGGTCAGCTCCGGAACGGAAGCTGTCATGAGTGCCATCCGCGCAGCAAGAGGCTTTACAGGGAGAGATAAGATCATTAAATTTAAGGGATGCTATCACGGACATTCTGACGGTCTTTTAGTAAAGGCGGGTTCCGGAGCTCTCACAGGCAGCGCACCGGACAGCGCCGGAGTGCCTGAATCCTATACGAAACACACGCTGTTAGCCGGTTACAATCAGGAAGATACAGTGGAAGAACTGTTTCGTCAGTATCCCGGAGAGATTGCAGCCATTGTGGTAGAACCTGTGGCAGCAAATATGGGACTTGTAGCTCCAAAACCAGGCTTCCTTGCGTTTTTAAGAGACATTACAACCAGGTATGGAGCCCTTTTAATCTTTGATGAGGTGATCACAGGTTTTCGTATGGCTCTTGGTGGCGCTCAGGAATATTATCAGGTAAAACCGGATCTGACCACTCTTGGTAAGATAGCGGGAGGCGGCATGCCCATGGGCGTATACGGCGGACGCAGGGAAATCATGGAAGTTGTATCGCCTCTGGGGAAAGTTTATCAGGCCGGAACATTATCCGGGAATCCCATTGCAACTGCGGCAGGAATTGCAACAATAAAAGCCCTGATGGACAGGCCAGATATCTATTCCTCCCTGGAGAAAAAAGCGGATACCCTGGTACAGACTTTAAAAGAGGTTCTTCCAAACGCACAGGTGAACCAGGCAGGTTCCTTATTCAGCGTATTTTTTGCTGAGCACCCGGTGGTGGACTATGAGTCAGCTCTAAAATCCGATACCCGGATGTATGCAAAGTATTTTCACTATCTCCTTGAGCATGGTATCTACACAGCTCCTTCCCAGTTTGAGATTCTGTTTTTGTCAGCAGCTCATACCCAGGAAGATATCGAAGAGACGAAGAGAATTATGAAAGAAGCGGCGGCAAATTTATAATCAGAAATGCATGGAGGATGTTGCAGAAATATATCTGTACCATCCTCTTTTTTTATTCTTATAAAAGAAGAAGTATAAATTCTAAAAGAACCATAAATTGTATTAACATTTACTCGAATCTATTGATAAATGTTTTGATTTGGTATATTTTATTGGTAGAGGAGGCGAAATATATGGACTATTTAGTTGTGTATACAAGTAAAACCGGAAATACTCAGAAGGTAGCCATGAAGATATTCGAAGCGCTTCCGGGTAAATCGAAGGATATTGTTAATCTGGAGGAGTACCATGGAGAAGAAGCAGATACGTATTTTGTAGGATTCTGGAATAACAGGGGAATTTGTACAACAGAAGTAATTGATTTCCTCTCCGACCTCCATGGCAAACAGATCGCTTTGTTTGGTACCTGCGGAATATTTGAAAATAAAGAATATTTAAAGCAGGTGGAAAATCAGGTTTCTGTTTTTCTGCCGGAAGATAATGAATACCTTGGCTGCTATTTATGCGGAGGTAAGATGGGACCAAAAGTACTGGAGAAATGCAGACAGATGCAGGCGCAGCTTAATACTCCCCAGATCAGGGAGATGATTTTAGCTTATGAAGATGCCATGCTCCATCCCAATAAAGAAGATTTAGATCAGGCAGGTGTGTTTACAGAATCGGTGTTAAACCGGATTCAAAGGAAAAAGGAGGAGCGAGATGGGATTAAAAGATGATGGGGGTTCTGGAAAGAACCATAAAAAGCCATTTATTTATTATTACATGATTGTACTAATCCTGATGATTATATTCAATGCCATGGCTGTACCGTGGCTTCAGTCAAAGGCTGTGACGGAGGTCCCCTACAGTACCTTTTTAGAGATGGTGGATCAAGGCAAGATTCAGGCAGTAGCTAAAACGGAAACGGAGATTCAGTTTAAATCTGATACAGGAAAGAAGGACTGGGAAGGAAAACCGGTCTATGCTGTTTACAAGACGGGTATCTGGCCGGATGAGACTTTGACACAACGGCTGATTTCCCATAATGTTGAGTTTGAAAAAACCATTGTACAGCAGATGTCGCCCTTAATTTCCATTCTCTTAACCTGGATTGTTCCCATTCTGATTTTTGTATTTCTGGGTAACTTTTTATCCGGTCAGATGCAGAAGAAGATGGGGGGAAATACCATGTCATTTGGTAAGTCCAATCCGAAGATTTATGCAGAGTCTGAAACAGGAAAGAATTTCACTGATGTAGCGGGACAGGAAGAAGCAAAGGACGCATTAAAGGAGATTGTAGATTTTCTTCATAATCCAGGTAAATATGCTTCCATCGGAGCCTCACTTCCAAAAGGTGCCCTGCTTGTGGGACCTCCCGGAACTGGTAAAACCCTTCTTGCCAAAGCGGTGGCAGGAGAAGCCCATGTTCCGTTTTTCTCCATATCCGGTTCTGAGTTTGTGGAGATGTTTGTAGGTATGGGTGCTGCGAAAGTCAGGGATTTATTTAAACAGGCCAATGAAAAGGCTCCCTGTATCGTATTTATTGATGAGATTGATACCATTGGAAAGAAGCGTGACGGCGGTGGATTTTCTGGCAACGATGAGAGAGAACAGACCTTAAATCAGCTTCTGGCTGAGATGGATGGATTTGACGGTAAAAAAGGAGTTGTGATTCTGGCAGCTACCAACCGTCCGGATTCCTTAGACAAAGCACTTTTACGTCCCGGCCGTTTTGACCGCCGGATCCCGGTTGAATTGCCGGATTTAAATGGCAGGGAAGCCATTTTAAAGGTACATGGAAAAAATGTAAAGCTGTCTGATGATGTGGATTTTCACGGGATTGCACTTGCAACCTCAGGCGCTAGCGGAGCCGAACTGGCCAATATGATTAATGAGGCTGCATTAAGAGCCGTGCGTATGGGAAGAAAAACAGTGACTCAGATCGATTTAGAAGAAAGTGTGGAAGTGGTGATTGCCGGATATCAGAAAAAGGATGCCTCCGTCAATGTGGAAGAAAAGAAGATTATAGCTTACCACGAAGTAGGGCATGCCCTGGTTGCTGCATCCCAGACCCACTCTGCACCTGTTCATAAGATTACCATTATTCCCAGAACTTCAGGAGCGCTTGGATATACCATGCAGGTTGATGAAGAAGAACGCCATTTGCTTACGAAGGAAGCCGCGCTTAACAAAATTGCTACATTTACCGGAGGAAGGGCAGCAGAGGAGCTGATTTTCCAGACAGTTACAAGCGGTGCGTCCAACGACATTGAACAGGCCACAAGGATAGCCAGGGCAATGGTTACCCGTTACGGTATGACCGATGAATTTGATATGGTGGCACTTGAGACAGTAACCAACCAGTATCTGGGCGGTGACACATCTCTTGCCTGTTCCCCGGATACTGCAAAGCGGATTGATGAAGCTGTGATTGGAATTGTGCGGCAACAGCACCAGAAGGCTTATGAGATACTAAAAAGCAATCTGAACAAGCTTCACGAAATAGCTGAATATCTGTTGGAACGAGAAACCATTACCGGAGAGGAGTTTATGGAGATATTTAAAAGAGAAGCTGTAAAAAGCTTATGAATCCATGATTGATCTGATAGAACAGAAACAGAGGGAGTGTTGCAAATTTGCAACACTCCCTGATTTATTAATCCATTCAATGTAAACAACCTTTAATAGGGTCTGATCAGAGAATACATTTTCATGTCAATAATCTGCCCGTTTTTAACAGCATTGCTTCTAAGCACGCCTTCACACATAAATCCGCTTTTTTCAAGAATTCGGCAGGAGGCAGTATTGTAGGCAAAGGGCTCTGCAAAAATCCGTATTATATCAGTATGTTCAAAAATGTATTTACAGGTTTGCTTAATCGCGCTGGTTCCAACTCCTCGTCCCCAAAAATTCTCTGCAATATAATAGCCCAATTCCGCAGTTTGACTGTGGATATTATCTTTGCGGTACACCCCGATACTTCCAACTGGAATATCTCCAACCGTGAATGCAAAGACATAGGTTTTATTTTCATCAGCCTGAAGCGTTGAATGAATGAAATCCTCAGCATCTTTTTCCGTGTATGGAAATGGCAGATCTCTTAGATTGTCAAGAATTTTTTTGTTATTCAAAATTGCTGCCAGGGTTGTTGCGTCCTCTGTTTTCCACTTGCGAATACTACATTCCATACCTTTCCCCTCCTATGACTATGATTAAAAAACTTCATGTATAGAATACCATCTGACGTACTAACAATCAATAGCCTCTCCAAACGGTCAACAGAGGGTATCCTGATAGAATCAATTAAGTCATATCATTTCGCAGCGCATCAATTATATTCTCTTTTTTAATCCTTCCAATGGCATATAGCATGGTAATGAACACAATAAAGAGCACACTGAATGCGCTGATTACCATACTGCTGAAAGGAAATACATATTTAAAGTTTTCCGTCCGCTCTGCGGCCACAAATCCTTTGTAAATCAGCCATGAGATGATTCCAGCTATGGGAAGTCCCAGTAAAAGTGCCCGCATGCCATAAAAGATGCATTCAAAGACCATCATTTTATTAAAAGCCCGTTCTGACATTCCAATCGAACGCAGCATGGCGAGTTCCCGCCTTCGCAGCCTGATATTTGTGGAAATGGTATTAAATACATTTGCTATAGCAATCAGTGAAATCATGATGACAAAAACATAGGTGAATACATCCGTAACAAATGTAAGACTGTGATATTGCTCAAGCAGCTCATACGCATTGTATAAATGGTATTGAGACGTAATTCCTTCACTCTGTATGACTGATTCCATTTCAGCCACTGTTTGAGTGGGATTTTTTGACTGAAAATTCATGCCTGCGGTCACATTGGAGTCCGGAATTTTAAAGCTCCCTTTCAGTGAATAAGGTACGACCATCATAAAAACACAAAAATTTGTATCAGATGGAGAAGACTGTTTTGGTGGTGGATCAACCGGGTAAGTATCAACAAATGTAGTCTCTATGTTAAGACTTTGTTCTGTGATTGCATTCTCTGCTGTTCCTGGTGTAAGAGAAAGAATTGCAGAAGGGTTTGCAAAAAGATTAAACACCTGGTCTGGCTGGTTCTTTCTGATGACCCGCTGTTTTGCAATGGCGATCATTTTTCCGTTTGTTCCGGTATATTCTGCTTCCGGTAACCCTGATTTATGAATAAAATCCAGATATTCACTGTCTGTGATAAACTGAATGTCCAGTGGAAGCTGAACCATTTCGTCGGGCTGCATTTCACCTGCATATTCACGAAACTCATCTGAAAGATCACCAGCTTTGATGGTGCATGAGTATGGGTAGAGGATCTGGTATGAACTGTCATATACACCATCTGCTGTTTTTAGTTTGTTGTAAAGCGGTAGCATTTCGCTGTCGCTGGTGTCCTGAATATCCAAAAGGATGTCGGAATCAAGCGTTACCATATACTGCTGCAAAAGGCGTTTGAGAGTTGATCCAAATGCACTGCCTGATACAAATAGTACAACACTCAGAATGAGAGACAGTATGATACTTCGATAACGTTTTTTGTTTCTTTTAAAATTCTTCAAAGCGAGCGTTCCCTCAAGACCGTAAATACGCTGGGAGAGTTTTGATATTTTCAGGTCTTTTGAATGAATTTTCACTTCGTTGGTCTGAAGAATATTCTCCATTATGGAATTGTGAGCCGCTTTTCTGGCTGGCAGATAGGCGGAAATCAGGATGGTCAGCAGACTGATGACAGCGGCTGCAGCAATTCCAGAGACAGATACCGATAAGGTTAAAGGTACTTTGCTGTAAAGTATCGTGCTAAATTTTCCTGCAACAATGGGAAGGATCAGTCCAATACTTCCGATTCCGGTAAGAATCCCTATGGGGATACCGATGACTCCTATGCAAAGCCCTTCAAACAGAACCGAATTTCGCAGCTGTTTTCCAGTAGCCCCCACCGAAGCAAGAATTCCAAACTGGCGTGTTCGTTCATTCAGCGAGATGTTAAACGAATTATAAATAAGAAGAATCGAACCGGTCATTATGATAGCAACCAGAATTCCGCCAACGGTATACAAAAGAGTGTTGATCAGCCGATTGTCTGAAACTCCCATGAAGCGCAGAATGTAATCGTTAAATAAGAAGGAATGATTCCCGGCTTTGTCGTTTACATAGGCTTTCACCTGACTTGGATTTTTCAACGTAACAAACAGGCTGAATTTGTCTGCATTCCCATTGCTGTCTGCTTTCGTTATCAGAGTGTATCCCGGAGCGGAATGCTCTTCAAATCCCGGCCGTTGGCAGATCCCTACAACCTTGTAGGTCTTCTCTGATTTCGGCACAAGGGTTTCGCCTGCGGACCCTGAATGATAGGGGGTATGCTGACTGAGAATCCTGTTACCATCAACACGGTCTCCGACTGCAAGGGTAAGCGTATCCCCTACCCGGAACCGGACACCGCCTTTCGCTGCGACGTGTGCCGGAACGAGAACTTCGTCGCTGTTTTCAGGAAATCTGCCGGAAATCAGGTTTATGGATAACGTATGAAAGGCCTCATCACTGAATCCTGCAATAAAAAGATAAGGTTTATCCGGAGTCTTTGCTCCGTTAAGTGCTGCGTAACCGATATTTTCAACGGCTGCAGTTCCGGTAACTTCCTTATCATGAGCACGTTCCTGGATGAAAGAAGAATCTGCATCAAAAAACTCAACGTGCCAATTTCCATATTTTACGATGGAACTGTTGATGAGAAAATGAAGCAGAGAAGTGCCAAAGGCGGTGACTCCCGTAATCATGGCAGTGGATAAAACAACTCCGATAATCGTAACAATCGTTCTGGTACGATTCTTTTTCATGCTTTGCAGAGTGGCTTTGTTTAATATATTCATGGCTGCACCAGCCTCTCATCCCGTGTTACCTTGCCGTCAGAGATACCGATGATACGGTCTGCCTGCAGGGCAATATTTTCGTCATGTGTGACCAGGATCAGGGTCTGCCCATACTTTTTATTGCTTTCTTTCAGCAATTTTATAATTTCATGCCCATTCCGGCTGTCCAGGCTGCCGGTGGGTTCGTCGGCAAGCATGACAGCCGGTGCGTTCATCAGGGCGCGTCCAATGGATACCCGCTGCTGCTGACCGCCAGACAGTTGATTGGGTAAATGGTTTTTTCTGTCCCAAAGCCCGAGCATATGAAGCAGGTCACTTAGCCGTTCCTCGTTGACTGGCCGTTTGTCCATGAGGACGGGCAGGGTGATGTTCTCCACCACATTCAGCGTCGGTATGAGGTTGTGAAACTGGTAGATCAGACCAACTTGCCGCCTTCGAAAGATTGCCAGTTTTTCATTGTCCTGGGCGTATACATCCTGTCCATCCAGATACACATGACCGCTTGTAGGTACATCCACACCACCAATGATATGAAGCAGTGTGGATTTACCCGAACCGGAGGAACCGGTGATTGCTGTAAATCCACCCTTTTCAATTGTAAGAGAAACATGGTCCAGTGCGGTAACCTGGCTGTCGCCTTTGCCGTAGACCTTGCAGAGATTTTCGATTTTTAAGAACTCCATTATGTGAGTCTCCTTTCCCATGGTTTACCCATATAATAGAACTTTCCACTTACATTCCGGTGACTTTTTGGTGACAGATTCGTCACTTGGGAAAACGAATGGTGAAAACAGCGCCTCCCTGGGGATGATTTTTAGCAGTAATGGTCCCGCTGTGTCCGGCTATAATCATCTGGCAGAGAGAAAGGCCAATCCCGTATCCGGAGGCGTTCTGGTTTTTACCCTGGTAAAACCGGTCAAAAATACGGGGAAGGTCTTCTTCTTTAAAACCGTTCCCACTGTCCCGGATCAAAATTTCGGTAAACAGTGGATTGTCTGTACTGTTAATCTGAAGTTTCCCCATCTCGCCTGTACTTTCTAAACAATTTTTAAGGATATTTTGCAATGCCTGGGAAAGCCAGTTTAAATCACCCTGAATAAAAAGTCCCTTGGGCACATCAGTTTGCAATTCAATATGGTGAAGCTCCATTTGGATAAGGAAAGGCTGTAATACGCCGCGGATTAAAGCGTTTACATCGATGGGCTCCCGTTGAAATACAATGATGCCCGCATCTAAGCGGGATAATTTTAACAGGGTGGTAATGAGCCAGTCCATCCGTACAAGCAATTCATCCATTTCCCGAAGCAGTACCTTTCTCTGGTCTTCATCAGGATTGTTTGCCAGCAGAGACAGAATGAGATTTACGGATGTGAGAGGGGTTTTAAGCTGATGGGCAATATCTGCCAGTGAATCTGCAAGATGTTTCTTTTCTTTTTTTAATACCTCATTCTGCTCCCGGATGCGCAACGTCATTTTACCTATTTCACTGTGGAGTATGGAAAGCTCCCCCTCGTCCAATTCTCCGATATAGAGATGATCCGCATTATGAAGGATCAGATCAATCTCATTGGAAATGCGGGCAATATTTTCGTATCTGGCTTTTGTAAAGACAATAAATACGGTTCCAAAGGCGGCGGAAGAAGCGACGGCAAGAACTCCTGCCGCCGTATTAATCGCAAATCCAAGAATTACTGTAATGGCTGTCATAAAAGTAAACAATATAGTAAACTGCCGAAATTCCCTATTCCGAAGCATAGCAGCCCCCCAATCGATACCCTGTCCCACGGACAGTCATAATAATCTGTGGGTTAGCCGGATCGTCCTCGATCTTCAGCCGCAATCGTTTGATGTATACAGTCAGTGTATTGTCATTAACATACTCACCCACAGCGTCCCACAATTCGTCTAACAGCATACCCCTTGTAATAATATTTTTTGGATTGTTTAGAAACACCAGCAGCAGACGGTATTCCAGAGCAGACAGAAAAATTTCCATGCCGTTTTTTCTTACAATACCACTGGCCGTATCCACATGAAGTCCCCCAATCTCGAAATCAGATCCGGTACGCCCGCTTTTTCGCAGGGCAGTTCTGATTCGTGCAATTAATTCACGGGGGCGAAATGGTTTTGTGATATAGTCATCTGCGCCGATATTGAGCCCGGTAACCACACTGGCCTCATCTGCGCAGGCTGTCAGAAAGATAACTGGAATATGCAGGGTCTCCCTGATTTGGGTACATACAATAAATCCATTTCCATCAGGCAGAGAAATATCGATGAGCGCAAGATTAAATTTATTCTGGCCAAGAGAGGCAAGGGCTTCCTGCTGAGTGGAAGCGTGGGTAACTGTAAAACCTTCCGAACTCAGCAAAAGTATAAGGTTTTTAGCGATTGCCTTATCGTCTTCCACTAAAAATATATTCGGCATTCGTCTATCCTCCGATTTTTCGTTTTTTACATTATTACGCCTTATTATATTTCTTTTGACTGGCTGTTACAAGACGAAGTATAATTTATCTATGAAAAAATGAACCGATCCGGGTTTCTATGACTCTAAGTATATAGATGCATCTAAAGAAGGAAAGGAAACAGGTTATGAACGAAGAAAAGAAGGCTTTGGTGGAACTCATGCTTGGCGGAAGCGAAGCTGCATTTGACGAGTTATACCGTTCCTCTTCCAAAAAGCTGTACCGTATGGCATATTTTATCACTGGTAACCGGTCTGACAGTGAGGACATCCTGCAGGAGACCTTTGTAAAATGCTTTCTTTACAGAGACAAATTAAGAGAACCGGAACGATTTGAACCCTGGCTCTATCAGATTCTGGTGAGAACTGCCTGGCGGGTGGAAAAAAGGAAGAAAAGCAGGTCGGAGCTCTCATTTGAAGGGATTCTGGATCAGGAAGAAGATCACTTAAGAGCGGTATGGATTCAGGAAGATGAAAGGGAGAAAGGACCCCTGGGAGCAGCTTTGGAGGCGGAAACAGCCGCGCAGATCCGTGATGCCCTGAGTAAACTTGATATGAAATACCGCACAGTGATTCTTCTGTATTATTACAATGAGCTAAGTACAAAAGAAATCGCCGGGGTGACAGGAACCATGGAGGGCACAGTGAAATCCCGGTTGTTCAAGGCAAGGAAGCTCTTAAAGGGAATTTTGGAAGCAGAGGACATCGTGGAAGGGGAAAAGGAAAGGGGGATTTGCCATGGCTAGAACCTCAGAAGAACAATTAAAACACTTCATCAATACAGAACTGGATTCCATAACCCCGGAAATGGACGAAGAACGGCGGCTTTTGGAAATCCATAAAAAATTAAATAGAAGGAGCGATTTCATGAAATTTCGAAAAAATAAATTTGCAGCAGTAGTTACAGCAATGCTGGTGATAACTGTTTTGGGAACCGTTACAGCAGTTGCGGCTGGTAAAATCACAAGCTTAGTCAGTGGAACTGATAAAAATGTAAATACCTTATCAGAATTACGTAAAGTATCAAAAGATCAGATGAAAGCATCTCCAAAGTTTCCAGACAAATTCACAAATGGTATGGCATTTGTGAAAGGCAATATTAGTCATGTAAAGGGAATGGATGAAAATAATAATCAGGTCATTACCTATTCAGAAGCAAACGCTGATTATGGGGTGAATCCGCAGGTAGTTCTGTCCAGCCATGTGCACCAGGATTCAATTCCCGAAGAAGATATGGCAGGTCAGAAAGAGGTTTATCAGGGGATTGAACTAAATTGTGCTGAAGTGCAGTATTTATTCCTTCCACCAGACCAGGAGCCTTCTGAGAAAGATAAAAAACTTCAGGATGAAGGGAAACTGATGATCAGCTATGGATCCGATCAGGAAGAACGCAAAATATTCAAATCAGTGAAATGGTCAGAGAATGGAATTGATTATTTGTTATTTACATTTGAAAATGTGGAACTAAATTCTCTGACGGCTATGGCAAAAGAAGTGATAGATACAAAATAAGCACAACAATTAAACGGCTATTTTTTCTTTAAAACCTCCGCATACATCCAGCCATTGTATTTAAACAGAGATTGATCCTTCAGGATAGACATCTTCGTTCGCCACTCCCTGGGAGTCTCTCCCATAATGGCAAGAAAATGCCGGTTAAAACTGGATATGGAGTGAAAGCCCACCCGCTCAGAGATGTTTAAAACGGATTCTTCCGTCATGCGGAGTAAATCCGAAGCTTTTCTGATGCGGGTGGTATTTAAATATTCTAAGGGCCGATTCCCCATAATGGACGAAAACAGCCTTCTAAAATGAGCAGGGCTTAAGTTGCATAGGTCAGCAAGCTGCTCCATAGGAAAGTCTTCCATATAATGATACCGGATAAAATCCAGAGCCGGTGCAATGACCAGCGCATTTTCAGGCGTCTGGTCTTTTTTCTTATGGTTTATGGATGCAGCTCTCATAAGATTGGTTGCCAGTGCCAGAAACAGCCCCCGGACTGCAATCTCATAACCAGGTTCCTGTTTTTTCATCTCTTCCATTATTTCAGTGACAAGGGAATAAATAACCGGATAATTTATTTTTCCCATAATCAGGTTTAAATGATGATCCAGAAAGGAGAAGAGTTCCACATTATGAAGATCTGCACCAGAAAAAAATGGATGAAGCAGCTCCCCCATATCCACGAATAAATAAGACCATTTGCTGTTGGTCCCAGGCGCGCTGAATGTGGTGTGGGGGATATCACAGGATATGGCAGTGACATCTCCTGCGTAAAAGGAATAAGTGGTATCTTCAAATTTAATGGTTCCGCTGTC
>SVDS01000124.1 GCA_015057715.1 Paenibacillaceae bacterium
TTTTTCAAGCCAAAAAACCGCTTGAGTGCCCCTAAGTCACCGCTCTTTTTTGCTGTCTGGGAAGCAACTGCAATCAACAGGATAATTCCTACAATCATCTGCTGCCAGAAGGAGTTGACACCGTTTAAGTTCAGTCCGTTCCGGATTACACCCATCATCAGAGCTCCAATTACTGTATTTAAAACAGTTCCTTCTCCACCTGAGATGGCGATTCCACCAAGTACGGAAGCGGCAATTGCCTCCATCTCGTATCCGTTACCGGCTGTCGGCTGTGCACTGGAAAGTCTTGAAGCTACCAGGATACCGCAGATTGCAGCGGATAAACCGGAGATGCAATATGCAAACATACGTGTTTTTACTGCATTGATACCGGAAAGCTTAGCTGCCTCAAGGTTGGAACCGCAGGCATAAATCTGACGTCCGATGCGCATTTTAGCCAGTACTACTCCAAGAATTAATGCATAAACAAGAGTGATAATAACGCTGTAAGGAAGTCCGGTTCCGCCGATTCTTCCGCCACCCAGAACATAGAACTGTTTCTGAACCTGCTCGGAAGGAATGTTGGTTGTATAAAGAGGTGCTCCGTTAACCAGTACGTTGGCCATACCACGGTATACCCACTGGGTTGCAAGAGTAGCAACGAACGGAACCACACCAAGTATCTCGATAAAAAATCCATTCATAATACCGGTCATAATACCCATGGTCAGACAGAGTATAATGCACAGCCACAGGGGCAGTCCCTGCATTAAGAGCGCTACCATAATAATACCGGACAACGCCATGGAAGCACCTGCTGATAAATCGTTTCCGCCGCAGACAAGGCAGAAAGTCAGGCCACAGCCGATGATCGTATAGGTTACAATCTGCTGCAGAAGGTTCTGTAAATTAGCCGGAGCCAGAAACTTTGCCGGCTGAAGAAGTGAAAACAGAACAAACAGTCCGATCAGGATTCCGATAGAAAAGATCGCCCGGCGTGTTGCTGCATCCATTTTTCCAAATGAGCCGGCTTTCTTCTCCTGTCCCTTTGCTTTTAAGTTCATCATTCTTAATCTCCCTTTCTATTTCCCACACCTAATGTAGGCGCCGGTTTTCCTTCAAGTTTGTTATAGCCAGCTGCCAGATATAAGATCTCTTCCTGGGTGGTTTCTTTCGCATTCAGTTCTCCGTTTATTTCTCCCTGATGAATGACTAAAATACGGTCACTCATTCCAAGAATCTCAGGAAGCTCGGAAGATATCATGATAATGGCTACACCCTGGTCACTGAGCTGGTTAAACAGTTCGTACACCTCATATTTGGCACCAACGTCAATACCTCTTGTCGGTTCATCCACAATTAACACTTTAACATCGTTGCACAGCCATTTTGCAAGAACTACCTTCTGCTGGTTTCCACCTGACAGATTTCCGCAAAGCTGATGAACGCTTGGCGTTTTTGTACGAAGACGCTTTACGTATTTCTCAGCATTGACCAGTCCTGCCTTGTCATCGATGAAACCAAAACGGGTGATGTTCGGAAGATGAGCCATGTTGGTATTGTATTTGATGTCCAGTCCAAGAGCCAGTCCGTCTCTCTTTCTGTCCTCTGTTGCATAACCGATTCCATACTTGATTGCCTGAATAACGGAATTAACCTTAATCGGCTTTCCTTCCATAATCAGCTCCATGGAATCTGGCTGGTCCGCTCCGAAGATGCAGCGCATCAGCTCTGTTCTACCTGCTCCTACCAGACCTGAGATTCCAAGAATCTCGCCTTTTCTTACACATAAATAATCGGCATTGACTTTGGTTCCTCTTTTGACATTTTTTGCCTCCAGAACAATATCGCCGATTTTTCTTGTATGCTTGGGATATTTATCGTCCAGGGAACGACCAACGATCATATTAACCAGTTCGTCCATGGTGATTTCGTTTAAGTTTCTGGTTCCGATATACTGACCGTCACGGATAATGGTAACCCGTTCACAAATCTGATTTAATTCCGCCATACGGTGGGAGATATACACCATTCCAACTCCCTTTTCCTTCAGACGTCTGATAATACCAAACAGCTGGTCGATTTCTTTTTCAGTCAGCGTTGCTGTCGGCTCATCAAGAACTAATATTTTTGAATTGAAACTGATTGCTTTTGCAATTTCCACCATCTGCTGTTTGGCAATGCTTAAGCTGCCTACCATTGCATAGGTGTTTATATCAATCCCAAGATCATCGAGAATCTTCTGAGCCTCCTCGTGCATCTTTTTGTCATCGATAAAGATTCCTTTTTTGTGGGCTCTGCCAATGAAAATATTATCTGCAACACTTAAATGACCGCACATATTTAATTCCTGCATGATAATACTTACTCCAAGATCATGGGCTTTGGCCACAGAATCAATTACTACTTTCTCACCCTCGATAAAGATTTCTCCTTCATCAGCCCGGTGAACACCGGACAATATCTTCATCAGGGTGGATTTTCCAGCACCGTTTTCACCTACCAGTCCCAGAACTTCTCCCTTATTTACAGACAGACTTACTTTATCGAGAGCTTTGACTCCAGGAAAGCTTTTGCTGATTCCGTCCATTCGAAACAATTCCTGTCCCATGCCATATCCTCCTCTCTGGTTTCTACACACTTTTTGTGCCTGGGTTTATTATACGGGTGTTCCACCCCTGGATTCTATCGTAACATTTTAGCTTTCATAGAAAATTTTTATCTTTTTTTGTAAATGAGCACAAAAAAACACCTGTCCCGTTTAAAAGACAAGCGTTTTTTTACCAATTGTTTAAGATTGAAGTTCTTTTAATTTGTTCATTCTGTATTCAGATGGATTTAAACCTTCCAGACGTTTAAAAACTTTCGTAAAGTAATTATTATCCGTATATCCCACTCTGGCACCGATTTCTTTTACATTGACATTGGGCTGCTCCAGCATCTTTTTCGCTTCTCCCACCCGGTATTCTGACAGGTAAGAGGTAAAACTCTGACCAAACTGCTGCTTGAACATCTTGCAGAAATAAGGCTCTGAATAGCCGATAGCCCGGGCTGTCTCGCTCATGGAGATCTCATTCATAAAATTGGATTTAATATACTCCATAACCATGGAGGTCATAACTGACAGACGGCTGCTGTTTAAATCCGGTTCCTCTTCCATGAGTTCTTTCGGTTCCTCAGACTCATCTTGTATTGTCTGTATTGCTTTTATGCCATGCCCGTCCCACTCATCATTCACCCGAAGGGCCTCTTCTACCACACTGATTACCTCTTTCTGGGAATAGGGTTTCAGTATATATTCCATGGCTCTGATGGAAATCGCCTTTTTTGCATAATCAAACCGGTCGTAAGCAGTCAAAAAGATCAGACAGCACCTGGAATCTTCTTTTCGCATAATTTCTGCAGCCTGGATCCCATTCATTCCCGGCATGCCAATATCCAGAATAATGATCTGTATGTCCTCTTTTCGAAAAAGTTCTACCGCTTCTATGCCGTTTCTGGCTTCATAGATCATGCAGTCCTCTCCGAATTTTTTTTGGAGCATTTTTTTAAGCACCATCCGCTCAATCATTTCATCTTCCACTATCATCAGCCGATACATCGTTTGTTCACCCCTTTTTTCCTCCAAAAACAATGATTACCTCTGTTCCCTGATCCAATGTGCTGTCAATCGTCACTTTTCCATATTCGTAGTACGAGGAAATTCTTCTGTATATATTTCCAAGCCCAATCCCCAGACCTTTTCCTTCTGTCTCAATGGCATTTCGAAGCTCTGCCAGCTTCACCGGATCCATGCCCCTTCCTGTATCAGAAATCAATATATGCAGCAGTTCCTTCTGCTTTCTGATACTGATAAATATACTCCCCCCATTTTCCTTTTCAGAGATCCCATGTATGACTGCGTTCTCAAGCAGAGGCTGCAGAATAAAAACGGGCACTTCCTCCTTATAGAGATCTTCCTCACAGTCAATATTCCAGGTCAGCCTGTCTCCGAACCTCATCTTTTGTATATACATATAATCCCTTGCTACTTTAAGCTCCTGCTCCAAAGGTTCAAACGCATTGGCAGTCCTTAAGCTGTAGCGCAGAAGGTTTCCGATGGATACCATCATCTCTTCCGTAACGGGTGCCTCTTCCATCTGTGCCATTCGTGTGATCATATTAAGGGTATTAAATAAAAAATGAGGATTCAACTGGCTCTTGATCAGCTGAAGCTGTGCCATGGAAAAACGCTTTTCCAAATCTGCCCGTTCCAGTTCGTGCTTATAGAGCTTTTCTTCAATCTGGCGCTTTTCTTCTGTTGCTGAGATAAAATTCTTTGTGGAATGTTTCATTTTGTTAAATGCATGAACCAGCCTGCCAATCTCATCTGTCCCTTCCCAGACCACATCCGGAGAAGAAAAGTCATTCTTTTCAATTCTCCCGGAGACCGTAGCAAGCTGCATCATGATCTTTACAATATTCCCAGTAAAAAAACGAATAAATACGACCAGAATCAAAAATGCAGTCAAACTGATTGCAACCAGCAGATAGGGCATCCGTTTCAGCACAGGAACCCGATTCTCATAATAATCGTTACCGCTCATCAAAACGACTTTCGTCAGCCGGGAAGCGTATTGATCCAGATATTTCTGCATACTATAAACCTTATACAGTTCCCGTATATAATCCGGATCCCCCTGCTTCATGGCTAAAACCTTATCCTTCTGCTTTTCATAGGTCTCGTATCCGTTTATAATGTTCCAGGTTACGCCGTACCGGTCTTCTCCGATTTTTTCATACTCATAAGGCAGGCTGCTTAAGTATGCTTTGGTGTCCTGGCAGATTCTTTGATAGATCTCCAGATTTTCCATGGTTTTGCTGGAAATCAGACTGGCAAATATTCCCCGCTCCTGAGCCATTGATTCCTGAAATTTATAACAAGCCAGATTATCATCCATAATGCCCCTTGCATCGTCGATAAATATATAGGCAACCTTTAAATTAATAAAAATGGAAAAACCCATGATAATTCCTACGCTTCCGATCGCCATATATAGCTTCCTGTTCAGCGTCATCTGATACCAACGGGCAAGCAGCCTTTTTCCCACCTGTTTCTCCCTCCAATTACTTTTTTTATGCAATAATGCTAATTCATCTTATATGCTTTGCTATATTATGTCAATATTATTCGAAAACCATTTGCAAAGCACCTTAAAAATTACCTTCTCGCCGCTCAGTTGCGGAAATCATGTTATTTGGTTCAACTGGTATGCATGATTTTGCTTAAATTGGCTATTTAAAAAACTCCAGTTTTTCTATATGATAGGTTTTAACAATTAATATCAATTATTTTTATTTGAAAGGATGAGGATACTATGAATCAGAAAAGAACAAAAAAGTTAGTATTTGGATCTTTAATGGCAGCACTTACCACGGTAGCTACCATGGTAATACATATCCCAACCGCTACCAATGGTTATATTCATCTGGGGGATGGAATGGTGTTACTAAGCGGGATTCTTCTTGGTCCTCTGACAGGCGCTGTTGCAGGTGGGATAGGCTCAATGATGGCAGATTTGATTTCCGGTTACGTATTTTATGCACCGGCTACCTTTCTTATTAAAGCGCTGGCTGCATTTAGCGGGGGATATCTGTACCGGAGATTTACACGAAACCGTCAGAAAGCCCAGTTTCGGCTGCTGCCTTTTCTGATTGCAGGCATAGTGTCCAGTATTCTCATCACAGGTGGATATTTTGCTTACGAACTGATGGTATATAACCAGTCGGCTGCCCTTATTAATGTTCCATTTAATCTGGTTCAGAATCTATTCAGCCTGATTGTGTCCGGTGCCCTGCTTCCATTTCTTCTTCGCATTCAGGAAATCAGGAGCCTGAGCCTGGAAACAGATACAGATGGCATTCAATAAAAAAAAGCCTGTCACCATGATATTTCACAGTGACAGGCTTTGATGTTCTGATTGTTTTTAGTCCGGCGTATGCATTTTTTCTGTATATTCCCGAAGAATTTCAACGGACTGATGAAACTTATCCAGTTCCTCATCTGTCATATGGATCTCCAGTATATCTGCGGCTCCCGTGCGGTTTAAAATAGTGGGTACTCCGGCAAATACATCGGTTTCCCCATATTCTCCTTCCAGCAGGGTTGATACAGGAATGATACGGTTTTCATCGTAAAGAATCGCCTTAATGATACCCGCGCAGGCCGTGGCAATACCATAATAGGTGGTACCCTTTCTGTTGTAGATCTCCCAGCCCTCTCTGGTTGTCTTTTTCACGATCTCATCTAAGTCAACCTCTCCAACCAGATCCTTGTTATCCTGGATAATATCATTGAAGGATTTGCCTGCTACTGTTACAGTAGACCAGGGAACCATCTGGGAATCACCATGTTCTCCCATGGAATAGGCATAGACACTTCTAGGGTCTACGTTTACAAGTTCTGCTATAAAGTTCTGAAGTCTGGACGTATCCAGGGAGCTTCCTGTACCGATTACCTGATTTTTTGGCAGACCGGACAGCTTATAGACATAATGGGCAATGATATCAACCGGATTGGAAACTACAATGAAAATTCCATCAAAGCCGCTTGCCATGACTGGATCAACAATGGTTTTTACAATCTTTGCGCTGACCTCCAGGGTATCCAGTCTGGTCTGGCCTTTCTGTGGTGGTGCTCCCGCCGTAATCACAATAATATCCACGTCTGAGCAGTCTGCATAGCTGGCTGTGCGCACTTTAACATTACGGTCCAGATATTTGATCGTATCCCTTAAATCCAGTACCTCTCCCAAGGCTCTTTCCTCGTTGATGTCAATCATTAAAATTTCATCACATACTCCCTGGGTTACCAGGCTGAATGCGGTGGAGGACCCGACCAGCCCACACCCCACTACAGCCACTTTTGATGTTTTAATCTTCATGTTTTATTCCCTTTCCTGATGTTCAAAAATTTTCATTACGAAAACATAAGAATAGAGATAGTGCCGCCCTTGGCTCTATCCCTATTTCATCAGCGGCTTTACAGATGCTCTAAAAGTGTTTCCAGCTGCTTTGCCGTTCCGTTTAATTCCTCAATGGAATTTAGTATTTTTGCAAATTCTTCCGTTTCTTTTGTAAAAATCACATTGGATTCTGTTATCCGGGTGTTAATTGCAGTAATGGATGCATTAATGCTTTTCAGCACACCGTCGATCTGCCCAATGGATTCGCTGGTAGAAGCTGACATCTTTCTGATCTCTCCTGCTACTACAGAAAAACCTCTTCCTGCTTCTCCTGCACGGGCTGCCTCAATGGCTGCATTCAGTCCCAGTAAATTGGACTGGGTTGCAACATCTTTTACAAAATCCAGTATGGAATCTGTATTCTTCGTGCTATCGTTGGCTTCCTTCACCTTAACAGAAATCTCGCCGTTCATCTCCCTGAGTTGTCCGATTCCCCGGCTCACTCCGTTGGTTGAGTCAGAAATCTGGTTTGCACCTGCACTCAGCTTGTTAATCAGACTAATTAAGTTATTCCTCTTTTCCAGGCTTCTTCCCAATGTGAGGACACCAATTACCTTGTTTCGTTCTGTAATGGGTACTGCGTAGGATTTAAAAGGAATGCCATACACCGTGGCAGGCACATCTTTTATAATTACCCTGCCTAAATCCAATGCCTCTCTGATTGCACCTCCGGCAGGTACAACGTCACCAGAATTGACGTGAAATTTTAAATTTCTGCCATTCCAGACATTAATAAACTTCTCTGAATCGGTTAAGGCAAACGATACATCATCATCAAATAAATTGATCAAATATGGTATAACAGAGTAAAAAGAATCCAGTATTTCGTTACCAGTCACTGAACTGCCCATCTTTCGTAATCCCCCTTTTTTAGGAAATCATCTGGTTCCTGTCTGTGGGAGCACAGGTCAATGATTTCAGACACATTTCTATTTTAATACATTCCAAGTTTTCTGTCAATGTAACCAAATGAAAGCTTATTTAATTTTTATATTCAAATTCACCAATTCTTCCTTGCAGCTCCGATTGCTCCTGCATACCTGGAAAATTCAGAAGTGATAACCGGCAATTGAAACTGCTTCTCCAGTGCCATCTTTAATCCTTCCAGTTCAGCCAGTCCTCCTGTCAGAAGAACAGGAGATTCCATCTCTATTCTGCCAGCAAGCGCTGCCGTTCTGGCTGCCACTGAATTCACGATCCCGCCAGCCACTTCCTCCCGGCTTTTTCCGCCAGCCAGAAGGGATACGATTTCTGAATCTGCAAACACCGCACACATACTGCTGATGGCGCAGCTTCTTCCTTCCTTTAGAAGAGCTGCAAGCCCAGACATATCGACTCCCATTCGGTGAGCCGACATCTCAAGAAACCGCCCGGTTCCAGCAGCGCATTTATCATTCATTTGAAAGGACTGCACCTTCCCGTCTCTGACGGAGATCACTTTGGAATCCTGCCCCCCGATGTCAACCACTGTACGGACTCCGGGAAGAATATAATCTGCCCCCAGTGCGTGGCAGGTGATCTCCGTTACCGCCCTGTGTGCAAAATCGATTCCCACTCTACCATATCCGGTAGCAGTAATAAGCAGTTCTTCCCCCTCTGCTTCTGCTTTTACAATCAGTTCTTCAAGCACAGATTTGGCTGTCTCTTTTGGATTCCATCCCGTTGGTTTTACTGCGGCTGCTTTCACCGTTCCATCCCACAAAAGAATTCCTTTGCAGGCTGCCGAACCGCAGTCAATCCCGATACTCACCTGTCCCATATCTTAAAGCATCTCCACAAATGCGCCTGCCCGGGTAGAAAGCTGTCCGATATCCGCAGTGCTGTAATCCGTCTCCAGCTGCAGGTAAGGGATGTTTTTCTCCTGCATTAACAATTTAACGGAATGTGCTTCTACGGCATAAGGGTGGCAGGCCTGGAGCGTCATCTCAACTACTCCGTCAATGTGAAACTGTTCACAGAGGCGCTCTAAAAGTTCAAACCGGTTCGTATCCGGAGTCATGACTGCACAGCCAATCTGCAGATAGTGATCTGCAAGGTTGGTCAATGGATCTCCCTCTTCCCTGCACTGTCTGTCCATCTGTTTTGCACCGGTACAGTTTTCAAATACTACTACTACCCCGCCAGCTTCCTCAATCACCCGTACTACTTTTTCTGTCACACCGCCGATGGGGCATCCGGTGACCAGAATGCGGGGAGCACTGGCAGGAACTGGTCTTTCTCCTGCATCATAAGCCTGTCTGATGCCGGCTATGGCATTCTTAATTTCCCTTATTTTCTCTTCCCAGTTGAATTTAAACTGGGACCCGAACAGGATCTGAAGCTGCCGCATTCCCGTTAAAGGAGGAGGGGTCATCGTGCTTAACTCATAGAGTTCTTTTAAAAGCTTTCTCTCCATATTTCGTCTGCGGATTGCCTCCTTTAGCATCTCATCTGTAATGGTGACATGAAAATCCTTTTCCACCCGTTCCTTTAACCGGACCAGTTCTTCTCTCCAGAGGGCCTTTGCCTGGGGCGTGTTCTGCCGTTTGGGCAGCTCCAGGATATGTACATTTTTGATCTTGCCAAGAAGTTCATACATCTTCACTTTACCATCGCATGTGGTTTCTCCTACTACCAGATCAGAGAAGTACATATACGGGCATTTATCCGTAATGGCAAAGCCGTAGCTGGACTTGATCAGAGGACATAAATTGCTGGGGAGATCTTTTTCCGCTTCTGGAATTGTCTCGTCGCTGGTCGCACATAAGCCGACTGTAACAAGTCCTGCAGCCATAAATATTTCCTGAGGGGTATAGGTGCAGAACTGACCTACAACTCCGGTACCACTGTCCTTTAATTCTTTCATAGCCAGAAACCCATCTTGTCTGGCCTTTGCAAAGCTGTCAAATATCCGGGGTAACTGGGTTTTTAATTCCACCATAAATTCTCTCCATTTCGACAAGTATTGTATGTATAATCATACACTAAGACACATAAAATGAAAACACCCATCTTTCGACAGGTGTCCATTCCTAAGATTCTAAAGTTCAATTTCTTCTATGGCCTGATCCAAAAATACAATTCCGTCCAGATGCTCCAACTCATGACAGAAGCATTTTGCCAGCTCATCCTCCCCTGTAATCATGATCTCTTTTCCGTTCTCATCCAATGCCTCAATGGTAACTTTCTGGGGCCGAATGGTCTTAACAAAACGATCGGGAAAGCTAAGACAGCCCTCGATACATTCCTGTTCTCCGCTGCATCCGATAATTCTTGGATTAACCAGCTTTAGCAGGCAGTCACAGTAATCAATGACAACCAGCCGCTTGCAGATCCCTACCTGATTGGCTGCGATGGCGGCTCCGTTCTCTGTATGATGCAGGGTTTCCAGCATATCATCCAGGTTTTGCCTGATTCTGTCGTCAATCACCGTTACTTCTTTACAGCGTTTCCGAAGTAGTTCATCCTCATTATACCGCAGCTTCCTGACAGCCATTCTTATCCCTCCTGCTTTTATCAGCTCTGGATTTCCGCTCACTTTCCTCAAACAGAAATACATCCTCAATGGGACGTTCAAAAACACTGGCAATATCATAAGCAAGCCAGATGGAAGGCTCAAACTTTTCTGTTTCAATTGCATTGATTGCCTGCCTGGAGGTACCGACCAGCTCCCCCAGCTGTTCCTGGGTAAGCCCTTTTTCCTCTCTCAGCTGTTTTATCCGATTTTTCATATTGTCCCTTTCCATTGTCATGTTAACATTACATTTAGTATATGACGTTTCTATTGTAATGTCAACCTTACACGCCGGAATAATATAAAAAAATCCTGCAGATACTGAGCGAAACGCTGTACCTGCAAGATTTTTTATTCATCTGATATTAAATTATTTCGTATCCATTTTTACAACAAATAAGTATGACAAGAAGAATGAAAGTCCAAATGCTATGATCCATCCCATTGCTGCATAAACAAAGTACGGTCCGATATAAGCCGGAATACTGAACACACTGGATGTAATATATCCGTATAACCTTACACCAAATGCGCCAATAAATGCACTTCCTACACAGCTTGCAATGGTAGCAGCTAAAAATCCTTTTTTATATTTAGTTAATACACCAAAGAGTGCGGGTTCCGTAATACCCAGAATTCCAGATAATACAGCTGATATAACAATGGATTTATCCCGCTGGGTTGTCTCTTTGAAATAACATCCGCATGCAGCACCTACAATAGAAAGGTTTGCAATAAACATCATAGGCATCAGCATATCCCACCCTTTCGTTGCAAAATTCTCCAGAGCAATGGGCGTCATGGCGTGGTGCATACCGACCAGAATGGATACTGGACGAATCAGCCCCATCACGAAACCTGCGAAAATCGGAGAAATTCCAAACAGGAAATCAAGCATTCCAGCAAGCCCTTTTCCCATATAGATACCAACGGGTCCGATTACAGTCAGGGTGAAAAATCCGGAAATTAATAAGGTTAAGGTAGGAGTGACAACCGTTCTGGCCGCTTCCGGCACCACTTTATCCACCCATTTGTAAATGTAGCTTAAGGCAAAGACTCCGAAAATGATGGGAATTACGGAGCCGGAATAATTAAATACCGGAACCGGAATTACTCCTGCAAATAAAAAACTGCTGATTTCTTTTGCCTTAGCGGCGTCAACCATGGTGGGATACATGATAATAGAAGCAATTGCGGCAGCCAGATATTGGTTTGTCTGAAATTTCTTAGCTGCAGACACTGCAATAAAAAATGGCAGAAACGTAAATACACCGCTGGCCAGCATGTCAATAATCTTATAAGTATCCGTTGTATTGGTGATGACTCCCAACGCAACAAGACCGCCGATCAGACCCTTAATCATACCCGCCCCCGCTATGGCAGGTACGATGGGGCCGAATACACCGGAAACCATATCCATAAACCAGGTAATAAAGTCTTTTTTCTGCTTTTCTTCTCTTTTTACCGGTGCCTGACCGTCGTTTAGCTGAAGCATTTCCATCAGGATTTCATAATATTTATGTACACTGGTCCCGATCACGATCTGAAGCTGGTCCTTGGCAAACTGAATCCCCATAACACCTTCTAAATTCTTTATCTCTTCCTGTTTAATCAGCTCTTTATTCTTTAAATCAAAGCGGAGCCGGGTCATACAATGCCATGCATTAATGATGTTGTCTTTCCCACCCACATATTCTATAATTTTAGCTGCAACTTCCTGCTTTTCCATTTTTCAATGGTACCTCCTTCAGTTTTTGATGTTTTAGGCACGTGCTTTGTGGTCTAAATATAGCATAGGCGTATTTTTTTGTAAACCGCTCCATTTTTCGGTTTACATTGTAAAAAATCCTTGTAAATAAAGGGTTTCTTTGACTTATTATTTTAAATTGGACTGTTTATTTTGGCGTTTTTGCAAATCAAAAAGCCAGGTTGACATCCCCCCTGTGCCTGTGCTTAAATTAGACTCATACAAAACAAAAGGAGTATCTGACATGAGACAAACCATTATCACAGACATCCGCTGCTATATTACAAATCCGGAACGGCACAATCTGGTAGCTGTAAAGGTTATGACTGACCGGGGCGTTTACGGAGTTGGCTGCGGAACCTTTCAGCAACGGCCGCTGGCAGTAAAATCCGCTGTGGAGGATTATTTAAAACCCATCCTGATCGGCCGGGATGCCAATGATATTGAGGATCTCTGGAATCTGATGATGGTCAATTCCTATTGGAGAAACGGACCTGTCTTAAATAATGCCATATCAGGCATTGACATGGCGCTCTGGGATATCAAGGGGAAACTTGCTGATATGCCGTTATATCAGCTTTTAGGAGGAAAATCCCGCACTGCCATCCCCGCCTATACCCATGCAGTGGCTGATTCCATGGAAGAGCTATACCAGGAGATTGAACGAATCCGCGCAGAGGGGTATCAGCATATCCGGTGCCAGCTTGGATTTTATGGAGGAATACCAGATGATCTTAAGACTCCTTTAAACCCGGTTTCCGGCACTTATTTTAATCAGGATGACTACATGTATAACACAGTTACCATGTTTTCAAAGCTTCGTGAACGTTATGGCAGGGACTTCCATATTCTTCATGATGTTCATGAACGTCTTTATCCAAACCAGGCCATTCAATTTGCCAAAGAACTGGAACAATATCACCCTTATTATATTGAAGATCTTCTTCCACCGGATCAGAATGAATGGCTGTCCCAGTTACGTAGCCAGTCTTCTGTCCCTGTTGCAACCGGAGAACTATTTAATAATCCCATGGAATGGAAACATCTGATCGTCAACCGTCAGATTGATTTTCTTCGCTGCCATGTGTCACAGCTTGGGGGTATCACTCCAGCTCTCAAACTGGCTGCGCTTTGTGAAGCCTTTGGTGTCCGGATTGCATGGCACACTCCCTCCGATATTACTCCAATCGGTATTGCGGTAAACACCCACTTAAATATCCATCTGCACAATGCTGCGATTCAGGAAGACATAGAGTTAAAAGACAAAATAAAAGCCGTGTTCCCTGGCTATCATCAGTCCCAGGGCGGATATTTCTATCCCATCGAACGTCCGGGCATTGGTGTGGATATTAACGAAGACGAATTATCCCGCTATCCGGTTGTATATCGTCCTCATGAGTGGACCCAGAGCCGGATTCCGGACGGCACTCTTATCACTCCGTAATAACCACACACTATGGAGGTGTGACTATGAGCTCCAGAAAAACAGAATTTATCGTAATTGATTTAGTCAGTAAAATATATCAGCAAAAGTTCTGGAATAACAAACTACCCACCCAGAGGGATCTGGCATCTGCTTATCAGGTGTCCCGCTTTACCATACAAAAAGCCTTAAAGCGACTGGAAAGCATTGGTCTGATCTCCGTTATTCAGGGGGATGGCATCTATGTCCGGGCCCGGGCTCTGGGCAATCCTCTGGTATATAACTCCATGATTGAAGTTCCCTATCAGGAGCTTCAGTCAAAAATGCTTTACTTAAAAAGGATTATTCCTGACCCAAAGCTGATCAGTATCTTTAATCTAAACCAAGACGAGGAAGTCTGGGAATACAAGCGACTGCGAATTGTCCGATATGAAATAACCCAGATCGAAACGGGCTGGATCCCCTGCCGTCTGTTTCCGGAACTGAGCAGGGAAATTATTGAAGATTCCATACAAAATCATGCTTTAAAAAACAAGTACCAGATCTCCCACTTCATGACTAATTATCAACCCAATTCCCTGACGAAAGAGGAAGCTGAATTATTGGGCTGTAAAAAAGGAACTCCGGCGATGGAAATAACATCACGCGGAGTTCTAAAGGATGGAACCATATTTGTATACAGTAAAATCTGTGCCATACATTATGAATGCACTTACATTATACCATTTAATAAAGAAGTATATCTGTCCCGAAGGAAAAAAGGAAAGCAGAAATAACCAGATTAACGGCTATTTCCGTAATTGCCTGTCTCCAGTATTGCAGAAATGGGCAGTCTGGTTTTTGCAGCCGTTTCCTCAGCAGTCATTCCAGAATCCAGCAGTCTGGCTATCACTGCAGACTGAGTTTCCCCTATCTCCAGTATATGATGGTCCGGATCAAAAATCCGGACCGTTTTCTGTCCCCAGTCCCGCTCAAAGCATGGATTCAGATATTCAATGGGATAGCTGAAATTTTCCAGCCTGCCAAGAAAACGGTCCATATCATATTCTTCAAAATAAAGAGCACTGTCAAGTCCACCAAAGTGCACCCCATTTCCAACTCCGCTCTCCCAGGCAGATTTCTCCTGCAAAACCAGACCTTCTGTAAGAATCACATTCTCTCCAAAATCCGTTACAACAGAAAGACCAAACAACTCTTTATAGAAGGTCTTTGATATTTCTATGTCTTTGACAGTCAAGAGTACATTCTTCAGTTTCATATCTCTACTCCTTTTCTAATGATTTATTTTATTATACCATTACTTACGTCAAGTACAAAATACATATAAAAGCAGTAGGTTGAATTAAAAGTTTTCTCCATCCAATTCCCCTAAATGAGAACCATAATCAAGAAAAAATCTTTAAATTATATATACAAATCACCCTTTAAGTGGTAAAATTTATGTAAAATCATTCGACATATTTCAACACAATGTTTCAAATTTCAACATTAATGGAGGACATGTATATGAACATGAATCATGAGGAAAATGTTTATAAAACACTTTCAGAAATCAATCTCTCAGATGTAA
>SVDS01000125.1 GCA_015057715.1 Paenibacillaceae bacterium
TACCACAACCCAGCGTTTATCCTGCTCCGGCTGATACGTATCTTCGATCAGATTAAAATGCAGTTTTTTTGTGTAAAAATTAATTGCTTCATCATAATCCTTTACTACCAGCGCAATATGTACCAGTGCCTGTGTCATAATAATTCTCCTTTGTTTTAGATCTTTATACGATTTCCGTCTTTATCAAAATTCTTTCTTAATGCGATTTCCGTTGGAATCAGGGAAGCCAGCAGGACAACTGTCTGCACACCTATCACTACGGAACCGATTTCGCCTACTGTTTGTATATCTTTTCCAATGAAAAACAACATTACCAGAGCAGATGGTATCAGCATGGAAAGACCAATGATCCTCCAGTTTTTTCCACAATGGCGGTGAGCAAAATCCCAGGTGTCATTGTTTATCATGGACATGGTAGTTCTGTATCCCACCAAATGATTTATTTCCTTGGGAGGATTTTTAATAAAAATATAGCCAATCACGATCATAATAAAAGGTAATACCAGATTCATTGCAGTCATAAAAATCCAGAAACCCATACGCCACTCTCCTATCTGAAATTCAGGCTATTTTAACAGTGACTTCAACTGCGTGTAAAGTGCCTCCGTTTTTTCCCTGCTCTGATCATTTATGATATGCAGTCCTTCTTCGGTCTCAATCAGGATAAAAGGAGGCTTGGAAACATCGATATATACGTGAGCAGTTTTACCATCCGCATCAAACCGGCCTTTTAGAATGGAACCTAAATCAGAACCATTTTTCCTACTTAATCCAAAAGGCATAGTCTCTTCCAGTGTAATAGTTTTTATTCCCTCAAGGGGAATGGTTTCACCATAATAAGATGATATCTTTAGTGTATCACCGCCAATTGTATAAACAGGGGGTAATGAAGCCCTGTACAACGTAATACTCACCAAAAGGAGAACTGGAAACATAACAATAAAGATGCCGGCAACGACAAACAACGTTTCCTTTTTGCTTTTGCGTATATCTTTCTTATTCTCATATCCCGCCTTATAACACCGGGTATTGGAAATATACAAGGCTATCCCGATGTCAGCGATCAGGAAGATAAAATAAAAAATAAAATAGGGAGTACGGAAAACGCTTTCTAAGGGAATGAAAAAAAGTCCTGCAGTGGCGAAAAGTATGAGTAACATAGAAACCCCCATCGTCCGGCATAACTTTTGTGCATTATATTTTTCTTTCTCCTCAGGGCTTGACGTATTATACCCGGCAATGAGAAATGAACCACGTCCTGTCAGTAAAACGGCTGACAAAACAAACAACAGTATAAAAATGACCCATACAACAAACATTGCATCAACCTCCTGTACCCCATGATATTATGTACCTGGAATTTAATTGAAACATTTTAGTCTCTTAATTATCAGAATATTACAAATGGCAGATAAGTTCAAGTCATTTGCATTCTTTATTTTTGACAAATCAGTCTGATTCAAATAACCAGGACTGCTGACCCAGGAAGAAATGGTCGATTATACAAGAATGGGGGAATCTGATAGAGCCCAGAAGTTGTTGGATTTGCTGCATGAACAAAGCGCCATTGATAAGCGTTACCTTTATTCTAACGAAGAGCATAAGGAATTAATTGAACACGTTGGCAGGACTCAACAATATCCATAAACGTTGATTTATGTTTCTTATACAGAGATGGTGAAGCACTCTGAACTATAATAGCAAATCTATCAAAATCTTTAAACTCTGCCAGAGAAATTGTATAATAATATTTATAACTATCTGTATCCCCTGAATACAGAACAGTTTTAATCCTCCTTTCTTCAACCGTTTCATCTTTCAGATCTTCGATAAACTGGAAATTATCAAATTGGGTCTGCAATTCATTAATATATAAAGTTAATGCATCTTCAGGCCTGATGTTATCCGCATAATCTGCTATATCATAATCAAAAACTCCCGTAAATAGTTGTTCATCATATGTATAGCATTTTAAATCCAAGGAAGTAACATCTGTCTCTTGTTTCCAATCATCGGGAAATGTAAATGAAAAATTGTCTGTTGTAAAGGTTTTGGAATTAGCAAACAGTGAGTTATTATCTTTCTCTCCAGCAGGAAATAATGCGATACCAGCAACGACAATCAACGCAAGAAATGCCATTATCAGAAAGGTAACGAATATGCCTAAAACATTGGTGCCACCATGTTTTTTTATGTACTGTATTGCTTCCCATTCTGTCAATTGGGTGGTTTGCGCCAGAACTTTTAATTCCATCTTCCGGTAATAAGAATTTGCGTAAATACCAACTAATATATGCATAATCAGTCCAATTCCTGGAATGATGGCCCCTAATAAAGAGATTAGTCCAAATATAACCCCCTCTAAATACATTTTTCTGTACACCAGCCAGTATAAAGGGAAAAAGAATGCCGCCCAGTTCCAGCTGCTAAAGTTTTGCTGAATCATTCTGCCACGCCACTGTTTCTCGTAATATACATAATTATCTCCTACAAATAATTCAGCTTTCCTTTCATATGCATTCCGTTGTTCTTCTGTCATAAATGCTCCTCCTAAAATTTAAGGTAATCGCTTAATAATTACCTAATTATTATACATATAATTGTTACAAAAAAAAGAGCTATGTAATAAATAACACGCTGTATGTAATTTTTGGTATAATCTTGTCGATTTTTTCATCATAATAGGTACATCAAAATATATTCTGCATGTATCATAAGATTTTAATTGTGTAATAATATAAAATGATACAAATTGTATCGATATTTATTTTTTACATTGAGTTTTCTTTTTTTTATGTTACTATAAAATCAATAAATAAATTTTTAAAGGAGGTATCTATGTCAGAAGCGATTGTCCGCATCAGCGAAATCCAGTTAACCGATTTAAAAAATACACATTATGGAAAAATTGAGATGCCAGCCTATGCAGAAAAGAACTATTTCTCAGATAAAGCAGATCTTCTTGGTATATATGGACAAAATGGTTCGGGAAAAACTGCCGTAATAGAAGCCATGGACATCATCCAGATGCTTTTAGCTGGAAAATCACTGCCGGAGGACGCAGTTCACTATATTTCCGAAGAATCAGGAAGCTGCAGCATCACTGTGAAATTTCTGATTCGTTTCTCTGACAAGTCCATTCTGGCCGAATATACGGCTGTGTTCATAAGAGGTGACAGTTTTCCCATGGAGATATCGGGAGAAACATTAAGTACGGCTGTATGGAATGGATCCCGGTTTGAAAATAAGAAAACTTTAATTGATTATTCCTCATCATCAAACGGGCCTGTCTTTACGCCCAAATACCGTTACGAAGCCCTGGCTAAAAGCGGGGAAGACATACGAATTAATTTAAGCGTGGCAAAAAAGCTTGCCCAGAAAAATACTTCCTCCTTTTTATTCAGCCAGGAAAGCAGGAGCATATTTCAGTCAGCACCGGAAGAGATCACCCAGGATTACATGTCAGTGATAGAGGCATTATACCAATATGCTTCTTTTAATCTGTTTGTTATCTCAAGCGCTCATTCCGGTTCCATCACCACCAGTTCCAGGCTTCCATTTGCGTTTCGTTTAAACCTGGGAAACCGGATTGCAAAAGGTGATTTAACCATCCGTCTTGATGACCCTTCGGTGATCAGCAAAGACCAGTTTCAGCTTGTCACCCAGATTATCGAAGAAATGAATTCTGTTTTAACCTCACTCATTCCAGGACTGACCATAGGAATTCATAACTTTGGGGAACAGCTTCGGGAAAACGGCGCGCCTGGCTACCGGATTCAACTGATATCAAAACGCGGTGAAGTTGTAATCCCCCTTAAATATGAATCCGAAGGGATCATTAAGATTATCTCTGTTCTCAACGTCCTGATGTGCGTCTATAACCACCCTTCCATGTGCCTGATTATTGATGAACTGGATGCTGGAATCTATGAATATCTGTTAGGGGAGATTCTGTCTGTATTTGAAAAAGGGGCAAAAGGCCAGCTTATTTTTACATCCCATAATTTAAGAGCATTGGAAATGATTCACAAAAGAAGCATTCTCTTTTCTACTGCAAATCCGTCCAACCGGTATATCCGGCTTCAGAATGTAAAAAGCAACAATAACCTGCGGGACATGTATTTGCGCAGTATCACACTTGGTGGACAGCCTGAGGAGATTTATGAAGAAACAGACAGTGTAGAGATTGGACGCGCATTCCGGCGTGCCGGAAAGGCGGTTTCTTATGATAAACAAGACTAAAAAAGTCATTCTTTTTATAGCAGAAGGACCCACAGACGAAGAAACCTTAAGCCCTGTTTTGAAGAAGATTTTTCAGAAAGAAGACGTCAGGTTTCATATTGTACATGGGGATCTGACCAGTAACTGGTCGGTAAATGCCCAAAATGCGGTAAAAACGGTGAATCAGCACATTGATATAGAACGAAAACGTTATGGATTCGACAAAAAAGATATATTAAAGGTAATACATCTGGTTGATATGGATGGCGCATTTATCAAGGAGGGTCAAGTGGTTTACGCAGATCAGGCGGAAATTCTGTATTTTAACGATCACATTGAAACCCGTTCTCCGGAAACTGTAATTAACCGCAATGCAAGAAAATCCCAGATATTATCCCGGCTATCCCTTACTGGAAAAATTGGCACCATACCCTACTCTATCTACTACTTCTCCAGAAATCTGGAGCATATATTTCATAACAGCAAAAACAATCTGACTGATGAAGAAAAGGTCAATTATGCTGATACCTTTGCAGACCGTTACTCTTCAAACCCATCCGCCTTCATCTCGTTACTTTCCGGTAATGATTTTACCGTTCCCGGAGATTACAGAGAAACCTGGGAATTCATCAGCCAGGGCAACAATTCTTTAAACCGCCATAGTAACTTTCACCTTCTCTTTCAGGAATTTTCGGAAAATTAAGAGCAGGCAGCAGACAGTTGGATCCTGTCTGCTGCCTGCTCTGTTAAACAGCTTTTATTCTGTTACAGTTTCTTCTTTCGCTTCCTTTGGCTCTTCTGCTTTTGCAGTTAAATCGCCTGGCTTCATGCTTAAGTTGATTCTGCCCATCTTATCTACTTCCATAACTTTTACAGTAACCATATCTCCAATGTTTACCACATCTTCGACCTTAGCAACTCTCTTATCGGAAAGCTTGGAAATATGAATCATACCGTCTTTGTTAGGAGCAAGCTCTACAAAGGCACCGAAATTCATAATTCTAACTACCTTACCAGTAAAGATCTGTCCTGCTTCAATCTCAGTCACGATGCTCTTGATAATCTGTTTTGCACGGTCGATCATCGCCTGATCGGTTCCGCATACAGAAACACTTCCATCATCAGAAATATCGATCTTCACGCCGGTTTCTTCGATAATCTTGTTGATTACCTTGCCCTGCTTGCCCACTACATCACCGATCTTCTGAGGATCAATGGAAATCTGGTCAATCTTAGGAGCATATTTTCCAACTTCCTTACGAGGCTCTGCAATGGCTTTTGCCATAACCTCATCAAGAATGTAAAGTCTGGCTTCTCTTGTGGTACGGATTGCTTCTTCAATAATTGGTCTTGTTAAACCGTGAATCTTAATATCCATCTGAATGGCAGTGATTCCCTTATGGGTACCACCTACCTTAAAGTCCATATCTCCGAAGAAATCTTCCAGACCCTGAATGTCAGTTAAAACCACATAATCATCATCTGTATCTCCAGTAACCAGACCACAGGAAATTCCTGCTACTGCTGACTTAATGGGCACACCTGCTGCCATTAAGGACATGGAGGAAGAACAGATGCTGGCCTGAGATGTGGAACCGTTGGATTCCATGGTCTCGGAAACGGTACGGATTGCATATGGGAATTCCACTTCTGACGGAAGAACCGGAACAAGGGCTCTTTCTGCAAGTGCACCATGACCGATCTCACGGCGTCCCGGTCCTCTGGAAGGTCTTGTCTCTCCTACAGAGAAGGACGGGAAATTATAGTGGTGCATATATCTCTTGGAAGTTTCCATATCATCGATGCCGTCCAGTCTCTGGCTTTCAGATAATGGAGCCAGAGTACAGATATTTAAAATCTGTGTCTGTCCACGGGTGAACATGGCAGAACCGTGTACTCTTGGAAGCATATCGATCTCTGCTGCCAGATGACGGATCTGATTCATGGCACGGCCATCGGGACGCTTGTGATCCTTTAAGATCATCTTGCGGACAGTCTTCTTCTGATACTGATAAATAGCTTCTGAAAGTACAGCCAGCCACTCTTCTTTTTCAGCAAAAGCCTCTTCTAACTTCTTGGTGATATTACGAATGTTTTCTTCTCTTATCTGCTTCTCATCTGTAAAGACAGCAACTTCCATCTCTTCAGGAGTTACGATCTCTTTGATTGCTGCAAATAATTCTTCCGGTACTGCACAGCTGGTATATTCATGCTTTGCTTTTCCGCACTCAGCAACGATGGTATCAATAAACTTGATAATCTCCTGGTTTACCTCATGAGCTTTAAAAATAGCCTGAATCATAACATCTTCCGCAACCTCGTTGGCTCCGGCTTCGATCATGATTACTTTCTCTCTGGTAGAAGCAACAGTAAGAGCCATGTCGGAAGCCTGCTTCTGTGCCTGAGTTGGATTGATTACCAATTCTCCGTCAACAAGACCTACCTGTGTGGAAGAACATGGACCGTCAAATGGAATATCAGAGATGCTGGTTGCAATTGCGGAACCGATCATGGCGGTTAATTCCGGAGAGCAGTCCTGATCAACTGACATAACGATATTATCCAGAGTTACATCATTACGGTAATCTTTAGGGAACAGCGGTCTCATGGGACGGTCAATAACACGTGAGGTTAAAATAGAATTCTCAGATGCCTTTCCTTCTCTCTTGTTAAAGCCTCCCGGAATCTTTCCGACTGCATATAATTTTTCTTCGTATTCTACACTCAGAGGGAAGAAATCAATTCCGTCTCTTGGTTTATCGGATGCAGTTGCAGTTGCTAATACAACGGTATCTCCATAGTGCATCAATGCTGCACCGTTTGCCTGCTTGGCAACTCTGCCCACTTCAACGGTCAGTGTTCTGCCTGCAAGCTCCATGCTGAAACTCTTATACATACTGGTATCTCCTTAAAAATAAATTTATATTAACAGTAGAAGATGCCGAAACTACTGATCTGCGCGTAAAAAACTCCGTGTTTCAGGTCTTAATTTTACGCGTACATCAGCGGTCTCGGGGGATACTTCTACTTTTAACATCCTTTTCTTAATAGACAGATAGGGTGGAGAAGTTCTCCACCCTAAATGGTTATTATTTTCTGATTCCTAACTTCTCAATTAAAGTACGATATCCTTCAAGATCGGTTTTCTTTAAGTAATCAAGAAGACCTCTTCTCTGTCCAACCATCATCAGAAGACCTCTTCTGGAATGATGATCTTTTGGATTCTGCTGAAGATGATCTGTTAATTCTGTGATTCTCTCTGTCAGAATTGCGATCTGAACTTCCGGTGAACCTGTATCGCCAGGCTTTCTGCCATATTCAGAAATAATAGCTGCTTTCTTTTCCTTTGAAATCATGTTGATTTCCTCCTTAAATTTAAGATTCTCACCTTGTACCAAGCAATGGATGGAGTGTCCGAAATACCGGGTACCGGCGCGTATTCATACTGATATAGTTTACCACAGGGGCAAATAGTTGTCAAATACTTATATCCTCTTTTTATATTGTTGCCGGATCTTAGAATCTGATACCAGCTGCCTTTTATTTACAGATCCAAATCCCGGTTAAGCTCCATATATTTTCCAAAATCCGTCTGTTTCATTTTGTTTAAAAGGCATTTTCGGATCTCTTCCAGATTGCTTTTTTTCAATCGTTTTCCTTCAACCAGACATTGTCCGGCTACGTAAACAGAATCTACATTAGACGGATTGGCGCTGTAAACAAGAGCCGAATAAGGATCATAGACAGGAAACATATTGGCAGAATCCGTCTCTATCACTACCAGATCTGCCTGCTTTCCCGGTTCCAGAGATCCGGTTATGTTATCAAGTCCTAAAGCCTTCGCTCCTTTTATGGTTGCCATCTCAACAATGTCTTTTGCAGGAAATGCACTTCTGTCCTTTGTTTCATTTTTATGAAAATCTGCACACAATTTCATCTGGGTCAGTATATCCAGCGTATTTCCGCTTGCGGGTCCGTCTGTTCCAAGTCCAACCGCGATTCCTCTCTGATTCATACCGCTCACTGGAGCAACTCCCTTGGCAGCTTTTGTATTGGATCCGATACAGTGGGCAACGGACGCGTGGTTTTCTTTTAGAAGATCTAAATCCTCATCTGTCATATGAATGCAATGTGCAGCCAGTGTTTCTTTCCCAAGTACTCCAATGCTGTTTAAAAAACTGACCGGGGTCATGTTTTTCTCTTTTTCAAAATATTCCATCTCATAATCCATTTCCGCCGTATGAAGGGTGAAGGGAACTTCATAGGAAGAATCAATTCTGTATGCCTCTTTTAATATACCAGGAGAACAGGTGGTGGTGCCGTGGGGTGCAATACAGCCCGTAATTCTTGGATGGTTTTTATATTTTTTAATTAAGTTCTCCCCATAAGCAATGGCTTCCACCGGATCCTTAAAATCACAGGCTCCCTCATCCATAACGGTCTGCCCTGCGATTGCTCTGAGCCCCATTTCATCCATGGCTTTTGCAGCCTCTTCTTCGTAATAATACATATCCATAACCGTGGTGACACCGGAAAGAAGCATTTCTGCTGCTGCATAGCGGGTGGAGAGATACACCAGTTCCTCATCCATGGATTTTTGCTCCATGGGAATCAGAAAGACCCGAAGACGATCCTTACAGTCATCTCCAAGCCCCCTAAACGGAATCATTCCCATGTGGGTATGAAGATTTATCATGCCGGGCATTACAATTGCGTTTCTGGCATCCAAACGTGTTACATCCGCCAGGCCGGCATCTTCCTTTAAGTCCTTCATTTCTCCTGTCATTGTGATCACATCATCTTCAAACATCACAAAACCAGGATTATAGATATCCCCTTTTTGATTCATGGTTACTACTGTAGCATTTACGATTACCGTTCTCACACTTTTCAACCTTTTCCTTTTTCATACTCGTATTTTTCCACCAGGGAAATTCCCTGCCTGTCTTTCGTATCAAACAATCCCTTGTCACTGAGCTTTAACTCCGGAGAAACCAACAGAGTTAAGGTTGAAATGGACATGATCACATTGCTGTTTTGATAGCCCATATCTTCAATCTCCCGGCGAACTTCTCCCAGGTTTTTGGAAAGCTTATAAAGTCCCTCATCAGAGAGGATTCCCCCTACAGGAAGATTCACAAAAGCGGTGATTTCTCCCTCTCTGGCTGTTACGTAGCCTCCCTGCATGTGAACCACCCGGTTCTGTGCCAGAAGCATATCCTTTGGTGAATTTCCGAGAACCAGAAGGTTGTGGCTGTCATGACTCCAGGTGGTTGCCACAGCGCCTGGAAGTTTTAATCCATTCTCTACCAGACCGTAGGAAACGTTGCCGTTTTTCCCATATCTTTCGTAAACCACAGCCAGGCACAGCCCTGCCTCCTGCCAGCAAAGGCAGTGATCTTTTACTGCAATCCTGCGTTTTACATGACAGATTCTGGTTCCATACTCCTGAACCTGCATGACTGACACCACTGCCTCTCCGTCCTTTATTTTACAACGGTTTAGTTTAAAGTCTGATTCTAAGGCAATTCGGCATTTTACAGACTGGTAGAACTCATCGGGATATCTGGTTTTATCTTCTTTTGAGGGGGACTCATAAAGCTTTCCGCTTTTATATACTGCCAGAGGATTAAATCTAACAAGATCTTCTAAAATGACAAAATCAGCCTGTTTCCCAGGTGCTATCATTCCCCTGTCATGTAATCCCATTCTTCTGGCTGGAGTCAGAGTACTGCAATAAACGGCCCTTTCTGCAGGCATTCCCTGTTCCACTGCCAGACGAAGAATCCGGTTTAAATGTCCGGTAACCAGATGATCCGGCATGACATCATCTGTCACAAGTGCCACATTCTCATAAAGTTCATGGGACACAACAGCAGATACCACATCATGAGTTAAGGATTTCCCCTGAAGTTCCAGAAACATGCCCATATCCGTTTTTTCCAGGACAGACTCCGGCGTCTGCTGGGTGTGATCTGCATCCACTCCGGCTCTTATAAAAGCTGCCAGATCCCTTCCTGTAAGAGAGGGGCAATGGCCTTCAATCTTAATATCCCGGCTGGCTGTCTGGCATAATTTAATCAGGCGTTTTATTTTTGTATCTTCCGGGGAGATTAAATCCCTGTGATTCATCACTTCTCCCAGGCAGATGACCCGGTCATCTTCTAACAACTTTAAAACCTCTTCTTCTCCCACGACTCCGCCGGTTGTCTCATACGCCTCACCTGCTGCCGGAACACTGGAAGGGATTGCATAATAGATATCCAGATCCGTTTTTACTTCCATAAAACGGCTGATACCTTCCATTCCAAATACATTGGCTATCTCATGAGGATCTGCGACTACCGTCGTGACACCCCATGGAAGAACCGCTCTGGAAAATTCCGCTGGTCCGATCATGGAACTCTCCATATGCATATGAATATCAATCAGTCCCGGTATAATATAGTTGTCCTTTGCATCTACCACATGATCCGCCTCATAACAGGAAGCAGGGGAAACGTCATAAAACTTTTCCCCCACTACTGCAATGTCCGCCTTTTCAAAACACTGCCTGTATGTCCGGTAGACCCATCCATTCTGAATTAGTAAGTCAACCTTCATATTCTCATTCCTTAGCTGTTAATAATACGGTTCCACTGGTCAATCCAGTCTTTTAAAAGTGGGTTTACAAAGGAATAATCAAGAACCTTTGCATTTTCAGCAGCTTTACCGTATGTCATATTTTTTGCATTTTCTTCATCAACTGTTACCTGGTTGTTGGTTGGTGCTTCATTGAGTGCCTTGGTTGTCTTGTCCTGAAGTTCCTTGCTTAAGCGGTAATTGATATAAGCATAAGCCAGTTCTTTGTCCTTGCAGTTCTTGGTAATGCTGATGGTGTTGAAGTTTGCATAAGTTACATCAGGAGTTACATACACCAGATCCGGATTTGCCTGTTTGATGGTCGGAACGCCGAAATCTCCTACAATCGCTGCCTTGATCTCACCAGAGGTAAACATATTGATTAAGTCAGAAGATTTTGCGTAAGTTTTAACCAGGTTAGGCTTTAATTCTTCCAGTGCCTTAAATGCAGCCTCTCCCTTATCAGTCGTAACATCAACGCCTGCATGATCGCTTGCCATATAAACCATGGCAGGACCGAAGGTAGTGGTGATATCTGGAATCGCAACACTTCCTTCTAATTCTGCTTTCCAAAGATCATCAAAGCTGTTGATTTCAAATCCAACCGCTTTCGGATCGTACATAATGCCAATGCTGTTAATGGTATAGGCAACACCCTGTCCAGAATCTGCCATGTTTTTTGCTGATACGATTAAGTTCTGGCTGTTTTCAATCTTGGATAAATCCAAGGTCTCAAATAATCCCTCTTCGATTCCTTTTGCAGTCATTGCCTGGGATAACTCAATTACATCGATGGTGCTCTGAGAATCTGCAGACAGCTTTGTATAGCGTTCATTGGTGCTTCCTGTCTCTGTTACAATTTTGCATCCAAACTCATCTTCAAATGGTTTGTATACTTCTTCTTCTGAAATATCTTCGCTTAATCCGTAAGTGGATAACACCAGTTTCTTATCTCCGCCAGCTGCGCTCTTTTCTGCGGCAGTGCTCTGTTCTGCATTGGTGCCTGTTCCTGCTGTGGTGCTTTCTCCTGTACTCTTAGCAGCGCCGCAGCCTGACAGTGCGATGGCTGCACATAAAGATAATGCCAATACTTTTTTCATAATTTTAATCCTCTCTTTTTATCATTTGCCGGCTTTATTGCCGTTGTTACTTATTTACAAGAATGAGCTTTGATTCAGGAAGATACAGACGGATGCTACTGCCCTCTTCATAAACCTCTTCTGCCGGTCTGCTTACCAGGAACTTGCCTTCCGCTGTCAGCACTTCATACTGATAGCTTTTTCCTAAAAATGTCCGGACGCCTACTGTTCCAGTAAGAACATTCCGGTCTTCCGACTCGCCTGCAATTCTAATATCTTCCGGCCTGATTGTACCTGCCAGAGAATCGCCGTTTCTGTCAGACTCTACTGTAAATACTGTACCAGCCTGGGTTTTATATACATTTCCTTCTTTATTTAACGTGAGGAAATTTTCAAAACCGATAAATCTGGCGACAAATTCCGTTTCCGGTCTCTGATAAATGTTTTCTGGCGTATCAAACTGCTCAATCACTCCCTGATTCATAACCGCTACCTTATCAGAGATGGAGAAACATTCTTCCTGGTCATGAGTGACAAATAAGGTGGTAATCCCAAGTTTTTTCTGAATCCGCTTAATCTCCATACGCATGTTGATCCTAAGCTTTGCATCTAAATTGCTAAGAGGCTCGTCAAGGAGTAAAAGCTTTGGCTCAATTACCAGAGCTCTTGCAAGGGCAACTCTCTGTCTCTGCCCGCCTGACATTTGCTGAGGAAAACGTTTTTCAAATTCTGAAAGACCGCAGACTTCCAAAATATTTTTAACTTTCTGTTCAATCTGCTGTTTATCAAGCTTTCTCATTTTTAAACCAAAAGCAACGTTATCATAAACATTTAAATGGGGGAACAGTGCATAGCTCTGGAACACGATACCAAAGTTCCTTTTATGAACCGGAATCTTTGTTAAGTCTTCCCCGTCAAGGGAAAATACTCCGCTCTCAGGCTCTATAAATCCTGCCACAACACGAAGAGTGGTGGTCTTTCCACATCCGCTGGGACCTAATAATGACACCAGTTCCCCTTCCTTTACTTCCAGATTTAATCCTTTTAATACCTGTTTTTTCTTATCATAACGGACATCAATATCCTTTAGTGTCATATATGCCATATCACATTCCTCCTATTTCGCCAGGGCGGCTACTCCCAGTGTTTTATCTACAATTACCATCATAAGAACTGTAACCGCCATTAATAATACGGATACTGCCGACACCGTAGGGTCATAATTATATTCAATATAATTCATCAAAGTTGCCGGAAAGGTGGATACTCCCGGTCCGGAAAGAAACATGGATACCGGTATGTTATTAAAGGAATTGATAAATGCCAGCATGAATGCAGCAGAGATTCCGGAGGTAATATTAGGAAGTACAACCCTAAAAAATGTGCGGAGTTTTCCGCAGCCTAAGCTCCATGCTGCTTCCTCGGTGGAAAAATCAAACTGCTCAAGGCTGGAACCCACCACCCGGATTACATAGGGCAGGGTTACCATAAAATGTCCGGCTAATAATCCCATAAATACTGGCACTCTCAAAGTTAAAACCAGGAACTGATAAAGGACAAAACCGATTACGATTCCCGGAACTATGGTAGGAGAAAGAAATACGGATTTTATCAGATTTTTTCCCTTTAATCCGGATCTGGCAAGAGCATAGGCTGCCGGTATTCCCACCAGCAGGGCAATGACAGTCGCCAGCATGGCGATCTCAAGACTGGTTAAAAATGAAATACGGAAGGATTTTGTGGTAAATACCTTTACAAACCATTTCACAGAAAAGGATTCTATAGGAAAGGTGATTGCACTGCCCTTGCCAAAAGCGGTAACTGTAATAATAATCAGCGGCAATATTAAAAAGCCAAATACGAGAACGGCAAAAACAGTCAGCATCTTATTTTTACGCATGGTCTCCTCCTCTCCTGTCCAGTCTTGCTGCCAGTGAATTGAATCCTTTGATTACAGCAAGTGTTACAACTATCATGATCAGGGAAATAACGGCTGCGCCATCCCAGTCTCCCACACTCATGGCTCTCTGGTAAATAAATGTGGAAAGAACCATGTTTTTATTTCCTCCTAACAGCTGAGGAGTGGTATAAGCAGTCAAGGTTCCTGTAAATACTAAGATCCCGCCCACAATAATGCCAGGAAGGCTCATGGGGAAAATCACCTTCATAAAAGCACGGATTCTGTTTGCTCCAAGACTTAAAGCCGCCTCCATCATATCATCACCAATATTCTCCATGACACCAGCTACAGTGACGATCATAAGGGGAAGAAATAAATAAACCGAACCAATAATAATGGCGAAGTCCGTATAAAGCAGCTTAAGGGGTTTTTCCACAATCCCCGCTGTAACCAGTATCCGGTTAATCAGACCGTTGCTTCCTAAAATATTAATCCAGGCAAAGCTTCGGATTACAGAATTGGTCATCATGGGAAATATGGAAACAGACAACAGGATACCTCTCCATTTTTTCCCGCACCGGCTGATAAAATATGCGGTGGGAACTCCAAGTACCATGCAAAATCCGGTGGTTAAGCACGCAACCTTTACCGTTCTTACAAAGATTTTCCGATAATATTCATCCTGGAAAAAAGACACGTATGCGCTTAAGGGATACTCTCCTGTATGAAGAGATGGAATCAATACTCTCAAAAGCGGAAGGAACAGACATACTGCCAGAATTACCAGCCCGGGAATTATCATTACAAATGCACTGCGTTTCTTCATTTTAACCTCTCCATGCTTTCAGCACTCCAAACGTTGCTGTTTCTTATAACTACTTATAAGTACAATTAATTTATGTCTATACATTTATTATAATTTATGATATACTGTACGTCAAATACATATAATCTATATTTTCTATGCAGTAAAGCTATAAGCAACAAAGAAAAAGGAGAAATCAGCCATGGATTTAAAAGAAGCCCGATACATTCTTGCTATTTCCAGAAATAAAAGCATCAGCAAAGCTGCGGAAACGCTTTTCATTTCCCAGCCGTCCCTAAGCAAATATTTAAAAAATTTAGAGCAGCAGCTAGGAACCCGTTTATTTGACCGGGTGGGAAGCGGTTATTATCCCACTTATATTGGAGAGCGTTACATTCATTATGCGGAAAAGATAGTGGAGTACGGATTGGAATGGAATATTGAATTTGATGATATTATGCACCATAACCACGGCCG
>SVDS01000126.1:0-10394 GCA_015057715.1 Paenibacillaceae bacterium
ACTGCACACAGATAGAGAAGTGTATAGATCTTACCTCTTAAAATACGCTGCAGCAGATAAAGAATGTTTCGCTTTTTCAGGCTTTCTGCCAGATATCCTGCAGCCTGCTTACCAAGATAATACCAGGCAATAATAGTTGCAAATGCAAATACCAGCATGGAACCGGATACCACATATTCCCCCAGGCCCCCCAGTCGTTTCGAAAAGCTGAATGCGGTAAGGGCCGCGCCGTCATAACCAGAGCCAGCCGCGTCCCCTTCTGTCATACACAAAATAACAAACGCGGTCATGGTGCAAATAATAATAGTATCAAAGAAAACTTCAAACATTGCCCACATTCCCTGTTTTTCAGGCGTGGTATTTTCCGCAGCTCCATGTAAAACAGCCATACTGCCAAGCCCGGCTTCATTGGAGAAAACACCTCTTGAAATGCCATATTGAAGGCTTTTACTGATCCCAAAACCGGCTGCTCCTGAAAAAACAGATACAGGCTGGAATGCATCCCGAAAAATAACATGAAAAATATATGGAATTTTATCATAACAGGACATAATAACAACCATGGAGAACAGCATATAAATTCCGGAGGCAATGGGAATCATACGTTCCGAAACAGAAGCAATCCGGCTGATCCCGCCCAGAATAACGAGGCACACCAGTCCGGTCAGAAAAATCCCCACTAACCCGGTTGGAACCTGAAAGGAGTATTTAAGCGTTTCCGCAATGGAGTTAGACTGAACCATACTCCCCATTCCTAGAGATACCATGATGCAGAGAAAGCTGTAAATCATACCAAGTGCCGGCAGTTTCAATCCTCTTTCCAGATATACCATAGGCCCGCAGATCCATGCTCCGCTTTGGTCTTTGTACCGGTACCGGATTCCTAACATGGTTTCCGCATATCCTGTCATCATACCGATTACAGCAGATACCCACATCCAGAATATGGCTCCAGGTCCACCGGCTGTCAAAGCAGTCGCCACACCCACAATATTTCCTGTTCCTATTGTTGCTGCAAGAGCCGTACAGGCGGTCTGAAATCTGGTCACATCTCCTTTGTCTCCCTCTTCGTCTTCCTCCTGTATGCTCCCAATGGTCTGTTTCCACCAATAAGCAAGCTTTCTGATTTGAAAAAATCCGGTTTTAACCGAATAGATGATCCCAATTCCCAGAAACAGGAATAACAGCCAGGGTCCCCATACCATTTCGTGTATGTAATGAATCATTCCTTGTGCTCCCTTATGTCCTCTTTATCACATATTCGTGCCGGAATGATTGTATGAAAATTTCCATTCATTTTTATACAAATTTAACTTTACTATGATATAATCTTTTTATGTGCTTCATTTAAACAACTAACGCGAGGTGAACAATATGCCCGGTTTTACCACCCATTACTTATTAGGCGTTAAAGCGTACAACAATATGCCAAACACTCCTTTAAAACGAATCATTTCCAAATATCGCTGGCTCTATCAGCTGGGTCTTCAGGGTCCGGATATATTTTTTTATAATATCCCCATTCTTCGTCACAGGGATTACCGCAATGTAGGTTCCTATATGCATGAAAATCATGTAAACAGTTTTTTTGTTACCTGCTTAAATCATATTGCAGCCATTGAATCAAGACAACAGCGAGAACAGGCCATCGCATACATGAGCGGTTACTTCTGTCACTATGTTGGAGACTCCATCTGCCATCCTTACGTATACGGCAGGATCGAGTACGATATCAAAAACTCCGGTAACTATCACCACGGTCTTCATGCCATGCTTGAGAATGATATAGATGCTCTGTTACTCATGATTTATAAGCAAAAAAAACCTTCCCAGTTTAACCAGGCCGCAACCATCTGCTTAAACGGTCAGGAAATGCAGTTTATTTCCGGTTTTTTATCATCCTGCATTAATGAAACATACTATCCCTTAAATTACCGGAATAATTATCAGGTTACCCCCCGTATGGTATCCAGATCCATCCTGGCGATGCGCCTGGGCTGCCGGACACTTGCGGATCCAAACAGCAGGAAGAAAAATAGCATAGAATTTGTGGAATCCTTATTTCTAAAAAATCCTGTTGCTTCCCGTAAACTGGTTACTGATATAACCTCTGATCCGGTGGTAACATTTAATCTTAACCATGATACGTGGTGCAATCCCTGGGACCGCAGGCTTGCTTCAAAAGCTTCCTTTCCTGAGTTGTTCCATCAGTCCATGTCCAAATGCGGGAATGTATTTTTCCGGTTAAATGAAGAACTCACGTCTCCTGTTCCGTTAAACAGCCTGGATCATAACAAACTGCTGCGGGAACTGGGTAATTATTCGTATCACAGTGGACTGGCTGTTGATTCCAACTAAATTTTTATATTCTTATATTAAAAAAGCATGGATCTTAAAACGCCCCGCGTTTATCCATGCTTTTCATACATTCTTTACTTGGAAGCCTGTGTCTGCTCCGCTTCTGTTTCATCTGGTGCTTCTGTTTCATCTGCATCTTCCGTATCATCAGCTGCGGTTGTTTCCATTACAACAGCACCTTCCTTTGGTACAATCTTCTCGTCAGAGCCTTTCGGAATATCCATATTCACCAGCCAATACTGCTCCTCTTTCATTGTATAATCCGGCATAACAATTAAGTGCAGATCATAGTCCTTAAAAAAGCCGCCGTAAGAAGTCTCACTTGATTTCTCAAAGCTAAAATCCTGATCTGCTGCCACATCGTTTAAATAGCGAACTGCGGCATTTGCAAATGTAACTGCTTCTTCCGGAGTCGTCCCTGCTTTAACAACCAGATTTAAATCAAGTTTTTTCTCCTTCGGATCCATGCTGTAGTTTACACTGAGAGCCATAGGATATTCTTTATTATCCACAAACTCTTCATCCATATCATTTCCAATCTGAGTCCAGTCCAATACGATTCCCTGCTGCGTTTCAAATACAGGTTCCGCAGGGCCACCGCTTGCAAGAATATGGCTCTGGGTACAGCCCGTTAACAGCATCGCTGATACGGCACATATCATTAGCACTTTGTTCCTCATCATAATATCCTCCTTAATGAACATCACCATTATATCCGATCCTGTCCTTTTTTTGTAGTGCTTTCAGCAAAAAGTCAGAAAAACTTCACAATTGCGTTAGACTTTTTTCTGGTATTAATGGCTTGTTTTTCCTCTATATTATGGGCTGAATTGAAAAAGTAAATATTCAACCTTGCATTTTTTTATAGACCGTGGTATCATGTTCAATATTGATATATAAATATTATTTTTGAACTATAAAGGAGCCATGTCATGAACAACAAAGAGAAAATATCATTGATAAAAAAGCTGGATATTATGACCACCCTGGTACCATTTGCAGCAATTGTTTTATTATGTATCCTGTTTCTTACATATCCCAAGGCGTCAGGTGCTGTGCTGGCCTCCATACGATCCTTTATAGGAAATGAGCTTGGCAGTTACTACCTGATCATAGGACTCTTCACATTTATCTGCTCCCTCTACATGGCCTTTTCCAGATATGGAGCGATCAGACTGGGAGACTGTGAGAAACCCCAATATTCAAATTTCAAATGGGGCGCCATGATGTTTACCGCAGGACTGGCAGCTGACATTTTATTTTACTCTCTTTGTGAATGGCTGCTCTACGCTGGGGAACCCCACATAAAAGATATGGGTTCTATACAGGACTGGGCTTCCACCTATCCTCTGTTTCACTGGGGTCCAATTCCATGGAGCTTCTATCTGGTTCTGGCCGTTGCATTTGGTTTTATGCTTCATGTAAAGAAACGGTCAAAGCAAAAGTATTCAGAGGCCTGCCGTCCGATTCTTGGTAAACTGGTAGACGGGCCAGCAGGGAAACTGATTGATTTAATCGCTGTTTTCGCATTACTGGCAGGAACTGCTACCACATTTTCTCTTGCAACACCGCTTCTATCCATGGCAGTCAGCCGGGTGACCGGACTACCTGAATCCAGATTTTTAACCATAGCAATCCTGATCATTATCTGCGCAGTATATACGTTTACAGTATATTTCGGCATGAAGGGAATTTCAAAGCTTGCTGATTCCTGTACCTACTTATTCTTCGGACTTCTCCTTTATGTTCTCATTGGCGGAGGTCAGGCCAGGTATACTATTGAAACAGGAATAACAGCAATTGGTAACCTGACACAAAACTTCATCAGTCTGTCCACCTGGACTGACGCGCTTCGCACCTCTTCCTTTCCTCAGAACTGGACCATCTTTTACTGGGCATACTGGATGGTATGGTGTGTGGCCACTCCCTTTTTTATCGGAGCCATCAGCAAAGGACGGACGATCAGACAGACTGTTCTGGGGGGATATTTCTTTGGCTTGTCAGGAACGTTTACTTCTTTTATTATATTAGGTAATTACAGTCTTGCTCTTCAGACAAAGGGTATTCTTGATGTTATGGGCATCTATCAGGCAACACAAAACCTTTATCAGACTATTATGGCTATTATAGAGACACTTCCATTTTTTAAGATGGGTCTGGTGCTTTTAGCTCTTACCATGATTGCTTTTTATGCCACCTCATTCGATGCACTGACACTGGTTGCCGCTTCCTATTCCTATAAGGAGCTGCCGGAAGATGAAGAACCTCACAAACACGTAAAGCTATTTTGGGCTATCCTTCTGATGCTATTCCCCATTGCACTTATTTTCTCAGAAAATTCAATGGCAAATTTACAGACTGTATCCATTATTGCCGCTTTCCCCATCGGCATTATCATTCTTCTCATTATCATCAGCTTCTTTCGGGATGCAAAGGAATATTTAGATCATTCCTGAAAAAAGACTGCTGCAAAATCTGCAGCAGTCTTTTTTTATTCATAAATCTGAATTTCTGTACTGGAGTGAGAGGGTATCTGCTTGTCCTTTGGCGGAAGTTTCTTATAATCTCCATATATCCAGGTAAGGACTTCATGCCAGCCCTTGGGAGCCATTAATCTGGTATCTTCAAATTCCAGATCCACAGTTTCCTCACACCATTCTTTTTTTAAGGTCACATATAAATAATCCGGCTGATAATTACTGTAGTAGCGCAGACTGCTTTTTTTCTTCCGGTCTTTCACAGCTGCCCAGTATTGAAGTTTTCTTAAAACCCCCATGGGAATTAACTTGCCAATCAGCGCCAGAATTCCCACGCATATTCCATTTAACAGACTGTATTTTCTTAAATCAAGCTTATATCTGTGTCCCATGGAAAGTCCATAGATAACGGTATGAAGCAGCAAAGTTACGGTTGATGAAACCTTGTTTTCCGGCAATTCATCAATGGTAAATAAATCTACCCACAGATGATTCAGTCTGCCTTCATAATATTTCATCTCAGCTGTATCTTCATGGGTTCTGCTTTTCTTATAAATAATTCTGGCTGTGAAATCGTAAAAGGCCTTTCCTCTTCGCAGATCCTTTGGTTCAAGAAGTTCCATCTCTTCCGGCAGCTCCGACCGTACCACCTGTAAAAACGCCTCATAATTGGTACGGGTAAACGCTACATCTGCATCATCATCCCAGGGAATAAATCCTTTATGTCTGACAGCACCCAGAAGTGTCCCGGCATCCAGTAAATATTGGATCCCGTGCTTTCGGCAGATCCGGTCAATCTCTTTTAAAATGCCAAGATTTGCCTGATGCACCTTGGTCAAATCATACTCCTTCATAACTCCTCCATTCCGACTGAATCAGGAAAACAGAACTTAAGCCTGCTGGTTTAAGCCTTCTTTTATGGTTTTTGCCATATAATCGATCATCTCATCAGTCATACCCGGATAAACTCCAATCCAGAATGTATCCTGCATAATCCGGTCTGTATTCTTCAGTTCCCCTACAACCCGGTATCCGCTTCCTGATTCCCGCATCTGATTGAAGCATGGATGCTTGGTTAAATTGCCTGCAAAGAGCATTCTGGTCTGTACACCTTTTGATTCCACATACTGAACCAGCTGATTTCTGTCAACGCCCTCTTTACAGGTAATAAGAAATCCAAACCAGCTTGGTCTTGATCCAGGACAGGCCTCCGGAAGAATCAGTTTTCCCTCTGTATCTTTTAAAGCCTCGTAAAGACGGCTGAAATTATAGCGTCTGCGCTCAACAAAGGATGGAAACTTTTCAATCTGCGCACAGCCGATGGAAGCCTGCATATCCGTTGCCTTTAAATTATAGCCAAAATGAGAGTAAACGTACTTATGGTCATATCCCAGAGGAAGTTCGCCGTACTGGCGGTCAAACCGGTGTCCGCATAAATTGTCTGTACCGGAAGGGCACACACAGTCACGCCCCCAATCCCTAAAGGAACGGATAATCCGGTTTAACAGGGAATCGTTGGTGTAAACAGCACCGCCCTCTCCCATGGTCATGTGGTGAGGCGGGTAAAAACTGGAAGTTCCAATATCTCCGATAGTGCCTGAGAAATGCTCTTTTCCATCTAAGGTGTAAACGGTACCCAGTGCATCGCAGTTATCTTCCACAAGCCATAAATTATATTTATCGCAGAATGCCTTAACTGCAGTTAAATCATAAGGATTACCAAGTGTATGGGCGATCATGACTGCCTTTGTCTTCTCAGAGCGGGCTGCCTCCAGCATGGTAACATCGATGTTGTACTGGGGAATGGTCACGTCAACAAATACCGGTACTGCGCCATATTGAATCACTGGCGTTACGGTTGTGGGGAATCCGGCTGCTACTGTAATTACTTCATCTCCTCTTTTGATCTGACGCTCTTTTAAAAGCGGGGAAGTAAGTGCCATAAATGCCAGTAAATTTGCTGATGATCCCGAATTGACCAGGGAACAGAACCTCACATTTAAATATTTAGAAAATTTCTTCTCAAATTCATCGGTATATCGTCCTGAGGTAAGCCAGAACTCCAGAGAACTGTCTACCAGATTAACCATTTCCTTACTGTCATAAACTCTGGACGCATAAGGGATTCTGTCACCGTCTTCAAACGGCTTCTTCTGATTGTGATACGTATCACAGTATTCCTTTACAAGTGCAAGGATTTCTTCCCTTGCTTCTTTTTCTGTTTTTTTATCAAACATAGAATTGTTTCCTCTCTTAATCTATTGGTTAAAAAATTCTTCGATCTGCCGGTCCATTACCCCAATCATATCTGCTCCCGCCAGATATTCTCTGGTCCATTCCACGGTCTTTTCCACGGCTTCCTTCACTCCATACCTGGGTGTCCAGCCAAATACCTTTTTCACCTTCGAACAGTCCAGCTTTAAAAAGTTGGCTTCATGAGGTCCTCCATCGGGTGTGACAGACCAGGTTATTCCCTGTCCCCATGCTTCACAGAATAAATTGGTTAACTCTCCGGTTGTGACACAATCCTTATCATCGGGACCCACATTATAGTATCCCTGATAAGAAGAATCCTCATACTGCTTCATGGCAATTGTCATATATACAGCCAGAGGCTCTAAGACATGCTGGTAAGGTCTTGTAGAATAGGGATTTCTAAGTACGATCTCTTTATCTTTCATGGCAGACCGGATGCAATCCGGAATAATTCTGTCATTTGCAAAATCTCCTCCCCCTATGACATTGCCAGCCCTTGAAGTAGAGATAGCTGTTTTTCCCTGGAAAAAGGATTTTGCATAGCTATGGGTCACCAGTTCCGAACAGGATTTGCTGTTGGAGTATGGATCATAGCCATCTAAGGGATCACATTCCCGGTAACCATATTCCCATTCCTTATTTTCATATACTTTATCAGTTGTTACATTGAGAAAAGAACGAACCGTTTCAGTAAGGCGGAGGCATTCTAAAATATTGACCGTGCCCATCACATTGGTCTCATAGGTGTAAACTGGATCTTTATAGGAATCTCTTACAATGGGCTGTGCTGCTAAATGAAAAACAATCTCCGGTTTTGCCATTTCAAAAACAGATTTTAAATGATTTAAATCCCGGATATCTCCAATGACAGAATTCATCTGTTCGGATAGATCTGCTACTTTAAACAGAGCGGGATCCGTAGGTGACTGAAGTGAGTACCCAGTTACCTCTGCTCCTGCTTTTATCAGCATACGGCTGAGCCATGCTCCTTTAAAACCGGTATGTCCGGTAAGAAGAACTCTCTTTCCTTTGTAAAACTCAGAAAATTCCTTCCAGCGGTCATTTGTTTTATTCGTCATATTATTTCTCCCATATCTTCCAGGGTGCTTTCCCGGACTGCCATAGTTCTTCCAGCTTCTTCATCTCTCTCTGGGTATCCATGCATTGCCAGAAGCCGGTGTGATGGAAGCTCATCAATTCTCCTTCTGCTGCCAGTCTCTGCAATGGCTTCTGCTCCAGAACTGTGGAGTCATCTTCCAGATAAGAAAAAATCTCAGGGTTAAATACCATAAAACCGCCGTTAATCAGGCTGGCATCTGTCTCGTCCTTTTCCCGGAAGGAACGCACAACGTCGCCTTCATCAATATCTAAAACTCCCTTTAACTGGGCAATATTAACCGTTGTCATGCTTGCTATTTTCCCGTGGCTTTCATGAAACTTTAAAAGGGCATTTAAGTCCACATCACAGACTCCGTCTCCATAGGTAAGCATAAACGGTTCTTCTCCTATAAAGGGCTGTATCCGTTTCACTCTTCCGCCAGTCATGGTATTGAGTCCTGTGTCCACAAGAGTTACCTTCCACGGTTCGGAATAATTATTATGTACCTCCATGCTGTTGTTGGCAAGGTCAAACGTCACATCAGAGGTATGAAGAAAATAATCTGCAAAAAATTCTTTCACTACATACTGCTTGTATCCCAGACAGATCACAAAATCATGGAATCCGAACTGAGAATAATATTTCATTATATGCCATAAAATGGGTTTTTCACCGATTTCAATCATTGGCTTTGGTTTTAAATGACTTTCCTCACTGATTCTCGTTCCAAGACCCCCTGCTAATAATACAACCTTCATCCTGCTTCCTCCTGACATTCTCTTATTCATATTCGTGGTAAGCCTTCTGGTAAAAATGCATCAGCACTTTTACAACTGATCCCGGCCACATCTTTTTAAACATCTCTGTCTCTTCTTTTATACGGCTGTTATCCTCTATGGCTGCCTTTGTCGCTGCTTCTTCATGGACGCGATAATAAAGAATGGGTTTCTCCACACAGATAAAGCGTCCTGGCCGCTTAGACAGCTCATAAAGCGTATCCCAGTCCAGGGCAAAATGATAGGGGGAGGTAAAGAGTGGTTCCCCCAATTGTTCCTTATTATATGCACATGCAGGACAGCATATGGAATTTCCAAAAAGCAGGACACTTTTTTTTACCCAGGACAGATGACTGAGAAAACGCAGCCTTAAAGGCAGACGTAAAATCCGCTTGATAAATTCAACCGGCTCAAATGCTGCCAGCCTGTCCTTCTTTACAACAACATAACCACCGGTAAATAAAGTCATGTCCGGATAACGTTCATAACAATTCAGCAGATTTTTTACATAGTCTTTCTGATACAGATCATCCTGATGGGCAATGGTAACAAATGTGGCATCTGCCATGTAATAGGCAAAATTCCAGTCATCCCGGATACTGCTTTTCTCGTGTCTGATAAAAAGGGGAATCCCGTACTGGTCAGCCAGACCGCTTATATAGGTACTTGGCGTGGAAGTACACAAAATCACATCGGATTCCACACTTTGGGTTTTAATCGATCGGATACAGGATTCCAGATAAGGCGAATCCTTATATGCACAGATTGCAAATGTATGTGGTTTCATTCTTTACCTCAAAATACGTTTGTTTTTGTCTGGCTATGATTATATCATAAAAACAATAAAACATACTACCATATTCATTATTTTGAAAGAAATTGGGGGTATAACAGTGAAAAATAAATTTTTTATTAAATTAGCACTCACCTCTTGACAGTGCTAATAATGCGTGTTATATTACATGTATAACAAATAAATCATTTAATCATTGGAAAGGAGATATGACCTATGATGATGCCTAGCATTTTTGGTGAGAGTTTATTGAGTAACTGGATGGATTTCCCTTTTGACCGTTCCTTTTTCGGAACAAAAGAAGGTATGAAAACTGATGTGAAGGAAGTTGATGACGGCTATGAACTGGATATCGATCTTCCAGGATTTCAAAAGGATGATATAAAAGCCCGGCTCACAGACGGCTATTTAACCATAACTGCCTCAAAAGGAGAGAACAAAGAAGAAAAAGATAAGGATGGGCGTTATATCCGCCGGGAACGTTATTCCGGAAGCATGAGCCGTAGTTTCTATGTTGGCAGTGCTGTAAAAGAGGAAGATATACGTGCTAAATTTGAAAATGGAATTCTGAAGCTGTCTGTTCCAAAGAATAAGAAAACTGAGATCGAACAGAATAATTACATCTCCATAGAAGG
>SVDS01000126.1:10494-14821 GCA_015057715.1 Paenibacillaceae bacterium
CCGATCAGTGCAGCCCTGATGTTATGTCCGCCACGGATGGCTGCCCCGGCGTCAGAACCGTAATGGGGGAATACATCTACGGCATAATCAATCTTCTTCTCCTTGGCCAGGGAAATGAGACGGTTGGTCATTTCATAATCATAAGGTCCGGAGGAGTCCAGGGCACAGATCGATACCTTCCGTTCGTCTCCTGATAAATCATCTCCAAGAGCTCCCATATCCACTGCAATAAACTCTTCAATGTCTTCCGGTATCCAGCTTGCGCCAAATCCTACCTCTTCATAATTACTGATTGCAATTTTTAACGTCTTTTTCGGCTTTCTCCCTGATTCACTGATGTCCTTTAAAACCCCCAAAAGAACTGCCACTGAGGCCTTGTCATCTAAGTGCCGGGACTTGATATAACCGCTATTCGTATGATCATACATAGGATCGAAACTGATATAATCACCTTGTGAGATCTCCAGCTTTCTTACATCTTCCTCACTGTCAACCATCTCATCTAATCGCACTTCCATGTTCTTTGGCTTTCTTTCCAAAGTTCTGGCGTCGTCATAAGTATGAACAGAAGGCTCTTTGGTAAGTATTGTACCGGTATAGGTCTTTCCGGTTCTGGTATGAACTTTGCAGTACATACCCTCTATGGACTCCATCATAAATCCGCCGACTGGAACCATGATGAGCATCCCTTTTGAGGTAATAGAACGCACCATGGCGCCCAACGTATCAACATGGGCGGATAAACCAAGAACTTCATTCTCTTCACCTGGAACTTCAATAACCAGTCCACCTTTTTTATTATAACAGGAAGCATATCCAAACCCTGCAGCTTCCTTCTCCACTGCCTTTAACACTTCTTTGGTATATCCGCTGGGACTTGGAATATTCACGATTTTTTCCAATATGGTTGTTACATATGTCATTGTTTCCATTATATTTGCCTTCTTTTCTGGTTTTTTTCTATTTTAGCAGATCTTATAACGGAAATCCAGTTAAATACGAAAAAGGCTGGAAAGCCCTCCGGGTTACCGGTATGCTTTCCAGCCAGTCATCATTTTTTATTATACTTCAAAAATCAGATCGCCGTAGCTTGGAAGTGGCCATAATTCCTTATCTACAATCATTTCCAGCTTATCTGCCGGCTCACGAAGAGCTGCCATTGCAGGTACTACTTCACTGTGGTAAGCAGCTGCCTGTTCTTTGTTTTCTCCAATTGCCGCACATCTGTCAGTAATATCAATGAGAGCGGAAAGTGCTACCTTCATATCAGAAAGATATGCGCTCACCTCGGTGAGAAGTTCTTCCTGTACACTGGTATCAGCAGATGGACATGCTGACTTAACCTTTCCTAAAGAATCTGCAAGAACGGTTGTATATTTTACAACTGCGGGAATAAGCTGCTTTCCTGCCATATCAATCATGGTTCTTGCTTCAATATTAATGGCTTTTGAATAGGTCTCATATTCGATCTCAACACGGGACTCTAACTCAGCCTTTGTAAATACCTTGAATGATTCAAACATGCTGATGGATTTTTCTTTTGTAAGTGCAGGGATTGCATCAACCATTGCTTTGATGTTTGGAAGTCCCCTTCTCTCTGCTTCTTCTACCCATGCATCAGAATAACCATTGCCGTTAAAGATTATTCTCCTATGTGCTGCCAGCTGCTCTTTAATCATGTCATGTACAGCCGTATCAAAGTCTTCTGCTTTCTCAAGTATATCTGCCGCTTCCTTAAATGCCTCTGCTGTAATGGTATTTAATACAACGTTAGGTGATGAGATGGAATCAGAAGAACCTACCATACGGAATTCAAATTTATTGCCGGTGAATGCAAATGGTGAAGTTCTGTTTCTGTCAGTTGCATCTTTAAATAAATCTGGCAGAGTCTTAACGCCTGTCTTTAAGGTACCGCCTGACTTGGAGTGAGTTGCTTCACCTGTGCTGCAAAGCTGATCCACTACGTCCTCAAGCTGTTCTCCAATGAATACAGAAATAATTGCAGGAGGTGCCTCGTTTGCACCAAGTCTGTGATCGTTTCCAACATCTGCTGCAGACTGGCGGAGAAGATCGGCATGCTTATCAACTGCCTTTAAGATACAGGATAATACCAGTAAGAACTGGATGTTCTCATGTGGTGTTTCGCCTGGATTTAATAAATTAATACCGTCATCACTGGTTAAGGACCAGTTATTATGCTTACCGGAACCATTTACGCCTGCAAATGGCTTCTCATGAAGCAGACAGTTTAATCCGTGACGGCCTGCAACCTTCTTTAAGGTTTCCATAACAACATGATTGTGGTCAACTGCCACATTGGCCTGCTCATAGATTGGTGCCAGCTCATGCTGAGCCGGTGCAACCTCATTATGCTGGGTCTTTGCGGGTACGCCAAGCTTCCAGAGTTCTTCATTTACTTCCTTCATATACGCTGCAATTCTCTCACGAATGGAACCAAAGTAATGGTCTTCCATTTCCTGTCCCTTAGGAGGCATTGCACCGAATAAGGTTCTTCCGGCGTAAATTAAGTCTTTTCTCTGTAAATATTTTTCATGATCAACAATGAAATATTCCTGTTCCGGTCCAACGGAAGGAGTTACTCTCTTTGAAGTGGTGTTGCCAAACAGTCTTAAGATTCTTAAAGCCTGCTCATCAACCGCTTCCATTGATCTTAAGAGAGGAGTTTTTTTATCGAGCGCTTCTCCTGTATAAGAACAGAAAGCAGTAGGAATACAAAGTGTAACACCAATTGCATCTTCTCTTAAAAATGCAGGTGAGGTACAATCCCATGCAGTATAACCTCTGGCTTCAAAGGTTGCTCTTAATCCACCGGAAGGGAAGGAAGAGGCATCTGGTTCGCCTTTTACCAGCTCTTTACCGGAAAACTCCATGATTACCTTACCTTCTGATGTAGGAGAGGAGATGAAGGAGTCATGCTTCTCGGCAGTAATGCCTGTCAGCGGCTGGAACCAGTGTGTATAGTGAGTTGCGCCTCTCTCAATTGCCCAATCCTTCATTGCATGAGCTACTACATCTGCAATGGAAGGATCCAGTTCTGCACCGTCTTCAATTGTTTTCTTTAACTTCTTAAAAACGCTTTTAGGCAGACGCTCTCTCATAACGGTCTCGTTAAATACATTCTTACCGAACAGCTCGGCTACATTCACAACTTCGCTCATAAATTTTCCATCCTCTCATATTAATTTCCACTTAATAAAATTAAGTCTGATTGTTATTTTAGTCTCCTCATTATCTGAATATGCGCATAAAGCAGAAAAGGCGCCCTCCTATCATAAGGAGAACGCCATTGTTCTTAATTAAAATAAACCATTTTCCTAAAAAAATCAAGTACTTTTTTCAAAAATATTTTTTTTAGAAGGTTTTTAAGCTTTTCCAACAGAACCGAATAACTCCATCTTCTCTTTTACAGTCGCTTTAATGGCATCTGTTCCTGGTGCAAGAAGCTTACGAGGATCAAATCCCTTACCCTCTAAATCTTTGCCTGCTTCAATATACTTACGGGTTGCTTCTGCAAAGGTAAGCTGGCACTCTGTGTTAACATTGATCTTAGCTACGCCAAGGCTGATAGCCTTTTTAATCTGATCTTCCGGAATACCTGTCCCACCATGAAGAACAAGAGGCATGCCGCCTACTTTATCTTTTACAGCTGCCAGAGTATCAAAGCTTAAACCTGCCCAGTTTGCCGGATATTTTCCATGAATGTTGCCAATTCCTGCTGCCAGCATGGTTACGCCTAAGTCAGCGATCTGCTTGCACTCATCAGGATCTGCACACTCACCCATACCAACTACGCCGTCTTCCTCGCCGCCGATGGAACCAACTTCTGCTTCAATGGAAATGCCCTTTTCATTACAAACCTTTACAAGCTCGGTTGTCTTTTCTACATTCTCAGCGATTGGATAATGGGAACCATCAAACATGATGGAAGAAAAACCTGCCTCGATGCACTTATAACAGCCTTCATAAGAACCGTGATCCAGATGAAGTGCCACTGGAACGCTGATCTTTAATTCCTCTATCATGGCTTTCACCATAGCTGTTACAGTTTTATAACCTGTCATGTATTTGCCAGCGCCTTCGGAAACTCCCAGAATAACTGGGGATTTCAGTTCTTCGGCTGTCAGTAAAACAGCCTTTGTCCACTCAAGGTTGTTGATGTTGAACTGTCCAACTGCGTATTTTCCATCTCTTGCTTTTTCAAGCATCTCTTTTGCTGAAACTAACATATCACAGACCTCCATATTATTTATTGTCTTACATTTTTTTATTATAACCTATTTTAACTTATTTGGAAAGATTATTTTTT
>SVDS01000127.1 GCA_015057715.1 Paenibacillaceae bacterium
GCGCGTCTGCCTGAGCGGGGACATGAATAGGAGGAAGGAGCAGATATTATGGCAAATATGGTGGAACTGAACAATATTCATAAGTCATTTGGGAAAAACCACATTTTAAAAGGTGTTAATTTAAACATTGAAAAGGGGGAAGTTGTGGTAATTCTGGGCCCCAGCGGTTCCGGAAAAACAACACTCCTTCGTACAGTAAATTTCTTAGACAGCGCAGATGACGGCAGTGTAACTGTAAATGGCTTTTGCCTGGACTGCAAAAAGCATTCCAAAACACAGGTCATTGAGCTGAGAAGAAAAACCGCTATGGTATTTCAGAACTATAACTTATTTCAGAATAAAACCATTCTGGAAAATGTGATGGAAGGCCTTGTGACAGTTAAGAAAATAGCAAAAGCAGATGCGGAAAAAATGAGCCGTGACATACTGGCTAAGGTAGGATTGTCAGAACGGTGTGATTTTTATCCCTCCCAGCTTTCCGGCGGTCAGCAGCAGAGAGCCGGTATTGCAAGGGCGCTGATTCTGGATCCGGATGTAATTCTGTTTGACGAGCCTACTTCTGCGTTAGATCCGGAGCTGGTAGGAGAGGTTTTAAACACGATTAAAACGGTTGCACAGACAGGAATTACCATGATCGTTGTAACACACGAAATCTCATTTGCCAGAGAGGTGGCGTCAAGGATCATATTTATGGAAGGCGGAAGTATTGTTGAGGAAGGAAGACCCTCTGAGATTCTGGTGAATCCAAAAGAACCAAGAACACAGCAGTTTTTAAAGAGGATCACAGATCCCCAGGCTGCAGGGGAAGAATAAAAAAACAAAACGGAGGAAGCCAAATGCATTATGATTTTGAAACCCTGGTAAGAAGAGACCAAGCCGGTTCATTTAAATGGAATGATATGAAGGTTAAAAACCCTGATGTGAAGGACAATGTAGTGCCTCTTTCCGTAGCGGATATGGAGTGGAAAAACCCACCGGAAATCATTAAAGGATTAAAAGCGTATTTAGACCAGTCCATCCTTGGGTATACAGGAGCTACGGATGCCTATTATGACAGCGTAATCAGCTGGATGGAAAAACGTCATGGTTTTTCTCCTAAAAGGGAATGGATTGTGGAGACAGCAGGAGTGGTGCCTGGCCTGGGCCAGATGGTGGCAGCATTTACAAAGCCGGAAGATGCAGTTCTGATTATGACTCCTGTCTATTATCCATTCCGCATGTCAGTGGAGAATAATAAACGGACGCTGGTAACCACAGAACTAATTAATTCCGGGGATTCCTATGAGATCAATTTTGCCGATTTTGAGGAAAAAGCGGCGAGAAAAGATGTAACGCTTCTTATATTATGCAGTCCCCATAATCCCATAGGCCGGATATGGACCGAGGAGGAGCTGACAAAGATCGCAGATATCTGTTTAAGAAACGGAGTTTTTATCATTTCTGATGAGATCCATTTTGATCTGATTCTTCCAGGTTACCACCATATCTCCATGGGAACGCTGGAAGAGAAATATGTAAATAACTGTGTGATTTCCACCGCTCCCAGCAAAACCTTTAATCTGGCAGGATTTCAGACCTCCAATCATTTTATTGCCAATGAGGAAATGCGGGAAAAGGTGACTGCTGCAAGAGGTTATCATTCTTTAAATTTAATGGGCTATAAGGCATGTGAGATCGCCTATACCCAGTGTGAGGCATGGCTTGAGGAACTGCTATTACACCTGGACGAAAATAAGAAATACGTTGAGAAATTCGTTGCAGACAATCTGCCGGAGGTAAAGGTTTACGATCTTCAGGGAACCTATCTGCAGTGGCTGGATTTTAATAAACTGGGAATGGATTATCAGGAGCTGGAAAAATTCATGCAGATGGAAGCTCAGTTGTTCTTAGACGAGGGCTATATCTTCGGAGAGGGTGGAAGAGGATTCGAACGGATTAATATTGCCTGTCCTTTATGGGTCTTAAAAGAGGCAATGGAACGGCTTTTGGAGGCGGTAAATCGATATAAGGAACGGAGGTAGTCATATGTCAGCGGTCAATACAATCTGGGTTTTGTTTGGAGCTGCGCTGGTATTTTTTATGCAGGCAGGTTTCGCCATGGTAGAGGCAGGATTTACCAGAGCGAAGAATTCCGGAAATATTATCATGAAAAATCTGATGGATTTCTGCATCGGAACCCCCATTTACTGGTTTGTTGGATTTGGAATTATGTTCGGAGGAGGAATTGATTTTTTCATACACGGCGATTACAGTAAGATCCTTCCCTCCGGTGTTTCTCTCTGGTCCTTTGTAATATTCCAGACTGTATTTTGTGCTACGGCAGCTACAATTGTGTCGGGAGCCATGGCAGAAAGGACGAAATTCTCCGCCTACTGTGTATACAGTGCGGTCATATCCTGCGTGGTTTATCCGGTATCGGGTCACTGGATCTGGGGAGGAGGCTGGCTGTCATCTTTAGGATTCCACGATTTTGCAGGTTCTACGGCGGTACATATGGTAGGCGGCGTAGCGGCATTTCTGGGAGCCTATCTCCTGGGACCGAGAATTGGTAAATATACAAAGGATGGAAAGCCAAAGGCCATACTGGGACACAGCATTACACTGGGAGCTCTGGGTGTTTTCATTTTATGGTTCTGCTGGTTCGGGTTTAACGGTGCATCCACTGTATCTATGGAAGGAGACAGCATTGAAGCAGCTGGAAGAATTTTTATGACGACCAATCTGGCAGCTGCAGTATCTACCTGCACCACCATGATATTTACCTGGATCCGTTATAAAAAGCCGGATGTTTCCATGACTTTAAACGGCACCCTTGCAGGCCTTGTAGGCATAACAGCCGGGTGTGATGCGGTGACTCCGGGAGGTGCGGCTATCATTGGAATCTGTACAGGACTGACTGTTGTGCTGTCAATTGAGTTCATTGACTCCAGATTAAAGATTGATGATCCGGTAGGAGCAATCGGCGTGCATGGTGTATGCGGAGCACTGGGAACCATTCTGGTGGGCTTATTTGCAAAAGAGGGCGGTCTTTTGTATGGCGGGGGCGTAAAGCTTCTGGGAATTCAGCTGATTGGAGTTATTTCCGTAGCGGCATGGGTTGGAATTGTGATGTTTGCCGTATTTAAAATAATCGACCAGACCATCGGCCTGCGGGTTACCTCCAGAGAGGAAATTGAAGGTCTGGACAGTACAGAACATGGACTTGCAAATGCCTATGCAGACTTTCTTCCTGTTGTGCCCATGGAAGATCTGGGGAGCCGGGTGGAGAGTGTGGCTGGTATTCAAACAGTCAGACAGGATGTTCCTGTTGAAGAAGCCATTCCTGTGAAATCTGCAGATTTTTCCCCAGCAGGTACTTCAAAGTCCGTACTGACCAAGGTTGAAATTCTGGCAAAGCAGTCTAAGTTTGAAGAACTGAAATCTGCCATGAATGAAATCGGAGTCACTGGTATGACAGTGACCCAGGTTCTTGGCTGTGGGATGCAAAAAGGTGCGGCAGAGTATTACAGAGGAATTCCTGTGGATATGATGCTTCTGCCCAAAGTACAGGTTGAAATTGTTGTTGCAAAGGTTCCGGTGGAGGAAGTGGTAAAGACTGCCAGAAAGGTACTTTATACCGGTCATATTGGAGATGGAAAGATATTTATCTACGATGTACGGGATGCAGTAAAGGTGCGAACCGGTGAGACTGGTTACGATGCCATGCAGGGAGTGGACGATTAAAAATGTAATTTTCTTATTTTAGGAGCCAGACGGTATGGATCTTTTTCATGCCTTCCGGCTCCTTTTTTCGTACCATCATGCCAATTTTGGAACCTAACTTGTATAATTTCGTCCTATTGGTTGAGTATTTGCAGGAAACATGGTATAAGCTTAAAGGATATAATTATTAATAATTGTAACTTTTTCAACGGCATTCCCTTGTGTTTGCCATGATAAGTATTATATAATAAAAGCCAAAGTAACATTCTCTAAACGTATACTTGCGCTGTTTTGCTTATTTCAAAGGAGAATATATTTATGACTAAGAAGGAAATAACAAGAGAGATTATCGGAAATGTTTTAATTCCCATGGGATTTGTCTCTGGTGAAAATATAAATAGCTGCTGGTTTATTAAAAAATTTAAAAACAGTAAGGGAGAGACATCAAGGCTGGTCGTTGAGTTTTACACCAGGGGCTGGGATAAAAGGCTGTTTATGGTGATTAACTCTTATTCAGGCAGATGCAGCAGTTATGGAATACAGGATATTGTGCCGGACAGCAGTGAGAATGGCTTTCCATGTGCTACTTTAAAAGAATATAAGCTTGCTATTGAAGCATATGCGGATATATTGAAACAATATGGACGGGATTTTTTTAAGATAATTTCCAAACCTCCATTGGAAAATGATTATTTCAGGGAAGAAGATGATTTTAAGCTGTTTAAAGAACACGATTTGCTAGCTCAAAAATTTATAACAGAGCATCAGCTGGATCTATCTCAAATGAAAGCGGAAGATGCGATTCAGATAATAAAGAATATTATTCTGGAAAAGCAGGGAGAGTCCTTTGAACATTGCCGGAATACAATTCTGGAATTATCCGCGTTTTATGGCAGAGTGCTGGGAAACAGCCATAAATGCAGATGGGTTATGCATAATTGCAGAACACATTTTACCTGTACCCTGAATTTTTACTCCAAGTCAGGCCCTTCGTTATCCTTACATAAGGATATTTCCATGGCATGGAAGGATGGGGTGGACAAGCTGGATTCCTTAATAATTGATTCATTGTAATAGAGGGGGGAGTGCTTAATGGGAGATGAAATTGTCACAATCAGTGAGATGGCGAAACTGCATCACCTTACCCGCCAGACGCTTATTTATTATGATCATATCGGGCTTTTAAAACCTGTTTCCATCAACGAACATGGTTACCGGTTTTACAGTGTTTTCCAGATCCCTGTTTTAAGGGAAATCTGTCTGTTAAAAAAGCTTGGGGTGAAGCTGGAAGATATTAAGAAAAGTTTTGAGAACCGCAACCCCGATACAGTGATCAATCTTCTGGAATTGCAGAAAGAATCAGTTGATAAGCAAATTCAGGAACTGAATAAAACGAAGAATCATCTGGAGCACAGAATCCGGTTTTATGAAGCGCTTCATGAAGAACATCCCATTAATACTCCCCATATAAAGGAGATTGGGCTAAGAAAAGTTCTTTTTGTGCCTTTCCCAGGTGAGCCATGTAAAAATATTCTCCATCTCACCCTGATGAGGGCGTGGAATCAGATTTTTGACTGGGGAATGGTACCGTCCAGTGGGTTTGGAACTTTGATCAGGTCCAGTCAGTTTGAGTCCGGGGATCTATACAGAGGAGCAGGAATTTTTGTTGTGGTCCCGGAACAGGAGTATAACCTTCCGGGCATTGAGGAGATTCCGGGAGGTACATATGCCTGCATGTATAAATACGCCTTTCCGTACTACAAAGATGATTTTTTTACTCTTAAAGAATGGATAGAGTCTCAGGGATACGAAATCATTGGTGATGCTCTGGACCTATGCCTGTTGGATACCACATTTTATAATTCGGAACATGAGGTGGATTACTGCTGTCTGCAGATTCCTGTAAAGAAAAAAGTACCCCTTACATAAACCAGTTCTGGTATATAAGACCTGTAAAAGCAAAAAAATTAGTTATAATATGGGCTGCTGTCACAATTTTAACAGATTTTGTTTTATAGGCAGCAAGCCCCCATAAGAGTCCCATGAAAAGAGAACCTCCAACCAGGGAACCAGCTCCGCCCTGGTATACGATACCCTTTGCTGAGAATAATGCAATATGCCAGATTCCAAAAAATAACGATGGGTAAAGATAAGCCCAAATCAAATGATCATTAAAAATCTTATTAAAAATCCCCCTCCAGAACATCTCTTCCAATGTACCGTTTATCATTCCAAATACCAGAGCAAGGATCAAAACCTGTAAACCAGCAATTGGAGCAATATTTTTAAATACGGCAAAAAAGGTGGCAATACAAGGTATTAATGCTATAAAATAATAAATAGTTTTCATTCTTGCTGTTATATCTGATTTTTGACGATAAATCTCTCTCAGCCTGCGAAAACCACCAGAACAATATACAGAAACAGGCAGGCAGAAGAGAAACCAGTAAATACAAAATCCTGTAACATATCCTGCTGTCTTCCCCATATTAGCAGTTAAAAAAGGCATCAATAATAACATGGAAATGCAAAGAACCGGGGAACTCCATATCAGGACCCGTTGCTTCTGATTCATAGTTCTCATACTATATCCTTTCGATGTTACATTCAATTATTTTTCTATCGTTAATTATAGTATAAATCCTCTTGACTGTATAGCCGCAATATAGTGCATAGTATACTTATCGGCCGATCAACGATTAAAGGAGGATTTTTTTATGTCAAAAATTAAAGTGAATGATTTACGTTCATCCCTGGAGCTTTTGGCGTCAATTCCGGGGCAGCTCATTGAAACGGATGTGGAAGTTCATCCTCATGCGGAACTCTCTGGCGTTTACCGCCATGTGGGTGCCGGCGGTACAGTCATGCGTCCTACGAAGGAAGGTCCTGCCATGATATTTAATCAGGTAACCGGTCACGAGGGGGCAAGAGTGGCGATTGGATTACTGGCAAGCCGGAAACGGGTCGGATATCTGCTTAATGAGGCACCGGAGCGCCTGGGGCATATGTTAAACGAAGCGGTGAACCATCCCATAAAACCAGTGGTTATTGATCAGAAAGAAGCAAAATGCCAGGAAGTGGTTCATTATGCCACTGATCCTGATTTTGATTTACGTAAATTGGTTCCAGCTCCAACCAATACAGAAGAAGACGCAGGACCTTATATTACATTAGGAATGTGCTATGCCTCAGATCCGGAGACAAAGATTTCTGATGTTACCATTCACCGCCTTTGCATTCAGAGTAAGGACGAGATCTCCATGTACTTTGTACCGGGTGCAAGACATTTAAGCGTTTTCCGTGAGAAGGCAGAGGCAGCAGGGAAGCCCCTTCCCATCTCCATCAGCATCGGCGTGGATCCTGCCATTGAAATCGCTTCCTGTTTTGAACCGCCTACAACTCCTTTGGGATTTAATGAGCTGGAGATTGCCGGGGCAATTCGCAAGGAGCCGGTTGAACTGACACCCTGTATTACCATAGATGAGAAATGCATAGCCAATGCAGAATATGTAATAGAAGGTGAACTACTCCCCGGAGTACGGGTAAGAGAGGATCAGAATACCAACACAGGGAAAGCCATGCCGGAATTTCCTGGTTATACAGGTCCTGCCAACCCGGAGCTTCCTGTTATTAAGGTAAAAGCAGTGACCCACAGAACCAATCCCATCATGCAGACCTGTATCGGACCAAGCGAGGAGCATGTAAGCATGGCGGGAATTCCTACAGAAGCCAGTATTATTCAGATGGTGGAAAAGGCTATGCCTGGAAAACTGCTGAATGTATACTGTGCGTCAAGCGGCGGCGGAAAATATATGGCTGTTCTTCAGTTCTGTAAAAAGATTCCCAGTGATGAGGGAAGACAACGCCAGGCTGCACTGCTTGCGTTCTCCGCATTTAGTGAATTAAAACATGTATTTCTTGTTGATGAAGATGTGGATCCCTTCGATATCAATGATGTCATTTGGGCAATGAATACCCGTATGCAGGGAGATTCCGGTATTATATGTATTCCGGGAGTACGTTGTCATCCCCTGGATCCTTCCAACGATCCCACAATCTCACCTTCCATAAGAGATCATGGAATCGCCTGCAAAACCATTTTTGACTGTACCGTTCCATTTGACCAGAAGAGTCGTTTTAAACGGGCTAAGTTCATGGATGTAGATCCTTCCCGCTGGGTGCCGGATATTCACTAGATTGTTACTGGATTTTTACTAAATACATAAGAGGGATACATATGCCAATCGGAGTAATTGTTAACAGTCTGGCAGTGCTGACAGGCGGCGCTACCGGAGCTTTATTAGGAAATAAAATACCTGGTCATCTTCGTGATAACCTCACGTTGATCTTCGGAGTCGCTTCCATGTCTATGGGAATCGCTTCTATCGTAAAACTGACGTATCTTCCTGCTGTCGTGTTTGCGGTAATTATTGGAACTGCAATTGGTGAACTGATTCATCTGGAATGGGGGATCTCAGCTGCAGCCCAGAAGGTGCAGGCTCCTATTTCAAAGATATTTACCGGAAAAGGGGCTGGGTTAAGCCAGGAGGAATTCATGCAGAGGCTTGTCAGCATCGTGGTCCTGTTTTGTGCCAGCGGAACCGGTATCTTCGGTGCATTGCAGGCGGGAATGACTGGGGATCATACGATCCTGTTCTCCAAGTCAATCCTTGATTTCTTTACAGCTGGTATTTTTGCAGCAAGCCTTGGATTTATTACGTGCACCGTATGCGTTCCACAGTTTATTGTACTTTTGACGCTGTTTCTCAGCGCTACCTTTATCATGCCTATGACAACAAAGGAAATGCTGAATGACTTTACCGCATGCGGCGGTATATTAATGCTGGCTACTGGACTTCGTATTTCAGGGATCAAATCATTTCCTATAGCAAATATGCTGCCTGCCATGGTTCTTGTTATGCCGTTTTCCTATTTCTGGTCTCATGTAATTTTGAGTCTGTTATAAGCCTATGGAGAAGAAACGGATTATACTTGCTGTCAGCGGGGCCAGTGGCGCCCCACTGGCAGAGGTTTGCTTAAAGGAACTTAAAAAAATCCCGGAATATGAAACTCATCTGGTTATCAGCAGAGGCGGCGGGGAGACGATTTTACATGAGACAGATATGTCGCTGGAAGAATTTACTGGACTGGCAGATATGTGTTACGACTGCAAAGATATTGGTGCTTCCATAGCCAGCGGTACCTTTCGGACAGAAGGCATGATCGTGGTTCCCTGCAGTATGAAGACAGTGGCAGGAATCGCAAACGGTTACTCTGATAATCTGCTGCTTCGGGCTGCAGATGTGACAATCAAAGAAAAACGCCGTCTCATATTAGTGACAAGAGAAACCCCGCTCAGCCAGATTCATTTAAGAAATATGGAGTATTTATCCGGTGTTCAGAATGTTACCATACTGCCTCCGGTTATTTCTTACTACAGCAGACCCAAGTCTCTGGAGGACGTAAACTTTCATCTGGCCTGTAAAATTTTAGATGCAGCAGGGATTTTTGTTCCCGGATTTAAGAGGTGGGAGTAGTTGGTTTAGAGAGGCTTTCAATGATAACATTTGAAAAAGTAATTAATAAAGTTAACATCTGCTGTGACGTCATTCCAATGGGAGAGGATCTGACAGTTTTGCTGTACGGCGGAGATCTCCCTCATATTGGCAGTACCGTTCTGTCAATTCCAAGAGCCAGCCTGACAGGAGATGGATTGAGCACGACTTCTTCCGTTTTAAACTGTCTGGGTCATAAAGATGATGTACTGGCAAGGATTTATGCGGAAAAAATTGCGGTTAAATCCAATCATACCACAGTCTGTATCTGCGGGATTCATGTGGACGGACTAAGTGGTGATGGGATAAAGGCCATTTATGACGGATGTCTTCTGCTGCTTGATGAGGTTCTGTCCGCTATTGGAAATGAAAATCTTTTATTATCATCACACAAATGATATAATTAAAAAAGCAAAGATAAAAACACAGCCCATGGCATCTGTCATGGAGATCCGGTTGGTAGTCCGGACGGAAACGGTTTACCTCCGTTTCTAAGTAACCCTCCTCCTGGTCGTCCGTTCTTTGTCGAAACAAGAATAGGAGGAATTGTTATGGACAAGGTTTCGGTTGGATTTTCAGTATTTTTTGAGGAGCCCTTTTGGGTGGGTATTCTGGAGCGGGAAGTGGATGGAAAACTGTTTGTAAGCAAAGTTACATTCGGCCCAGAGCCCAGAGATTTTGAGGTAAATGAGTACCTTCTTAAGAATTACTACAGGCTGAGGTTTAGTCCGGCTGTTGAAGCTGCTGTAAAAGAAAGTAGTAAGAATCCCAAACGGATTTTGCGGGAAGTCCGCAGGCAGATCCAAAACACAGGAATCAGTACGAAATCCCAGCAGGCGCTGAAATTGCAGCAGGAAGAGGGAAAACTGGAGCGGAAGCTTTTATCCCGGGAAGCAAGGGAGGCAAAAGCACAGCAAAAGTTTGATCAGAAACAGCAAAAGAAAAAGGAGAAGCACAGGGGCAGATAATGCCCCTTTCTCTATGGAAAAAAACAGGAAGAGATTACTTATTGCGTGAGGGTAGGAAGCAGGGTATAATCGATTCTATATTGACTAAAGCAGGTGAATGAATGTACATAGCAGATTTACATATCCACTCCAGGTATTCCATGGCAACCAGCAGGGACTGCACACCGGAGCAGCTGGATCTTTGGGCCAGACGAAAAGGAATCGGAATTCTGGGTACCGGTGATTTTACGCATCCGGCATGGAGGGCAGAGCTAAAAGAGAAACTGATTCCGGCGGAAGAGGGGCTTTATGTGTTAAAGGAAGAGTACCGTCTGGAGGCAGAAAACTCCTTCGGTTCCCTGATCCCCCGCTTTGTTATTTCCGGAGAAATCAGTTCTATTTATAAAAAGAACGGGAAGACCAGAAAGGTACACAGCCTTCTTCTCCTGTCAGGACTTCATGGAGCAGAGGAACTCTCTGGAAAGCTTGAGGCTGTGGGAAATATCCGTTCAGACGGCAGACCCATCTTAGGACTTGACTGCCATGATCTCCTGGAGATGATGCTGGAAACAGATCCCAGGGCGGTTTATATCCCCGCCCACATCTGGACGCCCCATTTCTCCCTGTTCGGAGCATGCTCCGGCTTTGATACCATAGAAGAGTGTTTCGAAGATCTGACTCCTCATATCCATACATTGGAAACCGGACTTTCTTCTGATCCCTCCATGATCTGGAGCATATCGGCGCTGGATCGTTTTCAGCTGATTTCCAACTCCGATGCTCATTCTCCGGCAAAGCTTGGCAGGGAAGCCAGCCTTTTGGACATCGAACTGTCCTTTGACGGACTTTCTCATGCTTTAACCAGTGGCAGTGGATTAATGGGAACCATTGAATTCTTCCCCGAAGAAGGAAAATACCACCACGACGGTCACAGAAAATGCGGGATCTGCTTTTCACCTTCTGAGGCAGAACAGCATTCCGGCAGGTGCCCGGTGTGCGGTGGAAAACTGACCATGGGAGTATCCAACCGGATTAAGCAGCTGTCTGACAGGGGTGAGGGCTTTGTATTACCCCAGGGAAAGCCGTTTGAGAGTATGGTTCCGCTGCCAGAGGTGATCGCTGCCTGCCTTGGTTATTCTGCAGCAAGTAAAAAGGTTCAAAATCAGTACTTTGAACTGCTGCGTGGGCTGGGATCAGAATTTGATATATTAAGAGAGGTTCCCCTGGAAGACATCAGAAAGATATCAGATCCTATGATTGCAGAAGGGGTCAGCCGGCTGCGGGAAGGAAAAGTGGAACGAATACCAGGTTATGACGGGGAATACGGAATTATAAAGCTATTTGCTCCTGATGAAATTTCCCCTGGAAAAAAGAGAGGAAAGGACTAAAGCAGATGACAGAAGATAACATTGGTGCAATTCTTAAAAAGCTGGATGACGTATACGGAGTTACAAAAGAAGGGTTTTATCACGATCAGCCCTGGCAGCTGCTTGCAGCGATTATGCTTAGTGCACAGAGTACAGATAAGCAGGTAGAAGAGGTGCTGCCTGACTTTTGCAAACGGTTTCAGACCGCTGCCCAGCTGGCAGATGCACCTCTGGAAGAGATTGAGGCTTCCATCCGATCCATTGGTCTTTATAAGAATAAAGCGAAGAATTTAAAGAAATGCTGCACTCAGATTGTAAATGAATATGATGGTGAGGTTCCGTCAGAAATAGAGGAGCTGTTAAAGCTGGCGGGAGTGGGACGGAAAACAGCCACTTTGTTTCTTGCCGATGCGTATGAAATTCCCGGGGTTACGGTAGATACCCATGTTTTCCGGATATCCAGGCGGCTAGGCTGGGCAGAGGGGAAGAATCCGGTAATAGTGGAACAGGAACTTCAAAAGGTATTACCTGAGGAACACTGGAACCGGATTAATTTTCAGCTGATTTATCATGGAAGAGAGGTTTGCACAGCCAGAAAGGCCAGGTGCGAAGTATGTATTTTGGGGGATTGGTGTGAGAGAAGGATTTAATAATGAAAAGGTAGCTTTGAAAAAAGGGAATATTTCAGAGGTTTTCAGTGATGGCAAGGTGGTTTACAGAGACTTAAAGCCGCAAAGTAAATCCGTACACAGACTGTTATTGCATCTGGAAGAAAAAGGGATCGGGTTTACCCCTCGTTTTCTTGGAATGAATGAGGATAATATGGAGATGTTAAGCTTTGTAGAGGGTGAAACAATGGAGGATTATCCCATACAAAACGAGATCAGTAAGAAAATTACAACGGTTCGTATGGCAGCGGAAATGCTTAGAAAATTCCACGATGGCACTGTTGATTTTATACAGAATCCGGACGATATCTGGTTTTTAGAATATAAAGGCGGATTACAGAAAGAAGTGATCTGCCATAATGATTTTGCACCGTATAATGTTACATTCAAAGATTTAAAGCCCGTAGGGTTAATTGATTTTGATACGGCATGCCCCGCTCCAAGGATATGGGATGTTGCTTATGCTGTTTACCGATTTGTGCCACTCAGTGAAGAAGTATATGATATAAGTACCAGACAATATCGCAGATACAGCAAATCAACAGACAGTCTGGAGAGGAAACTGCTGCTTCAGGAATTTCTTGACAGCTATGGCATGAGGGATGCCAATGAGGTTTTGCAGATTCTGATACTACGGTTGCAGGATCTTGTGAAGCTTTTTGACGATGAATGCCAAAAAGGAAATAAAGCATTTATTAAGATGAAAGAAACAGGACATCAGCAGTTTTATATCCGTGAGATTAAATTTCTAAAAGAGAATATGGCTGATTGGCTATAGGGATAAGAGAAAGTAAGTGAAAAAGTAGAAAAGGAGAACAGACAATGAAGTTAATGTTTAAACAACGCTTTTTTTCCTGGTTTGACAGTTATGATATTTATGATGAGGAAGGCAGATGCGTTTTTACTGTCAGCGGAAAGCCTGCATGGGGACATAAACTGGAAATCTATGATAAAAACGGGAGTCATCTTGCTACTTTAAAGGAGCAGATATTTACGTTTCTTCCCCGTTTTTACATTCTTATTAATGATGAAACGGTAGGTACAATAACAAAGGAGTTTACATTTTTCAGACCATCCTTTCAGATCGACTGTAATGGCTGGGAAGTAAAAGGCGATTTTTTTGAATGGGATTATTCCATTTACTCCAGAGAGGGGCGCGTTGTGGCACAGATAGAAAAACAGCTTCTCCGCTTTACGGATACGTATATCATTGATGTGGAGGAAGAACGGGATGCGTTGTTATCATTGATGGTGGTGCTTGCCATTGATGCTGTTAAATGCAGTCAGAATAATAATTAGAGAAAATAGAAAAGTTGCTTTATTGTGGCATTTTTTGTAGTTGATATAATTTTATTTTGGGTTTAGTCTGTAACAATAAAAACGGATAAGAATATGTGGCATATTAGCCTCTTATTCTTATCCGTTTTTTATTTTATTTATAAGTAACTCAAATTCTCCTTTAAAAGAACTGCTGCATCTGATTCGCGATAATTTTTTTTTATGTATGTTTTTTTAATGAATTTTTAGAAAATATAAAAAAAATAAATAAAGTGAGTTTGAAATATAAAAAATACCTTGTTGATATAGTACAAAAATATAGTTATAATGTAATAGAAGATTGTAGACAATCTACAATAATTAATGGAAGCAGAGAGGTAACTGGTGTGCCTACCGGTCTTCAAAACCGTGTTGCGGCTTATAGTCGTGGGTGGGTTCGATTCCCATATGCTTCCGCCAAAAATAATTTACATTTACATAAATTGCGCCCGCATAGTTAAAAAAGTAACAATATGCCTTTTGGGGAGGAATAAATGGACAGCATAGTTGTAGGGACGGCAGGGCATATCGATCATGGCAAAACGGCATTGGTGAAAGCGCTGACAGGCCATGATACGGATACCCTTGCGGAAGAGAAGAAAAGAGGAATTTCAATTAATCTTGGATTTACCGGCTTTCAGCTTCCTAACGGACGTACGCTTGGAATTGTTGATGTTCCAGGGCACGAAAAGTTTATTAAGAATATGCTGGCCGGCGCTACGGGCATTGATGCTGCCATGATCATTATTGCGGCAAATGAAGGGATTATGCCCCAGACTAGAGAGCATATCGACATCCTCAGTTACCTGGGAATACAACAATTTCTGATTGTTCTTACAAAGATCGATCTGGTAGAGGAGGATTTTAAGGAGCTGGTAGTAGAAGATATCCGGTCGTTTATAAAGGGTACCTTTTTAGAAGGAACTAAGATCGTGGAAGTTGATTCTGTCAGCAGGACAGGTTTTGATGTGTTAATATCCGAGCTTGAGATCCTGACTTCAGATATCCGGGAACGCAGTTTCACGAAAAAACCCCGAATGAATATAGACCGGGTTTTTTCTGTTAAAGGGTACGGAACCGTAGTTACCGGAACTTTAATGGAAGGTATCTTGAGAACAGAAGATGAACTGATGGTTTATCCTCAGGGAATTCTTACGAAAGTCCGGAATCTTCAGGTTCATGAGCATAACGTGGATTTAGCATACGCCGGACAGAGAACGGCAATCAACTTATCCAA
>SVDS01000128.1 GCA_015057715.1 Paenibacillaceae bacterium
ATCAGCTTTTCTGCTGCAGCCAGGGCTACATTTCTTCCCACATCGGTAGATCCTGTGAAAGCCAGTTTTCTGAAACCAGGATGCTCCAGCATATACTGCCCTGATCTGGAACCGCCTCCTGAGATCACATTAAAGACACCTGCCGGAATCACATCCTGAATCAGTCTTGCCAGCTCAAATACACTTAAAGGAGTTGTGCTGGAGGTCTTAAATACCGTACAGCAGCCACTTGCAAGAACAGGCGCCAGCTTCCAGGCTGCCATTAAAAACGGGAAGTTCCAGGGAACAATCTGACCCACCACGCCAATGGGTTCTTTTAAAATAAGGCTTAGCATATTATCTCCCAATATGCTTGCGCTTCCTTCCTCTGCCATAATACAGCCGGCAAAATAGCGGAAGTGCTGGGCAGCCAGGGGTATATCCACATTTAAAGTCTCCCTGATTGGTTTTCCATTGTCCAGTGTTTCAACCATAGCCAGATGCTCTTTGTTTGCATCGATGATATCCGCAATTTTATTTAAGATAGCTGCTCTCTGGTTAACCGGAACATTCTTCCATGTTTCAAAAGCCTTCCATGCAGCTTTTACCGCATCATCCACATCTTCCTTTGTTGCTTCTGCACACTGTGCCAGAACTCTGCCGTCTGCCGGACAGGTAACGGTAAATGTTTTTCCGTTGGAAGCAGACTTCCACTCTCCACCTATAAATAATTGATATGTATCCTGAAGTGTAACATCCTTCATATGCTTTTCCTCGCTTTCATTCTAATATCTTTATTTGGCCTGTTGTTGCCCATACTCATGTATAATCATTATAGGCTTAATTTTATAACTGTCAATTTAATTATTTTTTTCACATTTTATTGATATTTATTTATCTTTTAACGATTATTATTTAACAATGCATGTTAACCTGCTTGTTAAAACTTTTAATTATATTATCTGTCTTTTTATAAGAGTCAATCAAATACTGCTATCTGCTTTGTTTAAAATTTTTTCTATTAAATTCAATTAAAAGGGAGAAAAATGAATACTTCGATATGTTCTTAACGATTATAAGGTTCTGAATTGACAGGAGTTAGAAAACAGATTGTATGTTACGATATATTTTTAACTAATCTGATTATGATCTGCTTTTAATAACACAAAAAAACAGGATACCTCAATATTGAAGTTTCCTGTTTCAGCAAAAGCGGGTGATGGGAATCGAACCCACGTATCTAGCTTGGAAGGCTAGTGTTCTACCATTGAACTACACCCGCAAGGATTTCAGAAATATATTTCAAATGTGCTTCAGAAGCACAGTGCCCAAAGCCGGAATCGAACCAGCGACACGAGGATTTTCAGTCCTCTGCTCTACCAACTGAGCTATCTGGGCTTATTCTCCTGCAACATCAGTAATTTTACAAGATTTTACTCCAATTGTCAAGACAAGTTTTTAAAATTTTTGGAAAAAAATATAAAATATTAACACCTTATATATTGACTATATTCCAAGGAGACCCCTGGAATCGTAATTTAATACGAAAGCAGGGAATGTAGTTCTCTAAGCTGATGACTTCTGTGATGAAAACCCGCAGACGCACCAGATTTTTTTTATTCGACTGTACTTGCGAAAAACGAATAGATAATAAAAGCTGCATATAAAAAACCGGATTTCTTTCCGAGTTTTTATATGCAGCTTTTATTATTACAGACTAAAGAGAAGACTTCAGCTGTTCCATGTTATTCTCTTCAAATTTTAGCAGCCGATTCATCAGTTCTACTATTTCTTTTTCAGTTTCTCCCTCATACTGACGGATTCGCTTGATACAGTCAATAATACCGCGGACACTGCCAAGTATCAGCATCTCAGCCATATGAGAAGCACTCTTGTCAGTCATGGTCTTCATATCAATAGCTAAGTAGGTCATGATTTTTTGAAACTGCCCTATTTCTTTTTCCTGGCACCCATTTTTATTTAACAACTCCTTTGCCTCTTCATGAATTCCTGTATATTCCTTTAACTGCGTATGAAGCTGCTTTTTAAAAGCCTCATTATCCGTCATTGGTAAAAGTTGGTGTAATGTTTCCACTCCCATTTGGGAATTCTGATAAATGAAATTAAGTAATTCTGCATCAGCACTCATACCTGCACCTCTTTTCTTTTTTATTAGTATGAGGCAAAAAAGAAGAATTTATGACAGGAGGAAAACAATGATACAAAAACCGTTATTTTTTACCGATAAGAATCGAAATGTCATACTGGAAGCAATTCTTGGAACTCCTAATGCTGCCATTCCGGACAGTCTAAAACCCTTTGAGGTGTTAGAACCTAACACTTCCGATGGAGCTACTGAAAAGCATGCTCCTGTTCTGGAGACAAATGGGCTTCACGTTACCATCTCAGTGGGAAGCGTACTTCACCCTATGACAGCAGAACACAGCATTACCTGTATTATGCTTGAAACAAATGCTGGATGTATGATGAGAATTCATTTAACTCCCGATTGCCAGCCAATCGCCCACTTCACCTTGGAAGAAGGAGACTCTCCTAAAGCTGCATATGCTTTATGTAATCTTCACGGCTTCTGGAAGACAGAAGCATAGCAGAACCTTCGTTGACACAGGCGGTAACATGAACCTGGCCAATGCTGCCGGCAGATCCAAATTACCTCTGCAGTCGATCTCTATATTTAATAGTAAAAGCAGGTTGAATCAGACTTCTTACTGGTCTGATTCAATCTGCTTCTCTTTATCATTTACCCGAAAATGTGATACCTCCGTCTGAAGAGCCTGGGCCTGACCAGCCAGCCGCTTACTGGAGCCGGAGCTTTCCCTTGCAGTCTCCATATTGGACTGGACAACTTCTGACACAGTCAAAAGGCTCTGGCTGATCTGTTCCATTACCTGTACCTGATCCATAGAGGAGGTTTCTATCTCCCTGATTACTTCTTCTGTCATCCCCGCCTGTCCTGCTATTTCCTTTAAAATCCGGTCGGTATTTTCAGCCAGAAGTCTGCCCTTTGAAACTGCATTTACCGATTGTTCCACCAATCCTTTGGTTTCTTTTGCAGCATCTGCTGATTTTGCAGCCAGGTTACGAACCTCGCCTGCAACGACTGCGAATCCTTTCCCTGCTGCCCCTGCACGCCCTGCTTCCACCGCAGCATTTAAAGCAAGTATATTGGTCTGGAATGCAATATCTTCAATCAGCTTTGTAATTCCGGTGATCTTTCCGGAAGTCAGATCCACCTCTTCCATGGCGTGATTTAAGCTGCGCATATGTAAATTACCTTCATCCACTTTTTTCCCGGATTCTATTGCATAAGCGGAGGCTTTCTTTACATACTCCGCATTTTTTACTGACTGTCTGAAAACATCATCCATGGCAGTCTGAAGTTCCTCTATGGCGCCCGCCTGTTCAGAGGACCGTTTTGCAAGTTCCTGCGCTCCATCCCAAACCTGACCTGCTCCCACAGTTACCTCATCTGCAGACCTATTAATTCTCTGCATGGTCTCTCTCAGACGAAAAGCAATCGATTCCATAGATATCCGTATCCCATTAAATTCTCCAGGATACTGGCAGCTGCTTTCTGCCTGTAAATTACCACAGGATAATTCATGAAGAAACCGGGATATATCTGAGATTATATCTTTGTATTTTCCTGCCATCTCATTAACCTTCTGTACAATCTGACCAATTTCATCACATCGCTGTACAGACAACTCCAGGTTTAGATCGCCTCCTGACAAACGTTCAATCGCCTCTGCCGCCTGACCAATTGGTTTTGTAATTCTATTTGCAATATGAAGCATTGCCAGTCCTGCAAGCAGCATGGATACAATTCCAAGAACCAGGGAACCCAGCATGGAAACGGTAACCCCTGACATAAATTCTGCTTCCTTAGCTGTCACATTAACGGACCAGCCATTTGTATCCGCTATAGGGGCATATGCACCGATTTTTTTCTCTCCTTTCATTTTAAAAAAACGAAATCCTGCATCTCCATTTATCATGGAACGCTCCAGACTTGCGGCTTCCCCATATGACTTAGGATCCTTCTTTGCATCTTCAATATCGTTTTGACCCTCTAAAACCAGGGAGAAATCTTCATGTGCCATTTTTCTGCCTTCCCGGTTGATCATATAAGTAATTCCAGTGTCACCAAGCTTGGTGTCTTTTATGATGCCATCGAATATGGAGTAAGGAAATTCAAGCACCACTACAATATCTCCGTAAGGATAAATATATTCATAAGAAACATTGCCTTCTTTTACTATTGGATCAGATAAAGAACCTTTTCCGTCTGCCGCCTGCAAAAAAGCCGGATCCTGAGCATAAGAATCTCCGTTTACAATAGAAATTCCATCATTAGAAAGAATATCAATCTTATTAAGGCCATACTGGGAACTGGACATATTTAAAAACAGTCCAATATTTCCTCCCCGTGCTGCATTCCCTTTCTGATAAAGGGCAATGGATTCTGCTATAACCGAATACTCTTTTAACTGCTGTGTAATTTTTTCTGATACCAGCTCTGTTGTCTCCTTCAGACACTTATTTAAGGTTCTGCGGTTTAAATCGTAGGAAAGATATACAGAACCTGCAGATAATATTAATACAATACAGATAATACAGCCCATGGTAAACAAGATCAATTCTCTCTTTATTCCTGTCTGATGTCTTTTCATTTCTGCTGTCCTCCGTTATAAACATGTTGTTCTATTCCATTATGGAAAGAGACAGGATCATTATAACGGATAATATTCTGATTAGCATAGACACTTTACCTATGTTTTACAATTTTTACCAACTATTTACACAGTTGTCGCAAAACGCCGGTAATTACTCAGTCGTTACATCTGTGTTACTCAGCCATAATATAGCTACCACTGCAGAAATTATTAAATAAAACAGGCTGCCTGCCATAAACTGTACCTGACTGCACGCCATAGAACCGCCCGGGCTGTTAGCTCTCATGCCAATACTCAACAGTGTGTAAGGGTAATATGCACCGACTCCTTTGGAAAGAGCCCCAATTCCCAATATTCCTCCTGCCATTGCAATCCCTACCGGTACAGCAAAACTTCTGATTATAAGAGAAATGCTAAGCTGAATTCCGCAGATAACAATTCCCCCTATTGCTCCGTACACCAGCCATTCGGTTAATTCTGGCGGAACCGGACCTGACAGTCCTGACATTTTACCTGAGAGAACAAACAAAACTCCTACCCATAGCTGAGTCATTATTACCATTGCAGATGCCATGATAAGCTTTGCAAGATATAAATGTAGCGTGGAAACAGGCAGCGTCATCACACAATTCCAGTTATGATTGGTGTGTTCCAGCCGAAAAAGGTAAGAACAATATACAGCAATTGTGGCTGGCAAAAAGAAGTAGCAGGTAAACAGCGTGTGCTGAGTCCACAAACTGTACCACCCATCTCTTAAAATCTCAATATTTTGCAGATAATTAAATGTTCCCATAAATGCAGGAAGAACAGGCAAGATAAAAAAAGCCAGCCATACAGGACTTCTTCTCAGCTTCATTTGTTCCCCACGAATTACATTCCACAGCATCAGCTCAACGCTCCTTTCTTGTAAAGCACCGGCGCCCGGTGAAATAAATCACTGCAAACAATCCCATAAGCAGCCAGAAACTACTCCAGTCCACTGGAATATACTGCAAATCAGCTATCCTGGTCTGGCTGTCCCAATTCATTCTTACCGGTGTTAAAACTCCGTAATAGCTCCATAAAATCCCTCTTTGTATATTTTGCGGCAGGAATAAACTAAACAGTCCTGCAAAACTTCCCGTAATCCCAATAACAAAAGAAACCATCTGATTGGCAAACAATAGGGAAAACGCCTGTTGAATCGCTAAAATTACAACAGTAACAAAAATTGTTATAACAAAATAATAAAACAGATAATCTGGGGGAAATGGCTCCGTAAATCCTGCTGATTTACCAAGAATGATAATAAAGACTGTCTGGGCTGCCCCTACTGCCACCATATACATGGAGGCACAGATAAATTTCGAATCAAATAAGGCCCCCGCCGGCATAACTGTCAGGAGAAGCTTAAAGGTCTGTCCCTTATGCTCCAGATCACAGATCTTTGATGCCGTTATTGCTGCAATCATCGGCATCATAATAGTATTTAACACGGTAAAATGGTACAGGCACTGCATATACCCCTGGGACAGCTTTTTTGCATCCATATCCCGAAATGCCCACAGTCCCCAAAGACACTGCACCCCAAGCAGCACCAGAATAATAACACCGACTTTTCTCCTTCGTATTTTATAAAATTCAAGAAGTATTCCTTTCATCAAAGCTTCACCACCATTCCTGTTAATTCCAAAAATATATCCTCTAACGTTTTCTTCCGTTCCTCTATGCGTACTACACCAATGTCTTCTTTTAGAAATCTCATAAAATACCCTGCCAGCTGATTATCGTTTAATTTAGGGATCAGCAGGTAGCCTTCCTGTTCCTGATATGCAATTCCCTGGCTGCTTAATACACTTCCAGCCGCTATATTATCCAGCGTACGAAATGCTATCCGGCTTTCACTTCCGTCATGAAGTACGGACAGCCGATCCTGAAAAACCAGTTCTCCTCTTGATATAACACCAATATGACCTGCCATCTGATCAATTTCGCTTAACAAATGGCTGGAAACCATCACCGTTATACCGAAGGATTTAGGAAGGGAACAAATCAGTTCCCGTATTTCCTGGATTCCAGCCGGATCAAGTCCATTGGTGGGTTCATCTAAAATTAGAAGCCTTGGATTACCAAGCAAGGCCCCCGCAAGGCCAAGTCTTTGCTTCATTCCCAGAGAATATTGACCCGCTTTTTTGTTTTTTTGATCCTCCAGACGGACAAACTTCAGTACCCGGTCAATTTCACTGTCCGGCAGTTCTTTTAAGGTACTGATAATCTTTAAGTTTTCTTTCCCTGTCAAATGGGGATAGAAGCTGGGGGCTTCAATGAGAGAACCCGTTTCTTTTAATATAGCAAGGCGGTTTCTCCGGTTTACCTGTTTATCAAATACAGTAATGGTTCCCCTGGTGGGCTTTGCCAGCCCCAGTATCATCTTCATGGTTGTTGATTTTCCTGCTCCATTTGGTCCCAGAAACCCGTAAATTACTCCCTCTGGTACGGAAAGATCTAAATCTTTTACTCCCATAGCAGCTCCATATTGTTTGCAAAGACCGCTGGTGGTAATAATATTTTCCATAATGTTAATCTCCTCTGCTTATTATGGTTTCAGTCTAACAATACTGCCTTACACCAGCCTGTAGGTCACCTTACATTTACCTTAAACATTAGTTTTTTTGTTCAATTTTTTTATAATTCGGTTATAATGATAGCTATAAAACCAGAAAGGAACAAATGCAATGAATGATATCTTTGACTGTAAACTGCTTCTTGTTGATGACGAACCAGAGCTACGCAGAATGGTTGGAAGCATGTTAAGACAAAGCGGTTTTAAAAAGATCATTTCTGCAGCAGACTGTAGCCATGCCCGTCTGCTGTTTAATTCTGAAAAACCAGATGGAGTAATACTGGATGTTTCTCTTCCAGATGGCGACGGTTTTTCCCTGATGCGTGAATTCCGCTCTATTTCTGCAGCTCCGGTTTTGTTTCTTTCTGCCAGAGATGAAGATGAGAACCGCCTTCTGGGACTGGGACTGGGTGCAGATGATTATATCACCAAACCATTTCTGCCAAGGGAACTGATCTTGCGGCTGCATGCAGTCTTAAACCGTACCTATTTTCCAGTTGTACTAAACCAGAAGGAGAAGCCTGTCTTTTATCTGGGAAATACAATGATAGATTTAAACAGCGGCTCTATTACTTCCGAGAAAGGAACATTTACACTTACAGCAAAGGAATATGCACTCCTTGAGAAATTGTTTGATAATAAAGAAAAGATTGTGACCGGAGACAGCCTCTGTCTTGCAGCATGGGGTGACCCTCTCTATGGATATGAAAATACACTCATGGTTCACATTCGGCGTTTGCGCGAAAAAATAGAGCCGGAACCTTCCGACCCTGAATTTTTAATTACCGTCCGTGGACTGGGTTATAAACTGGTGGGGGTGAAATCGTCTTGAAAAGCTTAATAAAAATCTTATCCAGATATGTGCTTTCAGCTGCAGCTACAGCCATAATTCTGCTCATTATCAACTTTACAGTTCTGACTGTCTGGCTGTATCAATCTGCCAGTGAGTACGGAAAGAACTACACCGTTGCACAGATGGCGGAAGAATTAACCGAATCCCATGGGATTTATTCACTTTCTGAATCCGTTGCAAGTGAACTTAAGGATAAGAAACAGTGGGCTATGCTGATTGATGAGAAAGGTTTGGTTTCATGGAGTATCGATCTGCCTTCTGATGTGCCTCTCAATTACAAGCTGACTGACGTGGCAGGGTTATCCCGCTGGTACTTAAAGGATTATCCGGTTAAGGTCTGGCAACACGAAAACGGACTTTTTGTAGTTGGAAGCCCTAAAAACAGCATGTGGAAGATTGGTCTGGAACTCCCAATGAAATTAATGACCAATTCAGAAATTCTTATACCCATGTTATTAATTCTGAATCTTATTACCGCTGTATTACTTGCTCTGCTCTTCGGTTACCGGCTGTTTTTAGCTTTAAAAAAACTGACTACAGGTATTGAGGACTTAGCTCAGATGAAACCTGTAGCAATACCGGCTCAGGGGATTCTGGGAGATCTGGCCGCAGGTATCAATCATGCATCAGCCCAACTGATCCGGCAGGAATCCGCACTGAATAAACGGGATAATGCGCGCACTACATGGATTGCAGGTATCTCCCACGACATTCGGACTCCCCTCTCTGTAATTATGGGGTATGCAGGCCAGATGGAAGAAGACAATACCCTTAATAAGAAACAGCAGGAACTTGCTGTTACAATACGGACTCAATGCCAGAAAATAAAAGCTTTAATCAATGATCTGAATCTGGCCTCCAAGCTGGAATATGACATGCAGCCCATACGAAAAGAAGAATTTCTGCTTGCACCTCTTATCCGCAGTATTGTTGCAGAACTGTTAAACAGTAATTGTTCACCCAGACATACGCTGAGTTTATCCATCGATGAGAATGCGCAGAATATTTCTATAATCGGGGACAGCCAGCTGATAAAACGAGCCATTACCAATATCATTCTGAACAGCATAAAACATAACCCAGATGGCTGTGATATTACAATCCAGCTGAACACAGGGTCTGGGACGGCATTCCTTTCCGTTACAGATAATGGAACCGGATTTCCAGTGCAGACGCTGAAACACCTTAATTATCCCAGGGAACCAATGGAATTGGATAATCACGGACTGGGATTAACCATCGTCCGTCAGATCATGAAAGCTCATAACGGCACAGCTTCCTTTTCCAACTTTACAGGCGGCGGTTGTCGGGTGACTCTTTCTTTGGCAGAAAAATGCTAGCAGTTTTTAAAAATAAAAGCAAAGATTAACTTAAACGCTGTATTGTTTAAGATAGCCTCTGCTTTTTTACTTATTAATTACCCCTGGGAAATTGAACACAAATTACTTAACCGATCTTAAATTCCCTGTACTGTGCGATTACCAGATCCATTAATTCTTCTGCCTTTTTATAAATCCCTTCATCCATCTGGTTGAATGGAAAAATTGCCTGTGAAGAAATATCTACGCCTCTCTTAATCATTAACTTTTTAAATAGAAGTGAAAAATTGGAATCCATATCGTAAAGAGGCATCAGCTGATGGATCAGATTCTCCAAACGGATTGTACGTTCAAAATCATTTTCATTGGCAGCTGCTACCAAATCACTCCAGATTTCCGGAACTATATTAGATAAACCTCCGATACAGCCATTCCCTCCCGAAGATATGTTGTACAGAAATTGATCATCAAATCCGGAATATGATAGAAACGGGTGCCCCTTAGCTGCACGGCAGACCAGATTTGTGTGATTTGGCTCTGTAACAGAGTCTTTTAATCCAACTATATTCTTATTTTCCTCTAAAAGCCGTTTCATTGTATTCGGGGCAATAGAATGTCCTGTTCTTGCAGGAAAATTGTATACATATAAGTCACCACTTAAAGATTTAGCCAGTGTATCGTAAAACACAAATAGTTTTTCCTGATCAAGTCCGTAGTAATATGGTCCTATCACCATTGGAGCCACATAACCCATAGAATATATTTCATTGGAGAGTTCTACTGTTTCTTTAAAGTTAGTACCTCCTGTACCTGCATATAATTCCACCCGTTGATTGGTATATTCAGCATAGAACCGAAAGAAATCGTATTTTTCCTTTTTGGAAAGGCCAGTGAATTCTCCTGTTGACCCAAGCACCAGAATTCCATCCACGCCTCCTTCCACTAAAAAATCTATCACTTTTTTATTTGCTTCAAAATCCGGTTTTTCATTTTTATCAAAAACAGTTACTACCGGAGTAATAATCTTATACATATTTTGTTATCCTTTCTCACTGATTTATCCGGCAATTCTCAATACGCCATAAACCAAAACTGCCAATACCACCATAGCCAATCCATTCAGAGATTCATATACAATTAACTTAAGCCTCTCTCTGATATCCATATTAAGTGCACCCGCACTTACATGGAAAAATGAACCATGTGGTAATCCATCAAAAACGAAACTTCCTGTATGAGTCATGACTGCCGCAGCTATTGCTGAAATTCCGCTCAGCATGACCGTCGGACCAAATATCTGACTTGCGAGAGTTGTCCCTGCAGTAGAAGACGCAGTAGCCGCACCCATCAAAGTACCTGATATGGGGGCCAGCAGAAAACCAGGAAGCCCTGCGTATTCAATTCCCTGTATAATGACATCTTTTAAATTGGAATTAGAAATAATGCCCGCAAGGGTCCCTGTCCCTATTAAAAGCATGGCAACCCCGCTCATTTTTTTAAGTCCGGAGGTGAAATAAAAACAAATATGTTTCCCTTTCCTCATGGCAAGTACACCTGATATTCCCCCTGCCGGTAAAGCAATTAACGGGTCAACCGTAATACCGCATAACGGTCTTAACAGCAATAATAGAATGGTAACCAAAGGCCCTGTCACGGCCCCTGCCAGGCTTGGCAGTTCACTTTCTGAAACACTCTCCTCCACTTCATCAAAATCTGAACCCTTATGTATTAAAGCCCGTGAAAGAAGTGTTGTGGTAATCAGAGCCGCAACAGCCGGTACAATACCAGCCATCATTGTAGAGGTCAAAGGAATATGAAAGGCTTCAGATGCCGCAATTGCATTGGGATTTGGGCTCATTACGTTTCCCGCTTTTACGCCTCCGATAAGTGCCATTAAAACTCCAAGTTTTTTAAAGCCAGACCGTCTTGCAAGCTGTATGGCAATTGGAGCCACAGTTATTACGGCGACATCCCCGAAAACGCCAACTGCAGTCAAACACCATGTGGCAAGCATAATGGCAATCAGGGAACGCCTGCTCCCCATCTTTCTTATAATGGCTTCTGCTATGCGCGCAGCCGCGCCGCTTTCAATCAGCACTCCCGCTAAAATACCAGCAGTTACAATCCTAACAATGGCTGAAACAATACCCTGAACGCCTGTGATCATGCAGCTGACAGTTCCCGCTAAACCTGCTCCGCCCAAAAGTCCTCCAAATATAGCGCCAAATATCATTGCATAAGTAGGTTCTACTTTTTTCAATATCAGAATAATTGCAATTACAAGAGCAATAATTGCACCAAATGCAGATATATTCATTTTAGAACCTCCTTACAGCTTGTCATACTGCATGATAGCACCTTCAGAACCAGAAGCAGCTATCTTACAATATAGTCCCAGATAACCACGTTTAAACTTGGGTTCCGGACGTTTCCACTCTTTTAACCGGTTTTTAATTTCTTCGTCACTGATCAGTAAATTAATACTCCTCTTTTCAACATCGATTTCAATTTTGTCGCCATTTTTAACAATTGCAATTGCCCCACCCTCAGCGGCCTCTGGAGAAATGTGTCCAACAAAGCAGCCATTATTGGTCCCACTAAAGCGGCCGTCCGTAATCAATGCGGTTGTTTTAGATAAACCACGTCCATATAAGTACTTCATGGCCTTATACATTTCACGCATCCCCGGCCCTCCTTTCGGTCCTTCGTATCGTATTACAACTACATGTCCATCCCGGATTGTTCCTTTCAGAATGGCTTCTTCTGCTTCTTCTTCTGAATCAAAGCAAATGGCCTCCCCAATAAAATGGTGAAGACTTTCATCAAATGCCCCCGGCTTTGTAATGCCCGAATCCGGAGCCAGGTTGCCTCGAAGCACAGCCACTCCCCCTTGATATCCGAAAGGATCATCCATTGTTTTTATGATCTTACTGTCCTGGGGATACTGGTAAATATGATTTTTTATATTCTCTGATACTGTATTGGCAGTCACAGTCATCTCATCTGTAGAGATAATTGGCTGCATCTCATCAAGTAACTTGGATACACCGCCAGCCCGGTAAAAGTCAACCATATTATATTCAGAAGCCGGATTAATTTTTGCCAATTGGGGAGTCTCTCTTGACAGTTGATCAAATTCTTCCAGAACATTCATTTCTAACTCTGCCTCATAAGCAATGGCAGTCAGGTGCATGACAGCATTTGTGCTACCACTCATGGCAAGACATATCTTTATGGCGTTTCTCACGCTTTCTTTTGTAATAATCTGACGGGCTGTAATATTCTTTTCTACTAATTCCACAATTTTAATTCCAGTATCTTCTGCTATAGCAAGCCGTGCTGCACTTGCAGCCGGTATAATACCTCCATCTGGCAGCGTCATTCCAAGGGCTTCTGACAGAGAACACATGGTATTTGCGGTACCAAGGTAAGCACAGGAACCACACGTCGGACAGGCCAGATTTTCCAAAGACGTATATTCCTTCTCCGTTATCTTATTAGCGGAGAGCATGCCATAAGCCTCTGTACTTGAGGTTTGATCAGATTTTCGGCCATCAAATTCAATTCCTCCCTCCATCGGACCACCGGGAAGTAAAATACAGGGAATATCAAGCCTGGCAGCCGCCATTAACATTCCAGGAACAATCTTGTCGCAGGAACCAAGCAGCACAATTCCATCGAATAAATTAATTTGCGCCATAGATTCAATGGAATTTGCTATAATTTCTCTCGAAGGAAGAATATAGTGCATACCATCATGGCCTTGACCCATTCCATCGCATCCGCCAATCACACCAAACTCCACGGGCGTTCCGCCAGCACGGTAAATTCCATCCTTAACACGCTGTGCTACCTGACGTAAGTTAAAATGTCCCGGCACACATTCGCTCCAGGCATTGGCAATGCCAATCATCGGACGTTTTAAATCTTCAGTTGTAAAGCCCATTGATTTGTAGGTAGCTCTGTAATACTGATTTTGAAGACCATTTAATATCTTCCCGCTTCTTTCCATAATATCCTTCTCCTTTTTTTACGTTCATTCATTCTCTTTTCTGACAGTTTCACTCTCAGCTTTTATATTCCATTGTGTCCCCTTTCTTTCCGGGCATAGTACTTATATACGTACTCAGTACGAATATAAGTACTACAAGCTAAACATTAGCACTATACGGCAATAATGTCAATAAAGTTAAGAAAAAGGAATTTTTTTCGTCTCAATTTACATATTTCACTAACGCTTTTTATGCATGATTAACAAATGAATCATATGGAATTCTATCTTACTCTTTGTTATAATAGAAATAAATATAAATGAATGAGGTGTCACATATGCCTTCAAATGAACATCGGCCAACCGAGCGGGTTCTGGATATACTTGAGTTACTGTCAACAAATGGAAATGGTATGACTTTAACCGAGTTATCAAAATCCTTAAATGCGCCCAAAAGCAGCATTATGCCATTAGTACATACAATGACTACAAGAAAATTTATCTATATGAATCCTGAAAGCTTCAAATATTTTATAGGGATTGCAGCCTTTTCTGTGGGGTCCTCATATACGAACCACATTGATGCACTTGAATTTATTAAGGCAGAAATGAGACACATTGTCTTAGAAAGTAATGAAACGTGCCAATTAGGTGTCCAAAGCCGAAGCAATCTGCTCTACATTGCTAAAGAGGATTCTGCCCAGCCCATACGGCTGGTCTCTTATGTAGGTAAGCAGCTGCCGCTCTATTGCACTGCAATCGGACGAGCAATTCTGGCAGACATGGAACCAGACGAAATCTATGCATTATATCCGGATGGCCTGACAGAATTTACTCCTCATACAATTACCCAGTGGCCCCTTTTATTTGCAGAATTGGAAGAAACCAAAAGACGTGGATTTGCCCTTGAACACGAAGAATCCACTCCTGACGTCCACTGTGTGGGAGTTTCTCTGAAAAACAAAGGAAGTATATTTGCTGCTCTCAGTGTATCGATCCCATCTTATCGTTATTCAGAAGATAAACTGAATTTTGTTATTGAACTGTTAAAAGAATCCAAAGCAGCTCTGGAAGCCTCCTTTTCAAGTGACCTGATCGATTTAAGCAGTCTTTCCTGACAGTTTTTGAATATTAAGAAAGGAGAGGCGCCATGCGTCTCTCCCTTTTCTGTGAATGTCTCCTATTGTCTGGTCCAATAAAAAAAGCTGTTGTACCCAAAAGTACAACAGCCATTTTCCTATGCCGGCGACCGGAATCGAACCGGTACGGGCGATTAGGCCCGCAGGATTTTAAGTCCTGTGCGTCTGCCAGTTCC
>SVDS01000129.1 GCA_015057715.1 Paenibacillaceae bacterium
CCCAGCACCGGCCAGTCATTCTGCCACTGCATGGGTACCAGAATATCACGGCGTCCTAAGCCGTTTCCATCCTGAAATACGTAGAACCACCACTCTCCGGTCGGTGTATCAATGGGACCTCCCTGATGAATCTGGCTTCCGCCCGGTATCCTGGGTCCATTTAAAAGGATTCTCATCTCATAAGGCCCGTAAATATTTTTAGACCGCAGACAATACGTATAGGATTCCGGTGGTGTAGAATTCCGGAATATGTAGTAATACCCGTTCTTTTTTATAACATGAGTGCCTTCCACCAGATACTTGCCGGTGATTCCTTCAATGCGGGTGGATACTTTGCTGTTTACCACAGACTTATAATCCCCACTCAGTTTACTGATTTTCACATCATTTGCTTCTGAAATAATATATCCTGTTCCATCGTCATCAAGAAACAGCGCCGGATCATGAAATCCCTGATTAAACACTGTTTTCGTATAAGGCCCTGCCGGATTGGTGGAAGTACACAGAATAAATTTGCCCTGTGCCTGATAAATCCCCACATAATAAACGCCGTTACGGTAGGCAATGGTAGGTGCCCAGCATCCGTGCCCATAATCCTCAAAATTGTTAGTAAGGGTATAAGATTTCCCGGTTCCATTTAAATCTGCAGTCACATATCCGATTATCTCCCAGTTTACCAGATCTCTTGAATGCATGATTGGTATGGAAGGAAAGGACACAAACGTTGAGCTGACCATATAAAAATCTTTTCCAACCCGAATTGCTGCAATGTCAGGGTAATCCGCATTTAAAATTGGATTGGTGTAAGTACCATTTCCATTGTCAGACTGCCAGGCTGCTTTTATTGTTTCATTTATACTATTATCCATATAGATCCCCTTTACACAAACTGCCAATAGTCGAAATTAAATAAGTTTCCGCTGCCATTTCCAGTAAACGTAAAGAACAGTTTATGTACCCCTTTGGCACCGTTTATTGTTGTTTCTACTTCTCTCCAGTTCTGCATACCACCTGTATTTGGCACATTTAAAGTTCCCACCACAGTACCGTTTTCACTGTCAAGACGAACCTCAATCTTACCTCCGGAGGTGGAAGCAACGTTAGCCTTAAAACGACTGGCACCTGTTGAGCTAAAATCTGCATTTCCCACAGCAACCCAATCTCCATTTTGGATACCTGTTACATTCTGATTGTTTACAGGGCCTCCGGAAGCATTGCTCTTTTCTGTTAAAATTCTGCCGTTCCAGCCAATGGTTTCTGCTTCCACCCGCTTATATGGATTTAAATTGGAAAGCTGACCCACACCTGCATAGTTTGCTGCAACTTCACGAATGGTTCCATCGCCGTTATGGAACAACTGGTTAATGTGAGGAGAACGGTAACCTTTACCGGAACCATATAATGCAAGACTCACGGTCTGAGTATGATAAACCACATACCACTGATTCTTAAACTGGAAAACACAATGATGGTTATTGCCTCCGCCACCGAAAAAGTTGCCCGGATTTTTTAAGAAATGACCTCTATAGGTAAATGGTCCCATAGGACTGTTGCTGGTCATATATCCGATTTCTCCTGGAGGAACGCTTCCTGGGTGAGAGCCGGAAAAATTGATGCAGTAAGAGTAGTAATAAACCCCGTTATACTTGTGGATTCCTGAATCTTCAAACATAAAAGGAGCATCAATGGTAGAAGCGCTTCCTACAATACTGATCATATCCTGACCCAGCCTGAGAACTCTGGCAGTCTTTGGATTTGCCCACTGGGACTGAGACGGATTATTGCCTCCCGGGACTCCACCACCGCAGTACAGATATCCTGTTCCGTCACTGTCCACAAAGACAGCCGGATCAAAGAGCCATACCACACCGGAGATACCTGGTGTACTGCCTGATACCAGCGCTCTGCCCAGAGGATCACTCCATGGACCAATGGGGCTGTCTGCCGTCAATACGCCGATTCCGTTTCCGCCGTTGGCGAAATAAAGGAAAAATTTGTCCTTGCCATTGATATTTTTCACTGCAGCTGCCGGTGCCCAGGAGCCGCCTGCCCATTTTGCAATTCCCTGCCCTGAGTTAGCTCCGTTTGCACCTGCTACCGGAATTGCTCCATGATCAGTCCAGTTAACCATATCTTCTGAAGATATCACAAAAACACTCTTTAAATTATTAAAACCGTTTTCTTTGATTGATCCATCCGCGTTGTACTCATAATTATCGCTGGACATATAGATGTAAACTCTTCCATTGTAAGTCAGGGCAAACGGATCTGCTCCTAAGTGGTGATCGATCAGAGGGTTGGAATTACCTACTGATTTTGCAATTGTTTTATTCATCTTTTATTTCCTCCTGGAATTTTAAAATTTCAAATGGCCCTCCTTAGCCGGCATAGACGGAGAAGCAATTGATCTGCAAATCTACCTGATAAAAAGAATGGAGGGAGAGTTTTGTAAACTGAAAAATAATTTATTATTTAGTAAACGTTTAAAGTTTACAAATATGACTTATATTTTCTTTTTTATTACTGAATTTGCAAATTCAAAAAAATAAAAGGAGATATACGATTATGGCAGATTATGATAACTCTAGATATACATATACTCAGGTACTAGCTGGTACCGGTTATTACATGAAGGACGATATGCTTCGTTACAGTGCGGGAGTCAAGACAATGCAGGGGAAATTAAATACAGCAGGACACAACTGCGGTACTCCAGATGGTAAATTTGGCAATGGTACCGATACTGCAGTAAAAAGTTTTCAGAGATCCAAAAGTCTTACCGTAGATGGAAAGGCTGGAAAAGCTACTCTGACCGCTCTTGATGAAACCACCTCCGGCGGCAGCTCTGGTGCCAGTACAGCTGCAAAAAACCTCAAGAAGAAATTTGGTTCAATTATCTCTTCCTTTGCTTCAAAGTACTCAATTGGCGAAGATGTGTTAGGAGGCTTTATTCTCACAGAATCCTCAGGATCAGGTTTTACAAACGGAAAACTATTAATCCGTTTTGAAAACCATATCTTCTTAAAGAATGTTTCAAACGCTTCCAAGACCTTTAAAGTTGAGAATAATGTACATTATTATTACAAAAATGGAACATGGAATAAAACCCACACCGGAAATCAGTCCAGTGAATACGATGCATTTAACCTGGCAATCGGACTTAACGAATACTACGCTTATTATTCCATTAGTATGGGACTTCCCCAGATTATGGGCTTTAACTATGAAGTAACAGGCTTTGGTTCACCAAAGGCAATGTTTGATAACTTTAGCATCAGCGAAGACAACCAGATGAAAGGTTTTTGCACCTTTATTGCAAAGTACAGCAACGGTTCTCTGCTAAAAGCCTGCCAGTCACGGGATTTTAATAAGATGGGAGCAATCTACAATGGAGATGGTGCCACCTATGGTCCTAAGCTTAAAACAAATGCAGCCGATTACGCAAAAGCATAATCCCATGTATATTAAAACAAGCGCTCCCAGTGTCCTTAGAACACCTGGGGCGCTTGTTAAAGTAAGCCATATAAGCAATCATAATTATTTGTTTTTCAGATAATCGTAAATGTGCCCCATGTTCATATCATCTTCCTCAATATGATCATTTACATCATCTGTCAAATCCTTTGCCAGAGTAAAGCCCTTTTTATCCGCGAGGAATATTCTGGCTTTGGGACGTGGTTCCATCCCCTGGGGGCCGGCACCGGTAATGTAGTTAATAATAACAATTACATCCTTTAAATTATCCCCATTTACATCACGAAATGCCACCGCCTCCACACTGTCAAAAAGCCCGGCATATTGGTCCGTTTTATTATTTTCACCATAATAGGGAAATGCAAAAACCACTTTACCATTTTTCATCAGGTAAAATGAGACATCTTCAAAATCCGAGCCAGCTGCAGGACCGTATGATACAAACCTTACATCTCCCCAGTCACCCAGTTCAGCATGAAAGGACTGCTCTGGTATAATCCGGTTTTCATCCAGCTTTATATCCAGACCAGGATGGCCGTCATCGACGGAAGATTCCGCCTCTGTCTCTTCTTCTTTTGAATTGCTTACGGCTTCGTCTTTTGATTGGTTTCCCGTTTCATTTTTAATATGGATCCCACTGGTAGCTTCTGACTCCTGAGGCAGGTTTTCATCCTTTTGCTTCTGGCAGCCCACAGTAAGACTTAAAGTCAGTATTGCTGCTGCAAATAAAATCACCTTTCTTTTCATTCTCTTTCCCCTTAAACTATTATTAATCAATAACTTATTATATCTTTGGCTGATCAGCGAATCAAGTCTTTCCATCTAAATATAAGGCTACGCCTTGTATTGATAATACGTATCCACAAGATTTACCCTTTTTAACAGTTCCACATCTTTTAGCAGCTCTTCGGTCATCATATCTGCCACAATGGTATGGGATTCACCAAAAAGAACAGCTCTATTGGATATTTCATGCACAAGCTCTAGATTATGAGTGGAAGTTATTAAAGTCTTCCCTGCTTTATTTAACTTTTTCAAAAAATCCACAAGCCATCTCTGGGTCTTGGGATCAAGTCCGTTCATTGGTTCATCAAGAACCAGAACCTCAGGATTTAATGACAGCACACAGGCAATCGCAACTTTCCGCTTTTCTCCTCCGCTTAAGTGATATGGTATTCTATTACGGAATTCCTGTATACCCAGCAAAGCAAGACAATCATTTACCCGGTGCTCCACCTCTGATTCTCCAACGCCCATCTGCCTTGGCCCAAACGCCACTTCATCATAGACACTGGAACAAAACAGCTGCGTATCGGAATTTTGGAATACGAATCCAATTTTCTGATGAAGAAGCTTTGAAAATTTTTCATCCTGAAGTTTTTTATGAGTGACTTCTTCCCCATGAAACTGATAGCTTCCAAAGTCTGGAGAAATAATCCCATTTATCAGCTTTAACAGAGTAGACTTGCCGCAGCCATTTGCCCCCATTAACGCAATTGCTTCACCTGTTTTTATGCTGAGATTAATGTGATCCAATGCAATCATATCCAAATATGAAAAACAGACATCCTTTAGTTCAATCATGTTACACCCTTCCAAAGTAAATAAATAAAGTGAAAAAAACAGCAATCATCCCAATATAGAGATAGTCCCGCCATCTAAACTTTGATTTATCATTTAAATGATACTCTCCCGTAAATCCTCTGCATTCCATGGCATGATACATATCCTCGGCCATTTCTTTGGACTGAAGAAATACAGTTCCTGTAATTCCCGCCATTGACGAATACTTGCTGCGGTTCTTTCCCACAGACCGGAGTTTTAACGCATAAAACATATTTAACGAGAATTCACCCAGCATATAAATATATTTGATTGTAATATCAAGTATGAATATAAAAATATCCGGTATATAAAATCGTTTCAGTGCCTGTGTAAGTGCACTCCACTTTGTGGAATGAGAAAGCAGACCCATTGCAGTGATAGTCGCAAACACCTTTGTCGTGATCATGATACTGCTATAGGTATTACCCAAAATAAATGCCGGCAGCATGACAATAGCCGTAAAAAAAGTAATCCCCATACTCAGCTTTAAGATTACTACCATACGCGATGTATCCGTCATACTTAAGACCGCCAATAACCAGACATTTACAATTATAACAAATACAAAGCTTCTTGTGAGTGAAACCAGTAGAATTAAAACCAATGTACCAAAAACCTGAAGGGGTACATTCAATGGGAATCCTGTTTCCCCTGGCAAATCCTGTTTTTTTATTCTGGATAACACCTGAAATACAGACAGGATACTTTTGTTAACAAAAGTATCCTTATGGGCTGACGGTATGTAGTTCTCGTTTTTTAAAAGCCAATCCGGCATATCATCTACTTTAATTTCTGCATGATCCAACGTTGTTTCCAGCCTTTTCTTTTTTCATATTACCAAGTATCTTAAAGAATATAATCATGATTGACACACCAGCAACTGCAGACAATAAATATCCTGCAGCTTCCGGCAGACCGCTCACTGCATAATCTGGCATAACAGCACTAAAATTAAACCCTTCCTTCATACCGTGAGGAACAAATCCCAATGCACTCCCCCCAGATACCACCTCTTTAATTTCATCTGCTCCCCATTCTCCCCACGCGGTTCCTGTAGCCAGAAGACCAAGGGGAGTAAAGCAGATAAGCCCGGCTACCAGTCCATAAACAGCTCTCGTCTTTTCTTTGGCACCTTTATAAAATGTACCTGGAGAGACCTTTTTTATGTAGATCACAATTGCGGCTGTAAAAACAGCTTCCACAATTCCTGCAACCAGCAGATGGGGAATCAGCATGGCAGGTATGGAAACAGAGAAGGGGTAAGGACAATAAAGTGCCTGCCCTGCACCATCTTTAAACATAAGAGGCTGAATTCCAAATTCAATGGCCGCACAGAGTGCAGCTATATTAATTCCAACATAGGAGCCCAGAATAATACCCAGGTATTCCCCTTTTTCTGACCTGACATGATCTTTAATCAGTTTATAAATATAATATCCAAAAAACGGCAGAACAAATGCCATATTAAAACAATTCGCCCCAAAAGCAAGAATACCACCGTCGCCAAATAACAGCGCCTGAATGAAGAGAGCAACCGTAACACTGATGCAGGCAGCATAAGGCCCCATCAAAATGGCCAGCAGCGTACCACCTACAGCATGCCCTGTTGTTCCTCCTGGAAGCGGTACATTAAACATCATAAGAAGAAATGAAAACGCTGCTCCCACACCAAGCAGGGGTATTTTTGCTTTTGGAATCTCTTCCTTCACCTTCCTGACTGCCTTTGTCCAAACAGGAACCATGGCAGCCCCCATAGCGGCACAGGTCGACGGGCTTAAATAATTGTCTGGAATATGCATGTTCTTACCAACCTTTCATAATTTTACTTTCTGCTAAGTACAATTATAAAACGTTATCAGATCACAACAAGCCCCGGTGGAGGATATAATTTTGTATTTTTAATGTTAACTTGTGACCCTGCTTTCATAAATTCTGTCTGCAATAAAATTTTTAAAATCCATTTTGTCTCCAATCACAAAGCTGTCCTGGGGAATACGGAAAACAAAATCCGAATTGTGCCATAGGTAAAAGTATTCATTGTCTTCTGTGATTCTTTTAATGTACGAATATTCGTAAACACTTTCTGTATTTCCTTCTTGAACTTTCATTACATCAGTAAATGTTGTGGTTCTAATCCATTCAGCCGAATCCAGTGACTTTCGCATACAATTATAAAACTTTGTATTTACTCTGTTAGACTGATAAAAGAACTTATAAATAAAACCTGCACCAAGACCAAGGAACAAACAAGGTTCGATCCATTCTTTCAATAACGCAAATATCAATGCACATAATAATGATATAATAAAAAACAAAACATTTCTGCTTTTCCATGCCCGAGACTTTCTTTTTGCTTCCTCACCAACAGGATTGTTACAAAAAGATAAATACCTGTCCAATGTCATAATATATTCACTCTTAAATGTAATCTCCAAATTATCCCCCCTGTTTCCAATTCCTTATAAAATCTTCCTCTTGTCTGAGTTAGCCTTTCAATTCATTTAGTTCTCCGGAAACTAAAATCTGTCATAATGCAGCTTTTCCCGCTTGAGCATATCTTCCTCATACGGTCTCTTCTCTTCAGCAGGATATCCAATGGCAATCAGGCATTCAACACGGTACTGTCCGGGTATACCCAGAACTTCTCTGATATAATCTCCAGCTGTTTCCTGCTCTTTATGAAATCGTTCTCTCACCTGAATCCAACACGAGCCAAGACCTAAATCCTGAGCTGTTAACTGAATGATTGTTGCAGCTATGGAAGCATCTTCAATCCAAACGTCACTAAGTGTATGATCTGCAATTACCGCAACTGCAAGAGGGGCACCTGCCAAAAACCCCGAACCAGGATCTCTGCTTTGTGAGAGCTGGTTTATTATTTCTTTATTGGTGACTGCTACAAATTCCCAGGGTCTTATGGATCGGGATGAGGGGGCCAGCAACGCACTTTTTAGAATGGTATCAATCTTTTCCTGTTCAATCTCTTTGTCTTGAAACTTCCTGATGCTTCTTCTGGATTTCAAAATATCCAATAACATAATTTTACCTCCCATTTAAACATAGATAATTACATTATATAACGAAATAAAATAAAAACAATCATTTGCCATTCTGTCATGGGTTTGTTATCATGTAAGCAGATACATTTATAAAAGATATTTTAAGAAGGTGGAACAAAAATGGATAATCAGGAACAAAAACATCAGCGCCGTCCCAGATACAAAGGGACTCATCCGAAAGCTTTTAAGGATAAATATAAAGAATTAAATCCGGAATTATATACTGATACCGTTGCCAGGGTGATTCAAAAGGGCAATACACCAGCTGGCATGCATCGCTCTATCTGCGTACAGGAAATACTGGATATTTTAAAAATTACCCCAGGCGAGACCGGATTAGACGCAACCTTAGGCTACGGCGGTCATACATTAGAGATGCTTAAATGTCTGGATTCAAAAGGGCATTTGTATGCAACCGATGTGGATCCTATCGAATTACCCCGGACACGGGAACGCCTGGAGAACCTGGGATATGGTCCGGAGATCCTGACGATCAGGCAAACCAACTTTTCCAATATTAATGAGATAATCCCAGAGTCAGGTCCCCTGGATTTTATCCTGGCTGATTTAGGTGTATCTTCCATGCAGATAGACAATCCCGATCGGGGATTTTCATTTAAAACCGAGGGACCTCTTGATCTGCGGCTGAATCCGTCAAAGGGAATCTCTGCTGCTGAACGTTTAAAAACCATTTCCCAAAATGAATTATGCGGCATGCTTTTAGAGAATGCAGACGAGCCTCACGCCGAAGAAATTGCCCGTGCAGTGACTTTAGCGATAAAAAAAGGGGAAGAGGTTACAACAACCGGCCAGCTCCGGCAGATTATTAAGGATACTTTGAAATTTATTCCGGAAAAGGACAGAGAGAATGAAATTAAAAAATCCTGCCAGCGCTGCTTCCAGGCGCTGCGGATTGATGTGAATAATGAATTTGAGGTATTATACGACTTTTTAGAAAAGCTTCCGGATGCTCTGGCCAAAGGGGGACGTGTGGCGATTCTTACTTTTCATTCAGGGGAAGACCGTCTTGTAAAAAAATCGTTTCAGCGTCTCCATCGCAGCGGAATTTATAAAGAAATCGCGCCTGATGCAATCAGACCTTCTGCAGAAGAGTGTAATTCAAACGGACGTGCCAGGTGTGCTAAATTACGCTGGGCTATAAAATCATAACACTGAATGTATATATTCCTTCATAAAAAAGCTGCCGCAATCGGGTAATTAAACCGCTTGCGGCAGTTTTCATAATTCAAAACACATTTTATAATAGTTAATCAATCATGAAACTGGCTACACCAATGTTATTCAGTGTAATAATTGGCTTACACCAGAATGTGTTCCAACAGTTCTCACACATCCTTACTTTTAAAATATAGCAGCCATCATAAGGAGCTGCAAATTCAAAGCAGCCACAACCGCAGATCTTGATACAGAACATCATTGTATCAACATCATTGACCCTCTTGTATAACTTCACTTCCCAATCATGGAAATCACCGCATCCGCAGCCCCAGATACATCCAGCAATAATACCTGTCTTAATCAGACATTCCTGGCAGACTGGACATGGTTCTGGCTTTGGACATTCCGGACAGACCGGGCAGACCGGACAGGGTTCTGGTTTCGGGCACTCCGGACAAACTGGACAGACCGGGCATGTTGGACAGGGCTCAGGCTTCGGACATTCCGGGCAGACCGGACAAGTCGGACAGGGCTCAGGCTTCGGACACGCCGGACAAGTCGGACAGGGCTCGGGCTTCGGGCACACCGGACAGGTCGGGCACGGCTGAGGTTTGGGACATGCCGGGCAGGGCTCGGGCTTCGGGCACACTGGACAAGCAGGGCATGGTTCCGGCTTGGGGCATGGCGGCGGAGTCGGGCAGGTCGGGCATGGCGGCGGGGTCGGACATGGCTCAGGTGTGGGACATGGCGGCGGGGTCGGACATGGTACCGGTGCAGGTGGTGCAGGACAAGTGGGACATACCACAGGCTGCTCCTCATTTCCCGGTGAAACCTCTGGCACTTCTGGTGCCGGAACCTGGCACATTACGCCTCCAACAAAGGGGTAATAATGAAATTCAAAGCCGCTGGCCGCATTGACTGCAAATGATCCCAAAGCCGCGTTACCGCTTACATGACCGCCAGTGGGATGGGCATGGAACATTGCCTGGGGTGCCAGTATACTTCCCCAGATATCGGAGGATTTCTCCATATAAATATTTGTGGCATCCTCAAATACATACAAAGTCCGGTCGGCTTTGCTTTCTTCTCCATAGAGACCATATTGCAGGTGAGCATCAGGGCCTGTTCTCAGCCTTACGATAACATTACTTCCTTGGGGAACTTCTGCACGGATCCCTTTGTTAACCAGACCGTTTGGCCTTACATCAATCAGGAATACATTCTGTACAGGATCATTTCCCCTTAATATCCATTCGTAATTATTATCTACTACAGTTCCGGTTGGTGTTAAATTATCAATACAGTTTTTATAGTATCCAATTCCGTTCTTTGCATCCTGAAAGAATTTTGAAACGTCTGCATTTATTCTGCCTGCAGGTATATATCTTGGAACATCATAGCTGGAAATTAAATAATGATTTCCTTTGTCTGATGGTGTCCAATACTGACTTCCGCCATTGGCCTGATATAAAGTTGCGAGCTCTTCTGCCTGATCCGCCTTTCCACTTTTTCCAATTAAGTATGTGCTTCCCTTGCCTGCACGGAAGCCGCCGCCGACTACCGTATGACCTACAATCACCAGTGGCTCACTCATTGCTACATTGCCGCCAACGAGAAAACGCACCAGATCCGGTGAGTAATTGGCATCTCTGCTGCCCTTATCTCTGGAAAAACCAGCGCTGAAACCTCTTGGGCTGTAAAAACTTCCTCCAATGGCCACAGGTCCTTCCACGTCAACAATGTTATTGGCATCATTAAATACAATAACATTTAATTTGGAGGCTGGACCAAAGGGCTGACCTTCTATATCATACCAGTTTATATTATCATAGGGTAATCCAGCACTCGCTATTGCTCCACTACTATAACTACTACCATCCATATAAACTCCTGTAAACTGCTCCGATTGCATTTTTATTCTCAGTTCATTTTATTCCTATGGAAATGGTTCTGTGCGGTCTTTTCGTGTTATTATATATATTTTCAATCAATTTTTTACCTATTTTTTAATTGCTTTCATAACAAATGTAACGGGGAGCATACTGGCTTTCTTTGCAAAGCTGTTGTCCTTTGACTTCAGTATGTCCTTATCAGATTCTTCAATTAACTGTTCAATGATGAATCCGGCCCGTGCCAGTGCGTTGATGTAAGTTGATAATTTACGGTCTGACAATGACAGCACACCTTCGCCAACGGAAACGGAGTACCATGATTCGTCAAAATAACATTTCTTAAAGACCAGCATATCATCTTCCGCCGCGACACATTTATGTATGGGATGTGACCAGCTGAAAATAAATACACCCCCTTTTTTGAGATAAGAAGATATCCGACGGAATGTACCATCCAGATCAGTGGTCCAGCCTATACCATACACCGAATAGACGAAATCAAAATAATCCTCTGGCAGCCCGCACTCCTCTTCCATAGACGAGCAAATCAGTTTTGCTGTGAGATTACACGTCTTAAGATGCTGCTCTGCTTTATTTATCTGCTCCCTGGTTATATCAATGCCCCATAGTTCAGATGCCCTACGCTCCCCTATATACTGTAGGGAATGGCCGGTTCCGCAGCCTATTTCCAATACTTTTTTACCGGCTACCTCATCAAATAAACGGCACGTTTCTTCTGAAACAAATGCGCCATATAGCGGAAGTGCCGTTGTCCCTAACACCTGGTTTCCTTTTGTACCCCAAAACAATTTGTTGGTTTTATGAATCGTTTCCTTGTTCAGATCTACTGATACAGCATAGCCAACTTCTCCTGCACCAATAATATTTGTTCTTTGATTCACATCTCTTTCCACTGCGATACCCTCCATCAATACCAGTTTAAAGGTTAAAGGCGGGAATGGGTTCAGCGCAACCCCCTTGTCACGGGCGTGGGATGGTGCTACCCCATGTAATTGTCGGAATGCCCTTGTAAAAGCGGCCTGGGACTCATAACCATAGCGCTGTGCAATATCAATGATCTTATCTCCGTTTTGGATGTCACTCACTGCCACGGTTAACCGCCTGCGGCGGATATATTCCGATACTGGAATCTGGGTCAGAAAAGAAAAAATTCTTCGAAACTCCCATTCAGAGCAATTCATAAATTGCGCTGCTGCATTATAGTCTGGTTTTCCTGAAAGATTATTTTCAATATATTCCATTGCCCGGTTCATTTGCTTTTGCCAATCCATCGCCTTACCTCCAGTGGGAATTATATCAGAGAATTGAAAGTTATACTTTGCAGCAGGTGTATTTAAATGCAAAGCCTGTTTTATTTGATATAAGAATTGTATCTGATGTGATCAGCTTTGTCTATCTTCGCGAAAAAGAGAGGTATTGAGATTTTCATATCAATCTCAATACCTCTCTTTTTTATTTGCTGCTTTTTCTTCTTGTTGAAAAACTATTATAACTCTTTTTCTCTTTTAGCGTCCCATCCGCTGTCATCCGATATTTTTTCTTTGTGGCTGATGCCTTTTTTCCCGTTACGGGTTGGTGTGATTCTCTTTTTGATGTTGCATTGGATTTCTGTGAGGATGGATGGCTTTTTGCCTTTTCTGTACGTCCTGTATCTCTTTTCGGCTGAGTAGTTTTTATAGCCGGAAAGTTGTTTTTTAATGGATAGGGATGATCACTCACCTCTGTTAATTTTTTTCCGATTAAACGTTCAATATCTTTCAGCTGCTCTTTTTCATCAAAATCGCAAAAGGATATTGCTGTTCCGGAAAGACCTGCTCTGCCTGTACGACCAATCCGGTGTACATATGTCTCAGGTGTATCCGGCAAGTCAAAGTTTATGACATGGGTTAATTCATCAATGTCAATTCCTCTTGCTGCAATATCTGTAGCAAGCAGAATCCGCAGCGTTTTGTCTTTAAAACAGCTTAGTGCACGCTGACGTGCCCCCTGGGATTTATCCCCGTGAATCGCCTGTGCCGATACGTTACTCCTTGCCAATTGCTTGATCAGACGGTCCGCACCATGCTTTGTACGTACAAATACCAGGACAGAAACAATCTCTTTATTTTCCAGAATGTGCAAAAGCAAATCTTTTTTATTGCTTTTATCCGTGTAATAGAGATACTGGTTAATAGTATCCACGGTTGAAGATACCGGGGTTATTTTTATTTCCGCTGGATTTTTAAGAATCGTACCTGCCAGTCTGGCAATATCCGGTGGCATCGTCGCAGAAAAAAGTAATGTCTGCTTTTTAGGGGGTGTTTTTGCTATGATCTTTTTCACATCATTTATAAATCCCATATCCAGCATACGGTCTGCTTCGTCCAGGATCAGTATTTTTAAATGTTCTATATTGATAAGCTTCTGATCCATGAGTGCCAGCAGTCTGCCCGGAGTCGCCACAAGAATATCAACTCCCTGTTTTAATTCTTCTTCCTGGGGTTTTTGGGATACTCCCCCAAAGACCACACAGCTTTTTAAATTGGTAAACTGTCCGTAGGTATGAAAACTTTCATGAATCTGGAGAGCCAGTTCTCTGGTTGGTGTTATAACAAGTGCCCTAATATTTTGTTTTGAAGTACGAGGGGCATTTTCCCTGCTTAGAAGCTGAAGGGTTGGTATGGCAAATGCGGCTGTCTTTCCAGTACCTGTCTGGGCACAGCCCAATAAATCCCCGCCTTCCAATATAACTGGTATTGCTTTTTCCTGAATCGGTGTGGGAGTTTCGTAATTTTCTTTTTCCAGTGCCTTAATAATATCAGGCATAATCTTTAAATCTTTAAACTGCATGCATTCTCCTCTAGAATCTGTATTGTCTGTCCTAATTCACATTTACTGTGAAATTTTATGCGTTCTTGTAAATTCAATTCCTATATTCTTATTCCTCTTTTCAACTTTACCACAACCAATTTTCTTTTCAGCCTGTAAAAAAGCACCCTTGGATTTCTTCTCTTCCAGTAATTCTTTCATTTTTTCTATATCTTTCATTGACATCTCGTATTCCTCCAATCATTTATTGATCTATTATCTTTCAAAGGTAAAGGCTCTATTCTTCAAGAATAGAGCCTCTAAAAACGTTTGAAAATAGTTACCTATCTATGGTGTCAGTATACAGAATAAGTGGCTGTTTGTCAAGAATACAGGCTAATTAGTCAAT
>SVDS01000130.1 GCA_015057715.1 Paenibacillaceae bacterium
GTTAAATACAGTTGGTTTGCTGACTGAGGAGGAGAAAGGGAACGGTGAATAATATGAAAGCGAAAAGCGGATTTCGTAACCAGGAGGGGAAGAAAGAGATTTTAGATTTATATGATTCATTTATAGAACAGTGGAAATTCCCCCATGAAGAACAGATGGTTGAGACCCGTTTTGGTAAGACCCATCTTATTACAGCAGGTGATAAGGAATGTCCGCCTCTGATTCTGCTTCATGGTACAGGGATGAATTCCGCCATGTGGCTGGAAGAAATAAGAAGCTATGCAAAAGAATACCGGGTATATGCCGCAGATATTCCAGGAGAACCGGGAAAAAGTGATGAGAGACAACAGTCGCTAAAGGGTAAGGCCTATGCACTCTGGCTTTCAGATGTTTTAGACTCACTTCAGATAGATAAGGTAATTTTAATCGGAATCTCACTGGGAGCCTGGCTGGCGGTGAAGTTTTCCATTCATTATCCGGAATATGTGGAAAAGCTGGTTTTAATCGCTCCATCCGGAATCAGTCCGGCTAAAAAATCCTTTCTCTTTACGGCACTGTATTATGAACTTTTGGGAGAAAAAGGAACAGAGAAGCTGTATATAAAAATAAACGGAGGCAGGAAACTGCCTGAGAAAATGATGGCACTTCAGAAGCTGATCAAGAAAGGCTTCCGCTATCGAATGGAAGAGATTCCAATTTTCCGTGATGATGAGATTAAAAGACTTTCCATGCCTGTGGCTTTATTTGCGGGAGGAAAAGATATTATGCTTCACTCTTATAAAACTGCGGACAGGCTTCATAAACTGCTCCCCCATGCTCAAATTAACGTTTTACCCCGGGAGGGGCATTCTATTACCAGGTTATCCGCAGAGATCATGAGTTTTTTTAAAGGAGATTAAGAGTTGTGAAGATCGATATAGTTACCCAAAATGGAATTCCCATTGCAGTGATTTCAGGAGAAGAACTGTTAATTCAGGATGTTGGCTCAGCTCTTGATTTAATGGCGCAGGTGAAATATGAGTCCGGAAGCAGCAGATTCGTGATTTCAAAGGAAGCCATTACAGAAGATTTCTTTCGCCTTAGTACCCGGCTTGCCGGAGAGGTCTTACAGAAGTTTGTAAACTACGGCGTAAAGATGGCAGTGATCGGGGATTTTTCCGGTTATACCAGCAAGCCTCTTAAGGATTTTATCTATGAAAGCAATCACGGTTCAGATTTTTGCTTTGTTTCAGATCAGCAAAAGGGAATTGATAAACTGGCAGCAATGTAAAGATACCCAATGCAATCCATAGGGAGAAGATGTTGACAAGCTGGCAAAAGAAGTGTATGTTATCGGTGATACAGTAAAAGCAAGAAGAGCGCTGGATGCCAAAGAAGAAGCATACGAAGCAGCAGAAAATATCTGATAATAAGGAGAGCAAATATGGAAAAGAGAATTTCTGGAAGAACAGGTTTAATGGGATTAATTGGCTCACCGGTAGGACATTCCGGTTCCCCTGCTATGTACAATTACAGTTTTGAGAAGCTGGGACTGGACTATGCATATCTTGCTTTTGACATTAAGGTGGAAGAGGTAGAAAAGGCAGTTGAAGCCGTGAAGACCTTAAATATGAGAGGCTGTAACGTAACCATGCCCTGCAAAACGGAAGCATTAAAATATATGGATGAGCTGTCTGATGCGGCCCGCATTATCGGTGCAGTCAATACCATAGTAAATGAAGACGGAAAACTGATCGGGCATATAACAGACGGTCAGGGATTTGTAGATAATCTTAGAGATCACGGCGTTGAAATAAAAGATAAGAAGATTACCATATGCGGAGGCGGTGGCGCTGCGACTGCCATACAGGTGCAGTGTGCCTTAGAAGGAGCAAGGGAGATCTCCATTTTTAATATTAAGGATGCGTTTTTCGAGAGAACTCTGGAAACAGCGGAAAAAATCAGGCAGGAAAGACCTGGCTGTATGGTCAACGTGTTTGACATTACTGATATGGAAACCATGAGAGAAGAAATGAAAACCAGTGACATTTTTGCCAATGCGACGATTGTAGGCATGAAGCCTATGGATAATGAGAGTGTGGTAAAGGATATCACCATGTTTTACCCAGGTCTGGTAGTGACAGATGCGGTATACGATCCAAAAGAAACAAAAATGTTAAGAGAAGCCAGAGAAGCAGGCTGCACCTGTATCGATGGGCAGGGAATGCTGGTCTGGCAGGGGGCAGCAGCCTTTAAGCTTTACACAGGACAGGAGATGCCTGTGGAAGGTGTAAAAGATCTTCTCTTTCGCTAAACAGAAAGAATAATAAAAGATATTATCCGACTGCACTGGTCAGCTACTGACGGGAGCTAAGAGGTAAGCAGGTTTGTTACTGCTTTAGTTCCGATTGCTGCCAGTCGCTGTCCGGTGTATCATATGCATTTTAATCCAGGTCAGAATCGATAAATATAAAATTACACAAAAAGTATTTACATAATTGGATAAATATGGTAATATTTACTTAATTAATAAAGAGTGAATTGATTTATAAACAAATTAATAACTAGGTGTTACTGTATCAGAAGATACAGGCATGACTGGTGATATTTACATGTTTGCTTAAGCAACGTGTAAGTATGATCAGTTTTTTTATTTTTATGGGTATTAAAACCATGGAACCATTGGGGAGAAGGCCAATCCCGTAATGAGTATAAATACATTTTAAAAGGAGGAAGTTCCTGCGTTGAAAAGCAGAGAAATCATGGACTGGGTTTACAATCAGAAAAAGTAGTAGGGATGAAACCTTACTAAATATCAAAGGAGAAGGAAAATATGGCAAGCAAGTATGATGGATTAGCAAGAATCATTATTCAGAACGTCGGAGGAAAGTCCAATGTTATCAGTCTGACCCATTGCATTACCAGACTGCGCTTCAAATTAAAGGACGAGTCGAAAGCAAACACGGAGATCCTAAAAAACACCGAAGGCATTGTAACTGTCATGAAAAGCGGAGGACAGTATCAGGTAGTCATCGGCAATCATGTACCAGATGTTTATGAGGTAGTCTGCAAAATTGGCGGGTTTGGGGAAGACCCCCAGGGATCAGACGAAGAGAAAACGGAAAAACACCAGAAGCTGTTTTCTGCCCTGATTGATACCATATCAGGTGTATTTCAGCCCATCCTGGGCGTGTTCTGTGCAACCGGACTTATTAAGGGTATTCTGGCAATACTAACCTTTACTGGAGTGCTCACAGCAGAAAGCGGAACGTATCAGCTCCTTTATGCAGTAGCAGACGGCTTCTTTTACTACCTTCCGGTAATACTGGGATATACTGCTTCAAAAAAATTTGGTTTAAATCCATTTACAGGTATTGCACTTGGCTGTGCCCTGGTTTATCCTAAGGTAGTGGCACTTACTTCCAAGGATGTAATGGAAGTATTGTTTGCCGGATCCATGTTTGAATCCAATATTTATGCTACATTTATGAAGATTCCTGTGATCATGCCCAAAAGCGGTTATCCGTCTTCCGTAGTACCGATCATTCTTGCCGTATATGTAGCTTCTAAGATTGAAAAGTTCTGGAAACGGGTGATCCCTGATGTGGTTAAGAACTTCCTGGTTCCTACACTGACTTTGATGGTTGCAGCACCTTTAACCTTTGTTGTGGTTGGACCTCTTGCAAATTCCATTGCTGCAGTCATTGGTTATCTGACCCAGGCTGCTTACAATGCAAGCCCTGTTTTAGAGGGTGCCATTGTAGGTGCGTTCTGGCAGGTACTGGTAATTTTCGGACTTCACTGGGGACTGGTTCCTGTTTATATTATGAATCTTAATACACAGGGATTTGACAGCTTCATGCAGCCCTATTTTGCAGCTTCCTTTGCGCAGACAGCAGTAGTAATGGCAGTTATGCTTAAAACAAAGGATAAGAATTTAAAGAGTCTTTGTATTCCGGCAACAATTTCCGGTATTTTCGGAGTGACGGAGCCTGCTATTTATGGAATCTCTCTGCCAAAGAAAAAGCCGTTTATTATTTCCTGTGTGGCGGCTTCCATTGGCGGTGCAATCATCGGAGCCGGGAATGTTAAAAAGTATATGTCCGGTGCTTTGGGAATTTTTGGTTTTCCTGCTTATATCAATCCTGCAAACAATGATACATCCAGTATCCCCTGGGTAGCAGCTGGTGTAATCGTTGCAATGGTGATTGCATTTGCAGCTTGTTTCATTCTCTACCGGGATGAAGATAACAAGAAGGTTTCAAACTGAGTCCCGTTATATAACAGAAAGAAAGGAAAGATAAAGACGATGAGAAAAGATTTTTTGTGGGGAGGCGCAACCGCAGCCAACCAGTGTGAGGGCGGTTATTTGGAAGGTGGAAAAGGTATGGGTACAGTGGATGTTGTGCCATGGGGTGAAAACCGTTTTCCCATTATGTTAGGTGAGATGAATTATAAGGATCTGCCTGACGACTCCTATTATCCATCGAGAGAAGCCATTGACATGTATCATCACTATAAGGAAGACATTGCGCTTTTTGCAGAGATGGGCTTTAAATGTTATCGTTTTTCTCTTTCCTGGTCCAGAATCTTTCCCACTGGGGAAGAGGAAATGCCAAATGAGGAAGGTCTTAAATTTTATGAGGAGGTAATTGATGAGCTGTTAAAGTATAACATCGAGCCGGTTATCACCATCTGTCATTTTGATGTGCCCTTAGCTTTGGCAGATAAATATGGCTCCTGGAAAAACCGGAAACTGATCGACTGTTTTGTTCATTACTGTGACGCGATTTTCCGCAGATTCAAAGGAAAAGTCAAGTACTGGATCACCTTCAATGAGATTAATATGCTTTTGCACCTGCCATTTATGGGAGCGGGAATTCTCTTTGAGGAAGGGGAGAATGTTAACCAGGTCAAATATCAGGCGGCTCATAACGAATTGGTGGCATCGGCTATGGCAACCAGACTTGCTCATGAGATTGATCCGGAGTATAAGGTTGGATGTATGCTGGCAGCAGGTAATTTTTATCCCTACAGCTGCAATCCCGATGATGTCTTTAAAGCCATGGAAAAGGACCGGGATAACTATTTCTTTATCGATGTTCAGGCCAGAGGTCAGTATCCTGCCTATGCAATGAAATTTTTTGAAAGAGAAGGAATTACCCTCAATGCAGAGGAGGAAGATTACCGGATACTAAGAGAAAATACCGTTGATTATATCTCGTTTAGCTACTATTCTTCCCGTTGTGCCTCAGCAGATCCGGATATCTTAAAGAAGTCAACAGCAGGAAATGTAATGAAGAGCATTAAAAATCCCCATTTAAAGGCGTCTGACTGGGGTTGGCAGATCGATCCCCTGGGACTTCGTATTACCTTAAACACGCTGTATGACCGTTATCAGAAACCACTTTTTATTGTAGAGAACGGACTTGGCGCAGCTGATCTGATGGAAGCGGACGGCAGTGTGTCAGATGAGTACCGAATAGATTATTTACGGGAGCACATAAAAGCCATGATGGATGCGGTGGATTTAGATGGAGTGGACTTACTGGGATATACTCCATGGGGGTGCATTGACCTGGTAAGTGCGTCTACGGGAGAGATGAAAAAGCGGTATGGATTTATCTATGTAGATAAAGACAATGAGGGGAACGGAACCTTAAAGCGCAGCAGAAAAAAATCATTTTACTGGTATCAGAAAGTAATTGAAACAAACGGAGCTTCATTAGAATAAAACACATGCCTGGGCAGAAACAGTGCCCAGGCATGTGTTTTTATTCAATTAATCACGGATATCTGATTTCTTCCTGCATTCTTTGCCTGATAAAGGGCAACGTCAGAACGTTCCATCAGACTCTCCAGGGTATCGGTATCCAGATGAAAAAAAGTTACACCTACACTGATGCGAAGGGGAATCCGTTCCTTATTTTCCGTATAAAATTCCAACTTCTCAATTCGTTTGCATAATTGTTCAGCTGCCGCCACAATTTCTCCTTCACTAAAGCCAAGAACCAGTGCGGCAAATTCCTCTCCGCCAATCCGTCCCAGCAAATCCTGCCCTTTCATAAATTTCTGGCATTCTTCTGTTACCATGCAGATTGCCCGATCCCCTATGTTATGTCCAAAAGAGTCGTTAATGGTTTTAAAACGGTCGATATCGATCATGAGAAATGCGGCTTTCTGACCGTGTTCTTTGATCGTTAAAAGCCTTTTATGAGCTGTCTCCAGAAAGCTTCTTCGGTTCATAATACCCGTTAGCATATCGGTTCTTGCCTGGATTTTAAGTTCCTGTTCCGTTCTTTTGCGATCGGAGATATCTTCTAAAGTGGAAAGAAACTGAACGATTTCCCCATCTTCATTTAAAATTGGAGTAAGAATTATATGTTCCCATATAAATTCCCCATTCTTTTTCTTATTTACAATTTCACTGCTCCATTGTTTTCCTGAGAGAATTGTAGTCCATAAATTATGATAAAACTCCCCGTTGTGATAGCCAGATTTTAAGATTCTGGGGTTTTTCCCTAAGACTTCCTCTAACTCATATCCCATAAGCCGTAAAAAAGTCGGATTTGCATATTCAATTTTACCTGATGTATTGGTAAGAATAAAAGACATAGGACTCTGTTCCATAATCGCCTGAAACGTATCCTCACTTTTTTTCAGCTTCTGTCTTAATTCCTTATTAGAGGTGATATCACGAATCACACTGATGATGTATGTACTATTTTGAAATCTGGCAATCTGTGATGAAATCAGTGCATTTAATTCCTTTCTTTCTTTAGTGATTATTGTGATTTCCAGGTTCTTGCAGCTGCCATTCTTATTAATGATATCAAAAAAGCGGTCTCTGTCACTAAGGGTTTTCCAGAATTTTAAATCAAGTGTGGTTTTTCCCAAAGACTCCTCTTTCGTATATCCAGTTAATAATGTGTAGGTTTCATTTACATCGATTATCTTTCCGGTGGGAAGCTCAGAAATAAATACGGTATCAGGAATTGTTTTAAATATAAGTTCAAAACGTTCCTCTGCATACGTCCTGTCCGCATGTTCCCTCTGGACAGTCATGACAATAAAGCAATAAGTCCATAAAAGGATACCGGCAATGGAAAGAAAGTAGCTCATAAAGGAAAAGAAGGTAGAAAAGTTATAGTTTCTTGTCTCATTAAAAAAGGTAAGAAAAGCGCGGATGACAAAAAAGGTACCATAAGGTACACATGCTGCTGCGATAAGACTGGTGGCAGGACGGACAGAATCAATGGCATGACTGCTTAATATCTTCCCATTATGAAAGGAAACAATAGCGAAAGTGAGGCAAAATACAACCATCCGATAGCTTTTATTTTCATAGAGAAAGGAAAAACAGAAATAACCAGCAAAAAACAGAATCGAAATTAACAGCAGTTTCTTTCTTGCTACAGCTAAATCTAAAAATCTTGAAAAGCCAATGTTCAATGATAATATGGAACAATAGAAAGAAATATTGGAAAAGAATACCAATAAATTCCCATAGTGGGAAATGTACTGGTATGCATAAAGCAGTCCGCAGACGGCTGAAAAAATACAGCTGAAAAGTAAGTAATTCATACCGGGATAATTTTTAATAATGCGGAAAACAAACAGCATAATCAGAACCTGTATGAAGCTGATATAAAAATAAACAATGGCAATCGTAGGGATATCCAGATTCATAACTGCTGTCTCCAATCTAGTTTAATTAAAACAATTTTAATATGTTTTATTATAAAAAGCAACTGGATGTATAGGATTAGAAAGTTCTTAAATTCTAAAATTTCAGGTTCACGCATAAGAATGGAAAAGGGGGTGGAGAAATGAAAAATACTTTAGTTCTATTTGAAAGCAAATATGGATTTACCAAAATGGCCGCCTGGCAGGCGGCTCTCGTACTGGGTCCCGGGAAATGTATGCGGTTTTCTGAATTTAGCAATAATAAACAGGAATGGGATCTTATTGTTTTACTGATTCCGGTCTATTATGAAAAACTGGATGAGGAAGCAGTTGAAAACATAAAAAATAATCTTGACCGGCTAAAAAGAGGAAAAATAGTACTTTTTTGTACCTGTCTGGTGAAAGAATATGCAAAAAAATATCTGCAGCCGGTGAGTGACCTCCTTGGAAGCAGCGTTGTATTTCAGGAAGGAATCCCAGGGAATCTGATTTTAAAACAGCTGGATCGGGAAGATCGGGTCCGAACAACATCATTTTTTAAAACAGCAGGACTTAAGGAGCAGGATTATCTTTGTTTTGATCAGAACTGGTATGTTGACACACTTCTTGGCATAAAGGAGTGGAAGGACAATCCCACAGAGGCAATGGATGAAAAAAAAATCCTTGAATTCTGTGAAGAATTCCTGTTAAACCATAATACCTGCTCGTTATCAACCGGATATGGGAAACGGGTTCGCGCCACACCCATCGAGTATCGGTATAAGAATGGATTTTTATATATTTTAAGTGAGGGCGGAGAAAAGTTTGCTAATATTCTCCAAAGTCCCAATGTCTCTGTGGCAGTTTTTAATGAGTTTCAGGGAATGAACCAGTTAAGAGGGATGCAAATCAAAGGTACGGCAGAAATAATAGAAACGGGAAGCGAAGAGTACTGTGATTTTCTCACGATGAGAAAATTAAAGGTTGAAAATGTGATGAAACTTCCTTCCTCTCTTTATTTAATAAAAATCACTATAAAAAAGATTGAATTTTTATGGTCTGGCTTTCGGGAAATGGGTGTTGACGTAAAACAGTTTTTAACCTTTTCTGATCCGCCTAAATAAAAAGGTACAATAAGTATATACTAAGTACAAACGATTAAGGATGAAGGAGGCAAAAAAGATGAAACAGTTAATTGACTGTGCAGACCAGTATATCAGGCAGTGCAGAATCAGGGATTTTGCACTATTAAAGATTTGTCTTTGTGCAGTGGGCATCATAATTGGACTTTCCATTCCGGAAAAAAAGAGGAAGTGGCCTCTTTTAGCGGCGGGTTTTGTATTCGTCTTCAGTTATGTCATGCTTATGGCAGAATTCATAAAGATCTATATGGATGAAAGGTGAAAGGAATCAGACAGAAAGCCGGTTATATTAGTTTTTAGGAAAGCTGATGTAACCGGCATTTTCTGTACATATTCAGTAATAGATTTCCCGATGACCATCGATGCTTTCTGACAGGGAACGTTTCAAATATTCATCGGCTCCTTTAAAGTTCCTTTCTTCTATCATGGTACACAGCTCGTTTGTGTTTTCATAAAGAGCTGGGATTCCATATAAGGCACAGAAACGAAGCCAGAGAGTGCAGGTCAGGGATTTGAATGAGCGGAATATCAATGGAAGAAGAGAATTCCCGGAAAACAGTGCCAGATGATGATGAAAGTCAAATGCGGATTCTGCTGCGTCCTGTGCACAGGAGGCTCTGCCAATGGCTTCCGTAAGACTCCGCAGCTCTAAAAGCTCTGCATCTGTGATGTCCTTTGATCCAAGATCGATAGCAAGGGTATCAAGGGCAATTCTAAGCTCTAAAACAGACCGGATTTCTTCTTTCTGCAGCACCCCTCCATTGTAATTGACAATAGAAAGGAAGGTATCCATAGTTCCTTCTTTTCGGTAGTCCGCTATAAAAATCCCCTGTCTCTGGCGTATGTCAAGAAAGCCTTTTTCTGCCAGAGCGATTACGCCTTCGTTGACTACGGATCTGCTGATCTGCATGGAGGCCGCCAGCTCCCGCTCCGGAGGCAGTCTGGTTCCAATTGGGAGTTGTCCGGATAGGATTTGAGATTCCAGTTCCTTTACGAACAGTTCTTTTAATGTAGGCGCACTCAGCTTTTTAAATTCCATATCATAGTTCCCCCTGTTTGTATGTGATTGTTCCTGGTTCAGCCAGATACCACAATTCTCATTATATGGTAATTTTGTATAAAAAGCAATGATAATTACTGTGAAAACCTCTAGTTTTCAGTTAAATATTAGGAAAATTTTGACAAAAGTGAAAACAGAGTGTTAAAATATAAACAAAGAAATAAAATTAATTGGGGGTAGAAACATGTTTGTATTTCAATCAGCGAAGGGTGGAATCCCTGTCACTTATCTTCTCATGTGGTTTTTGGTATTTGCTTCGCTATTCTTATTAAATGAGGTGTCACGGCGCTATAAAATGATTGGCCTGCTTTTCTTTTTTGTCATGCCCGCCGTATTATCCGTCCTCTGGTTTACCGTGCTGAAAAAGAGTACATATACGGACTGGTTTCATCTTGCAAAGGTCTATTCTGCCACGGCAGGCTGCATTGGTTTCTGGTTAATCAGGCATTATGAAAAAACAAGAAAAGACAAAACCGTATTCCGCCTGTGTAACAGCCGGATTGCTCTTTGTTTTCCTCCGTTAATCCTGGCGGTTAATATTATGGAGGCAGTGACAAGAGATATCGAAGTTGGAATGACGTATCGTACCATGGCTCAGGATGCAACAGCGGACGTCTCCGTGCTTTTAATGGGAGGTCCCTGGAATTTTATGAATGCAGCGGCAGGGATCTTAAATATTATCACCATAACCGGCTGGTTTGGTATCTGTCTGAGAAAAGTGACTGAGAAAGACAAGAGTAAGGATATGCTTTGGCCTGACATGCTCTGGTTCTGGATCGCAGCCTACGATATATGGAACTTTGCTTATACCTATAACTGTCTGCCTCACCATGCCTGGTACTGCGGTCTGGCACTTTTACTGGCACCCACTCTTTGTGCATTTACGGTAGGAAAGGGAGCATGGCTGCAGCATCGTGCCCAGACGCTTGCACTCTGGTGTATGTTTGCTCAGACCTTCCCGGGATTTCAGGATGTGGGACAATTCCGGGTGGACTCGTCTTATAAGCCAGGTATTTACTTTGCAGTCAGCCTGATTGCGTTGTTAAGCAATGCAGCAGTGGCAGTCTATATGGGAATTAATATCTGGAAAAAGCACCGAAGCCCCTATGGACCGGAGCTTTATACAGATTTGAAATCGTATCAGGAAGTGAAAGCGTTAGCGGAAACAAAAGCAACCGTATAACAAAAACAGCGGGAGGATTGGTATGCATGAACTGGGAGTCATGTCGGAAGTGGTCCGGATTGTGGAACATGTAGTCAGGGAGCAGAATCTGACTCAGGTTGAAAGCCTTGTGCTGCAAATTGGCGAGATGGCTTCTGTGATCCCCTATTATGTAGAGCAGTGTTATCCTGCCGCTGTTAATGGGACTTTACTGGAAAACACCCGTCTTGATATTGAAATTCTCCCTGCCAGCGGCCGCTGTAATAAGTGCCATAAAATGTTCCATGTTACAGAAGGTTATTTCAAGTGTCCGTTCTGTCAGAGTTTCTCCTGGGAGCTGTTAGAAGGAAGGGAATTTCTGATAAAGGAGATTGTGGCATTTTAACTCCATATGGTTCACACAGTAAAATTGTATTGGAATTTATACCTCGTTAAAATATTGACATTTCTTTAAGACAGGCGTATATTTGACGTAGCATAAACGATAAATTTTTACTGATTGATGAGAGGAGACTACTATGCTGAAATTAATGAGATCACCTTTAAAATACGTGCAGGGACAGGGGGCTTTGTCAGCGGTTTATGAAGAAACAAAGAACCTTGGAACATCATTTCTGTTTATCTGCAGCAACAGCGGATATAAAAACTGCCATGAAAAGATTGAAAAAAGCTTTGAGGGAAAAGAAGCTGAATTGAAATTTGAGATATTCGGCGGAATCAGTTCCATAGGCGAAGTAGAGCGGATGCAAAAAATAGTCAGAGAAAATCAGATTGACTGCGTGGTTGCAGTTGGAGGCGGTTCTGCTATTGATACTGCAAAAGCAACGGCTTATTATGAGAAACTGCCGGTGGTAATCATACCTACCGTGGTGGCAACCGATGCACCCTGTACCGGTTTGTCCGTAATCTATAACAATGACGGAAGCTTTTCCCATTACATATTTTATCCTAAAAATCCTGATGCAGTAATTGTAGATTCTGATATTATTGCGCATGCACCTGTTAAATTCCTGGTTGCAGGAATGGGTGATGCACTGGGAACTTATTTTGAAGCAAGAGCCTGTGAGAAGGCAAAAGCACCCAGCCTGGAAAATGGGGGAATTACAAAATCCGCCATGGCTCTTTGCAAACTTTGTTATGAGACTCTATTAGAAGATGGATATAAGGCACTGAAAGCGTGTGAAAATCAGATTGTAACACCTGCCCTGGAAGCAATTATTGAAGCCAATACTTATTTAAGCGGTGTAGGCGCAGATAATGGCGGTCTGGCAGTATCTCATTCCGTATACAATGGATTTACAGCCCTGGAAGAATGTGAAGCCACGATGCACGGCAGTGTGGTAGCGTTCGGAACTCTGGCACAGCTGGTGTTGGAAGATGCCCCGTCAGCAGAGTTTAATCAGGTGCTGGAATTCTGCGTCAGTGTAGGTCTTCCGGTAACCTTAAAAGAAATTGGAGTAACAGATAAAGAGAGAGTTCACATCGCTGCTAAAAATGCATGTGCCGAAGGCGAAAGCATTCATAATATGATTGGAGATGTAACTCCCCAGCAGCTTTATGATGCTCTCATTGCTGCCGATGTGCTTGGTCAGGAATATCTGGCGAAAAGAAAGTAAAAAAAAGATAGATTAAAAAAGAAGATCCTGCAGTCAGTCCCAAAAGTAATGGCTGGCTTTGGATCTTCTTTTTATTTGAATATTTTCGATAAAAATTACCAACAATAAAAGTGCATTCAGGGTCAAAGAATGAAAGCTGTCCCCGGGACAGAACAGAAAGGAGTTAGAAAATGGTAGCAGAAGTAGATAGAGAGGGCTGCATAGAATGCGGGCTCTGCGCTTCCGTATGTCCGGAAGTATTTCGTATGGGTGATGATGGTCCGGCAGAGGTATACGTTGACACCGTCCCAGAGTCATCAGAATCATCGGCGGTTGAGGCGCAGGAAGGCTGTCCGGTTTCTGTAATTAAAGTAGAAGAATAATCACTGAAGGCACCTCTTTCTGAAACGAAGCAAAGAATCAGACTGAGGTGTTTTTATTACTTTATTATAAAATGGAAAAGGAGAACTGCAATGAGTGAATACATCAATAACCGCCAGATGAGACAAAAGACAATCAAAGACATTATCCGGCAGCTTCATGAGGGAAAGACTGTAGATCAGGTGAAGTCCCAGTTTGAACATGTATTTCATGGAGTATCTGCCACAGAAATTTCAGAAGCGGAGGGCGCTTTAATTGCGGAGGGGCTTCCCGTAGAAGAAGTGCAAAAATTATGCGATGTCCATGCCGCTGTATTTAAGGGGTCAATTGAGGAAATTCATCAACCAGAAGAGCCGGCACTGATTCCTGGTCACCCCCTCCAGGTACTGGTCCGGGAAAACAAGAAAATCTCTCACATACTGGAAAAGGAAGTCCGGCCATATCTGTCCCTGACAGCACTGGAGGGATCAGGGGCAACAGACCAGTTAAAGGCAGGTGTGGAACAGCTGAAGGATTTGGACGTCCATTACAAAAAGAAGGAGAATCTTTACTTTCCCTATATGGAGAAATATGGAATTACAGCGCCTCCCAAAGTCATGTGGGGAGTGGATGACGAAATCAGAGCCCAGGTGAAAGAAGTTTCAGCCCTTCTTAACAACGGTTCCATACAAAAAGAAACTCTGATACAAAAAGCTCAGGATATGGCTGATAAGATTGAAGAGATGATATTTAAAGAAGAAAATATCATGATTCCCATGCTAATGGAAAACCTTACACAGGACGAGTGGAAAACCATTGCAGATGGAAGCGGAGAAATCGGCTATATAATTGAACATGTGCCAAATTGGGAGCCAGGTGAAGTTAAAAAGGAAGAAAAAGTTTCTGTCTCTGGCGAAGATGGAATTGTAAAGCTGCCTTCCGGGGAAATGAACACCGAAGAACTGACTGCCATGCTTAACACACTTCCTTTTGATATCACATTTGTTGATAAAGAGGACAAAGTAAAGTATTTTTCGGAAGGAAAGGACAGGGCATTTCCAAGAACCAGAACGATTATCGGTAGAAATGTATCCAACTGTCACCCGCCTGCAAGTGTCCACATCGTTGAAAAAATCGTAGAAGATTTTAAAAATGGGGTAAAGGATCAGGAGGATTTCTGGATCAGAATGGGAGAAAAATA
>SVDS01000131.1 GCA_015057715.1 Paenibacillaceae bacterium
GTGATATTGGGGTTATTGGTAATGTATCTGGGTATCCGGTATTATTTCTCGGTAGGCAGGCTTAAGGAGGAAGTCTATAAAAGTACGTCGGAGTTTTGCTGGAATCATTTTATGAAAGAAAAGAAGAAGTAAGAGTATTGGGTAATAAAAAATGTTTCAATAAAAAGGAGGTTATTATCATGAAAAAAACAGGAACAATCATTGGTTTACTGGTCGTATTAGGGATAGCGGCAATCGCATTGGCTTTGGCTTTTTCCTCACCAGGCAGTGCAGATCCGACAGGTGCTTCCTATGTAATACCTACCGGAAAAGAGACAATTGCAGACGTGGCTACCATGGCCAACAAAGCTTATTATGGTGCTAATTTTACCTGGATTATGATAACCGGATTTATGGTGTTCTTTTTCCAGTGCGGTTTTGCTATGGTTGAAACCGGATTCTGCCGTGGTAAAAATGCAGCTCACACCATGACAATGAACTTTATGGTATTCTTAGTTGGCGCTGTTGGTTATTTTCTTGTTGGTTTTGCACTCCAGTTTGGCGGCTCCGGCGGCGCTGCAGGATTGGGAACAGGGGGAAGTGCACTGAATGCCATGCTTTCAATACCAGGATTTGGCGGTATTCTTGGTTATAAGGGATTTTTATTATCTGGTGACGGCATCTATGATCCTGGTATCTATGCATTGTTTTTCTTCCAGATGGTATTTATGGATACGACCGTTACGATTCCAACCGGTGCTGTTGCAGAACGAATAAAATATTCCGCGATTGTTATTACTTCATTTTTTATTTCCATGTTTCTCTACCCTCTGTTCGGAAACTGGGTATGGGGCGGTGGCTGGTTATCAACCCTTGGTAAAAACTTTGGTTTGGGTCACGGCGTAGTAGATTTTGCCGGTTCTGCAGTTGTTCACTCCATGGGCGGCATGCTTGCACTGGCTGGTGCAATTGTTATTGGACCAAGAATTGGTAAATTCAAAAAGGACGGGACTACAAGAGCATTTCCGGGTCACGATATTCCTATGGCCATTATTGGAACCATTATCTTATTCTTCTGCTGGTTTTCTTTTAATGCCGGTTCCACGCTGAATGCTTCGGATTTCAGACTTTCTGTTGTTGCTACTAATACCATGATAGCTGGAGCAATCGGTGGTCTGGCGGCAATGTTTTATATGTGGACCAGATACGGGAAACCGGATCCTTCCATGACGGCAAACGGTGCACTGGCTGGTTTGGTCGCCATTACAGCACCTTGTGCATTTGTTAATGCAGCTTCTTCTTTTATTATTGGATTAATAGCAGGTATATTGGTTTGTCTGTCTGTATCTTTTGTTGAAAATAAATTAAGGCTGGATGATCCGGTAGGTGCCATTTCTGTTCACTGTGTAAACGGTCTTTGGGGAGTACTTTCTTTAGGATTATTTGCAGATGGGTCCTACGGGGATGGCGTTAATGGTGTTGCAGGTGGAGTTAAAGGTTTATTCTACGGGGATGCGTCCCAGTTTGCAGCCCAGTTTATTGCAGTAATTGTTCTTTTTGTATGGGGATTTGGTGTATCTTATGTATTCTTTAAAGTACTCGATAAAGTCTGGGGCTTAAGAGTTTCACCAGAAGCAGAACTTGCCGGACTGGATATTCCGGAAATGGGCGTAGCCGCATATCCGGACCTTCAGCTGGTAAAGTCTGAACTGGATTTTGACTCTGCTGACAACATAGAAATTAAGCAGCTAGGCAGATTTAAAAAGGGTTAACTAAACATTAGGGCAATGTGCCGAAGGAAGGTAATTATATGAAAAAGTTGGAGATTATTATTAGGCCCGAGAAGTTGGAAGATGTGAAGAAGATTCTCAATGACAATAAGGCAAATGGTTTGATGATTTCAAATATTATGGGCTATGGCAACCAGAAGGGCTACAAGACAATCTACAGAGGAACAGAAACAACGGTTAATCTGCTTCCAAAATTAAAAGTAGAAACTGTGGTACCCGCTGAAATTGCAGAAGTAATCGTTAATGAAATAGTAGCACAAATAAATACCGGTAATTACGGTGACGGTAAGATTTTTATCTATGATGTGGATGACGTGGTAAGAATCCGTACTGGAGAACGTGGGAAAGATGCATTATAAAATAACCAAAATAAAAGCTGGGAATCTGAACGCCTTATAAATCAAGGCATTCAGATTCCCTTAGGTTATTATAGAGGTTAAAAATGATTTTAATTTGGCACAATTTTCTTTGTGCTATGTTTCAGTAAAATGATAAATACAAAAGTCAGTATAATAAATCCAAGGCAGATAGGACGTTTAATAAAAATGGACCAGCTGCCATTTGACATAGTCAGCGCATTTCTTAAATTAGATTCTGCTATTGGCCCTAACACCATTCCCAGTACAATTGGAACTGCCGGAAAGTCAAACTTTGACATCACATAAGCAATTACACCAAATAAAAGCATAACATGCACATCAAATACAGTATTAGCAATTGCAAACGCCCCAGCGCAGCAGATTACCATTAACAATGCTGTTAATAAATCCTGTGGAATATGGGTAATCTTTACAAATACCGGCATCAGGTAACGGCCCTGCGTATACATAAAAAGCTGAGCAATTACACAGCCAATCATCATTGCATAAATAATCGGGCCAGAGTCCTGAAACAGCTTTGGTCCCACTACAAGACCATGCATGGTAAATGCCCCCATTAATGTAGCAGCAACAGCATCTCCAGGTATTCCCAGTGTCAAAAGCGGAATCAGGCAGGAAGCAGTAGCTCCGTTATTGGCTGATTCAGGAGCTGCAATTCCCCTTAATTCACCTTCCCCAAAATGTTCTTCCGGTTTTGCCGTTCTCTTTGCTTCATTGTAAGCAATGTAAGCCGCAATTGCACTTCCCGTACCAGGAATCGCACCAATAATCGAGCCAATAACAGACGACTTTAACATAACCGGAGCGGTAGATTTAACCTCTGCCAATGTAACCCGGTCTTTTTTTCCTTTTTCAACAACCAGGGAACTGGCCTGTCCTCCTTTGTCGTTGCCATTAACCCGGCCAATCAGCTGAGCAATTGCATAAACCCCCAAAAGAACAGCAATCATCTTGATCCCATTGTACATCTTAACTTTACCGAAAGTAAAACGGGTTAAACCACTAATGCTGTCAATTCCCACCGATGCAACAATCATGCCGATTGCACCGCTGACAAGTCCTTTTAAAATACTGTCACCGCTGACTGAAGCAATAATAGATAAACCAAACAAAGCAAGTGCAAAGTATTCAGGCGCACCAAAATTCAATGCAATTTTACTGATCTGCGGGGAAAAGAGCAATAAACTCAATGCACTTATTAATCCCCCAAAAGTTGAAGCGATGAGCGCCATATCCAGTGCTTTTAATGGATGTCCTTTTTTAGCCATTGGAAATCCGTCAAGCAGCGTTGCACAGGCACCATTGGTTCCTGGTGTATTAATTAAAATAGCGCTGATAGAACCGCCGAAATTAGACCCGAAGAAGATTCCGCAGAGCATTAACAGCGCAGGTACCGCTCCCATCTGAAAGGTAAAAGGCAGAAATACAGTGATTCCCAAATTTCCACTCATCCCCGGAATTGCACCAAAGATAATACCCACAAAAACACCAACATTCATGAGTATGAAATTCTGCAATGTAAGCAAATGCCCCAATGCTGAAACTAATACGTCCATATTTTTATCTATCCTTTCCTTTTATGGCAGCCGCACATGCAGCAATTGTGTAAAGGTAAAATACAGTACAGTTACAACTGCTACAACAATCACATAATAAGCAACCTTTTTACATCTGGTAAATGCCAGTGTAATAATTCCAAACAGACTGGTAGAGATCAGAAAGCTGTAATTAAATCCAATCCCATATGCCAGCAGGCAGATCATGTACAAAACACCTTTGCCCTCATTTTTCAGATTTAATTCTTTTACCTTGTCTTTTTTCAAAACCAGACTTTGAAAAAGCAGCCCAATTCCGCAGACTCCCATCAAAGCACTGAGACCATAAGGCAGGGAGCGGGAGCTGATCCCATGTACTGCCTGGGTATCAACTCCAATCTGAGAGGGGATAAGTACAAAAAGTATAACTGCCAAAATCAGAGAAAAAACACCTGCGGACAGGTTAGAACGATATTGCACCTTCATTTGAGATCCCTCCTTTTGATGGCTATCAATAATATTTATCATAAATATCCTTGCAGACTTCTGCATAATGCTCTATTTCCTTACGCAGCGTTTCTCCGTCCGTGTTATCAGGAATGTAATTGGCATTTGTTGCCTGTGTTTTAAAGCTATCTGTCTCACGGTAAGATAACAATGCTTTATATAATCCGGAGGCTTCTTCTTTGCTTACACCGGCACGGCTGATTAAAAAGTTATAGGAAGGGAGCGTAATATCATAACCCAGGCTTTTTACTGTCGGAACATCAAAACCATTATATCCTGTATAATTCTTATCAGAAAAAACTGCAATCGGAATCACTTCACCGCTATCAATGTAGGTTTTTGCTAAAGTTGCTGTTGCCGTTGCACAAATTGCATCACCGGACATAACTGCCAGGATATCTTTATTACTTCCATCAGAAGTCAGCGCCTGGGCATTTAATCCTGCCTCGCCAAATAAGGCAACCTGAACCACATGAGTAAATCCTCCGGGAGTGTTAGAGCCATAGATAATCTGATTGTTTTTGCCATACGCAACCAAATCATCCCAATTTTTGATACCACTTTTTGAAGAAACCAGAAGTACAAAATCATCACGAATCAAAGAACCAACAATCTCATAATTATCTAAGGAAGCCTTGATATCCGGATTCATCAGCGGCGCCATGGTAAAAAGAGACATGCTGACAACTGCAAGTTCATTAATTGACGGTTTATAGGAATCCAGATCGGCTACTGCTACGGCTCCGCTGGCTCCAGTCAGATTGCTGACAACTGCTGTAACGCCATAATCTTCCTGTAATCCCTTGGCAGCAATTCGTGTAATGGAATCCGCAACACCACCGGCAGCTGCAAATACGCGAATATTAAAATCGCCCTTTGGAACATATGCCTCTTTCTGCTGGCCAGAATTACCGCTGTTATTATTACTGGTCCCGGCACTGTTTTGGCAAGCAGTAATAGAGAATACCATTGCCACTGCCATAAAAGCTGCTAACATTTTCTTTTTCATAATACCTTCTCCTTGTTGTTTAGAATTTTTTATTGTATATGCCATAATTCCCGCTTTGTTTTCTCTCCCCCGGTCCTATTGGCGCAATCTGTAATAAAAAATATTCAGCATTAATAAGACTCTCGTCTCCCGTTTTCTTCGCCTGTTCCCACATACAGTTACATAAATGTGTCTTCTGTTCCTGATAATCCGGATGCTGGCTTAAATTTGTAATCTCATGGGGATCTTTTGCCAAATCATAAAGTTCATCGTCAGCAAAAGCATTAAATACATATTTTAAATCCTCTTCCCAATAAATTCTCTGAGTAAAGGAATATCTCTGACCGAAGAATTCCGCATAACCAAAATGCTTATCGGTCCTCTCTCCTTTCATCCATGGAACCATTGACACCCCTGTCTGCTCCCCCTTAAGTGGACGGCAGCCAGCAAGTTCCAGAACCGTTGGTCCGATCTCATATGTATTGATGTGAAAATCAAACACACTGCCAGCTAATTCCTGATCAGGAAGTTTCATAACCAATGGAATCCGATAGATCTCCTCAAAAGCCTCCACACTCTTCATCATGAGGCCATGAGCTCCCATCATATCACCATGATCTGATAGACAGACAATCAGAGTATTATTATACAGCCCGGTTTGCTTTAAATACTGCATCAACTTCCCAAACTGAATATCCACCAAAGTACAATAGCTGTAATAACACCGGAGGGTCTTAAGGTATTCCTCTTCGCTCAACCCTTTAAGTGCCTCCCGCATTCTTCGGTAAATCGCCGGTTTATCATTCATCTCATCATAAAAGCTGGCTGGCAGTTTAAGATCTACATCTTCATAAAGGCGATAAATTTCTTCCGGCACGCAGTAAGGATCATGAGGCGCATAGGTTGAAATGAAAGTACAGAATGGCTTTTCCTCTTGTCTTGCCCGTTCTATTTCACTCATTGCCTTTTCATAAATATAATGTTCTTCGGTAAAAGTGGAATCTTCTGAGAAAATACCGCATACCATTTTTTCCGGATATCCGGGATTTCCCATCGTTACCCTGTCATATACTGAAACAGGAAAACTGGGCACGTGAAGTTCCGTTTCAAAAGCCTTAATACCAAACTTCTCCAACTTATGAGTCCGCTCAATATGCCATTTTCCATAGTAGGAAACTTCATATCCTTCCTCACAAAATGCCTGAGTAATGGTATCCAGGCTATCATCAAACTCTGCCCGGTACGGTGGCACAGTATGAGTACAATCTACCATACCATGCACATGCGGAGGAGTTGCTGTCAGCAAAGACGCTCTGGACGGTGAGCAGATCGCATTACAGGTGTGTGCCCGTTCAAAGACTGCACCGTCATTCATAAGCGTTCTCAGATTCGGCATGATACAACCGGATTCTGCTTTCATGATCTGCTGCTGCATCTGGTCCTGAATCAAAAATATAACATTTGGTTTTTTCATTAAAACAAGATCCTCCATGTTGTCATTAAGTGCTATTTCGGATTTCCAATCCACATGCCAGCTGAACGCTTTCTGCCGGCTGCTTATTCAGCATATTGAGCATAAGCTGAGCGGCCAGTCTCCCGCTTTCATTGATTTTATTATCAATAGAAGTCAGAGGCGGATAACATTCTTTAGCACAGTTTGAATTATTAAATCCAATCAGGGATATCTGTTCGGGTATGGATATTCCCCTTTCGTTCAGAGTGTGAACGCCTCCAACAGCCAGCATGTCACTGGAATAAATAAGAGCATCTATATCCGGATATTCATCCAGCAATGAGGCAGTTGCTTCTTTTCCATCTTTTAACATAAGCCCATTGGTCTCCCTCAAATAAATGGGGTTTAATCCACATTCTTTCATACCTGCCATAAAGCCTGTATTCTTTCGCTGATCAGAGGGTGACTGCCGATAATAAATCCATCCTATCTTTCGTTTTCCCTTCTGAAACAGAAAATTTACTGCATCTTTCGTTCCCTGAAACTGGTTCTGCATTACTTCCCGGACGTTGGGTAAGGCGAAGTTGGCATTTACAGCAACAAAAGGAACTCCGGAATATCTTCGTTCAATGGCGATCCGGCAGATGTTCCGCTCAAAAACAGACCCCATCAAAACCACTCCATTGACTCTTTTTTCTATCAGATTGTCCACCTGATTAATAAATCCACCCTCTACATCCGCAAGGTTACAGACAATGGTGTTTAATTTCCATTTCTCCAGTTCCTGATTAACAGCATAAGTCAGTTCAGACATGTAAGTATGGCGAATATCATCAACCAAAAGCCCCACAGCAAAGAAATCTCTCTGCACAAAGTTTCTGGATGACTGCCTTGGGACATACTGATGTTCACGAATAACTGCTTCTACCCTGTCACGGGTTTCCTGATTTACATTTTCATTTCCGTTTAAAACACGTGAGACTGTTGTAATCGATACACCGGATAATTTTGATATATCATATATTGTCAATTTCTGCATAACTGCTCCTTATAAGGAATACCGGTTTTTTTGTAACTTTATTGGCCATAAACAAATTATATAATTGACGTTATCATGAAAGCAACCATGTTCTTTCTTTCATCCTCTCATTTTCAGCTATCTATTTTGTGCAATATTAACAAATCTCACTCTTTATTTTATGTATCCCGAAGTTAATTTCAGATATAGCTGCTCCAGCCTGGGAAAAGCATATGCAAAAAAAGCCTGATAAGCCTCACAATAATAATTTTTACCAAGTCCTTGTTGAAAATAATCCCGATCACGGCGGCAGCCGCCAAAACAGAGGCTTTTCCACTGGCACTGAAGACAATCATCATGTAAAGCAGCGCTGTCTTCAATAAAACGTATCTCTCTTCGTTTATGATCCATCTCTTCAAACGTGTCAGTTTTTAAATTACCTAATTTATAATCATCCAGCATATAAAAATCACAGGGAAATAAACTGCCGTCAGCTTCCACTACATACTGCCAGCCACAGATTCCCTGCATTCCGCAGCTTTGCGGATGCTGACCGTTACGCATTAATAATAGATTGTCAAAATAGCTATGGTACCGTTTATTCCCCTCCATTGCCTCCTGATACCAGCAGTCAAAGGCTGTTTTTAAATATTCTTCATAGTCTTCCGGCTTCAGAGACCATGGCTGTTTTCCTCTTTCTTCCCCAAGGGGATCAAGGCATGCAATGTATTGCTGATATTTAAAACCGCTTCGTCCAAAAAATCCATAAGTCTTTCGAAAACTCCTGCAGGTATCAGCTGTAACAACTGTCAGAATATTAACATCCACCTGATGCTGATACAGCATTTGAATGGCCCTGAATACCCGATTGTATGTTCCCTTTCCCTGACTGTCCAACCGATATTTATCGTGCAAGGCTTTAGGACCATCGAAAGATACTCCCACTAAAAAATGATTTTCTTTAAAAAATTCACACCATTCCTGATCAATCATTAATCCATTGGTCTGAATTGCAAATGAGATCTGGCAATTATTTACATTAAAGCGTTTGCTAAAAGCTACTGCCAGACGAAAAAAATCAAGCCCAGCCAAGGTGGGTTCTCCTCCCTGGAAGGCAATTGTACAATGATATTCCGTTGCCTTTAGCGTTTTTTCCATAACTGCCCGCAATGTATCAGAATCCATAAACCCATAACTTGATATCTCACGTTTACTGGTCTCATCCGCATAAAAACAATATTTACAACGCATATTGCAAATTCCGCTGGCCGGTTTTATCATAATATTAAGATTTTTCATAGCTGCTCCTTTATATAAAATCGTATTTTAAATTATTAGCATAGTCTTATGATGAAAGCAACTGTCATATTTCTTTCATTCACTATTTTCATATATGTTATAATCTATAATGACCAAAATATATATCAGGCAGGGATCGCATAATGGGAAATCCGATTGAACTTCTGGAAACAAAATAGACTCTGTTAAAGACATCACTGTTAAATGTGTTTTCCCTTGAACTGTGCCAGGCTGTGACTAATATGGAAAACATCGGTGATCTGTTAAGACAGGCGCTTGAATACCTTTATGTTTCATAGACCGCGTTTCTTTCAAATCAACGCAGAAGAAAAATGTGGAATATAATTATTGGCCGGAACGCGGCTGGCTGGATAAAAATGATTATACCAGTAAAAAGATAGGGCTTGTAAGAAAAATTAACTCTTATTTTCTAAAACATGTGATGAGAAAAATGATGAATGGAAAAAATATATTAATTAACTAGATCATGTCTCTTTCCATTTTCCATCTCTATCCAACGGATCCACATCCCACAGTACCACAGTCATATTGGTTGTGCACTCCAGTTCCTCATTCCATGACCCATAGGGCGGGCGGAGGTACTGGGGCCGTACTCCTGTAATAGCTTCGATCTGCTTATTATTTTCTTCAATCTGTTCACATGCATTGGCTACAGCCTCTCTGCTCATCTGAACGTGGCTGTATCCGTGGTTTCCGATCAGATGCCCGTCTTCCTGCATCTGCTTTACAATGGCTTCCTTGCCCTTTACGTTTTCTCCCAACAGGAAAAAGGTAGCATGGACACCCCGTTTACGAAGGCCATCTAAAAGCAGGGGCGTATAAACAGAATGAGGTCCGTCATCAAACGTCAGTGCAATCTGCTTACTGCCGGAAAATTGTTCCCGAACTTCCTCCTTTGCTTCTCCTCCGGCATCTGCTGGCAGAAACAACGTATTTTTCGCCTTACTATAATTAAAAAACAACGCCCCTGCAAAGACGATATCTAGTACAATGACCGCCAACAGACAGGCCAATTTCCATCTGATTTTCATAAACTTACAAGCCGGCTTTCTGCTTTTATTAATCAATCTATGGGCTTTGAAGCGAAAATACAACCAGAATATTTCTGTTTTTTTCTATCTTTCCCCTCTAAAATGCGTTATAATTATGTTATTAGAAATATATATTTAAATATTGTGTACAATCCCTAAGTGGAAGGAGCGGATTCAAATGGAGCACAAGATCATTGCAATCGGCAGACAGTTTGGAAGTGGAGGGCACGAAATCGCCTTTCGATTATCTGAGGAACTGGGGATTCCCATGTATGACCGGGATCTGGTAGAGATGGCAGCGGATAAACTTGGTTTGTCAGAAATAACAGTGGAAGCAGTAGATGAATCTGTATTCAACTCATTTCTTTCATCCTACCGTTATAACGGTTTTGCCCCAAGAAGAGTACCTTTAAATGACAGCACGTTCGAGACGCAAAGTAAAATTATAGAAAGCCTGGCACAAAAAGGGCCGTGTATATTCGTAGGAAGGTGCGCAGATTATGTTTTACGGGAATATCCCCAGTGCATGAATATATTTATCTACGCATCACTAAAAGACCGCACAGAACGCATTATGAAGCGCTATAACATCTCAAAAAAAGAAGCAGAGACTTCCATTAAAAAGATGGATCACCGCCGAAGACAGTATTACGAAACATATACAGACCAGAGCTGGGGAAGTATTGAATCCCATCAGATTCTGTTTAACATCAGCAAGCTTGGTATTCCACAAACAATTGACACAATCAAACATCTCTATGCCGACTCCTTATCATCTGATCTGACAAAAACTAATACATAATCCCACCTTAAATTATTTTACAGAACAAAAACAGGCAGAAACCAGAATAACCCTGTATTATTTCTGATTCCTGCCTGTATTAATTTTCAGTAAACCGGTATCCCACTCCCACCTCAGTTATAATAAACCTGGGATTGGTAGAGTCCTCTTCAATTTTTCTTCTGATGTTTGCCATAAAAACACGTATGGACTGATAATCATCATTTGTATCGTATCCCCAGATCTCATTCTGAATAAAGTGGTGGGTTAATACCTTTCCAGCATTTAAAACCAGCAGTTTCAGCATTTTATATTCAATGGGAGTAACGTGAACCTCTTCCCCTCTGACAATTAATCTTCTTTTTTCAAAATCCATATAAAACCCATCCAGTTCAAAAGCCGCTTCCTGTTTTATCATACCGCTTTTGTGCCTTAATGCCACACGGATACGGGCCAGCAGTTCTCCTGCATGAAACGGTTTGGTCAGATAATCATCTGCCCCCTCATCAAGAGCAGCTACTTTTTCCTGCTCCATCCCTCGTGCAGATACCACTATAATAGGAATATCAGACTCCTTCCTGATCTGGGACAAAACCTCCATACCGTCAATATCCGGCAGACCAAGATCCAGAAGTATAATATCCGGGTTATTGGCATAAAAGTAAGAAATTCCAGTAAGACCGTCATCTGCAAAGACAGAGTTGTATCCCTTGCTTTTCAGGGTAATTCTGATGAAATTCTGAATGCTCTTGTCATCCTCGATCACAAGGACGCTGATATCATTGATCATAGGTCTCCTCCATAGGCATCTCAATTCGAAAAGCTGCGCCTTTTTTCCAACTCTGGTCAATTAAAATTTTCCCGCCATGAGCCTCTATAATTGCCTTACATATAGCAAGCCCAAGACCAGCTCCCCTCTGACGGTCTCCTTCCCGGTAAGCAGCCGTAAAGAAGCTGTCAAAAATATGATCCAGCTTATCCTCTGGAATGCCTGTTCCATTGTCACTAACCGTAAATACCATATTCCCGCCTTCTGCTCCTGCGGATACGGTAATAACCGTATTATCTCCTGAATGGCGAATTCCATTATCAATCAGATTTACCAGCACCTGGGTAAATAGTCTTGCATCTACACTTATAAGTTCTATCTCTGGTGGTGTTACTGTCTTTAATGTATGATCTCCCAGTCGTTTGGAAACCAGTGCGGCTGCACCCGATATCAAATCATCCACCACTTCTCTTTTCTTTCGTACTTCCAGCTTTCCTTCCTGAATCCTGGTCATGTTTAGCAGATTCTCAACCATGGAATTAAGCCACTCCGATTCTGTACTGATATCAAGCAGCATGCTTTTGGCACTTTCTTCATCTACCAGATCATAATTCTCATAAAGGAAATTGGAATTGCCTGCAATTCCGGTCAGGGGAGTTCTTAAATCATGGGATATGCTTCTCAGTAATGTACTTTTTAATCTTTCCCGCTCAATCTGAAGTCCTGACTCCTCTTTTTCCTCATTCAGCTGTTCCCGTTCCAGCACAAGAGTAATCTGGGAAATGACCATTTCCACATACATACGTTCCTCTTTTGTAAGCCCTCCATTGCTGCACCAGAAGATAATTACACCATACGTTTTACTCAGACTGCAGACCGGCACATAGAGACAGGAACTATCCCCAAACTGGGCTTCTCCATAGCCGCACACAGTGGAATTTCGAAAGCACCACTCAGCCGCCTGGTCGTAGAATCTCTCATCTTTCATTTTGAGTAACAGTTCCGTTTTTTTCCCAGTCAGATTATGAAGGCTCTTCTCACTGTAGGAAATAACGGCCTGGCGCCCGGAAAGATTTAGAAAACCACTTCCTATGGTATTTAGTTTAAGCAGAATATCCGCCCGTTCCCGGTCCAGATTCATTTGCTTTTGCAGCTTATCAGTTAATGATGCCGCAATGAATGCAACAATAATAAAAATCAGCAAAGAAATAATATAGTTGGGATCATCCACCTGAAAAGTAAATCTGGGTGAGGTTAAAAGATAATTAAACGTGAAAACAAACACAATGGAAGATGAAATACTCCAAAGCATACTTCTGGTTTCCACACTGCAAAGGATGACACCTACCACATAAATTAAAAGCAGATTTTCAGCCCTTACGCCTATATGGCTTAAAAAAATGGCAAGTAATGTAGACAATACCCAGATAACTGCTATCTTTCCGAAATTTCTTAGTTTTTGGAATCCATTAAAGATCTTTTTTCTCATCTCCATGAATGATCAGCTGCTTCCTTCCCGTTTTATTTCTTCTAACATAGCACAAACCGGGTAATTCTTCAATCCTCCATCATGATGACTGCGTGATATACTGTGCCAGAATATGAACCGGGCTGATGACCTGATCAATTCCAAGCTCCTTAAAAATTTCCACATTTCCAGGATTCTTTACCAAGCAGACTGTTTTCCTCACAGAAAACATCTGTTTTGCCAACTGGCATATCTCCAGGTTATCTGCATCTTTACCGCTTAATGCAATCATAACATCTGCTCCTTTGATGCCTGCGTCACTTAATACCTCTTCACTTCCAGGATTACCGTAAACAACGGACACTTTATCATACTCAGCAGCCAGATGCTCGCAGTATGTTCTGTCGTCATTTATTACGATCAGCCTGTGTTTGTCTTTCATAAGAAGTCCGATCAGGTAATCCGCTTCCTCTCTCCCACCTGCTATTCCAATTTT
>SVDS01000132.1 GCA_015057715.1 Paenibacillaceae bacterium
ATACAACTAAATTTCTGAAAAATCCATATTTTATCCATATTTAACAGTTATTATCCAAATAAAAAACCACCTGGATCTTATGATCTAGGTGGTACGTAATTTTCTCAATAAATCTTCAAAATAATCTGGTAACGGGGCATGAAACTCCATATATTCTCCTGTGGTGGGGTGTACAATCCCCAACACTCCTGCATGCAGAGTCTGACCTGTTAATCTGTAGGGACTTTTTGAGGGACCATAAACCACATCTCCTAAAAGCGGATGACCGATACTGGCCATGTGAACACGGATCTGGTGGGTTCGCCCTGTTTCCAGCTGGCATTCCACATAGGTAAACTGTTTAAAGCGTTCCAGAACACGGAAATGAGTGGTTGCTTCTCTTCCGTTTTTTTCATTCACGCTCATCTTTTTCCGGTCAACGGGATGGCGTCCGATGGGGGCAGAAACAGTGCCTTCCTCTTCCTTTAACACACCATGTACAATTGCATAATACTTTCTTGTAATGGAGTGGTCTTTTAACTGCTGAGCAATGGAATTGTGAGAGTTGTCATTTTTGCACACAATTAAAACACCTGTGGTATCCATATCAATGCGGTGAACGATACCCGGACGCATGACTCCATTAATTCCTGACAAATCATCACGGCAATGAGCCATCAGAGCATTTACCAGTGTACCGCTAAAATGTCCTGCAGCCGGATGAACCACCATGCCCTTGGGCTTATTTATGAGAATAATATCTTTATCTTCATAAAGAATGTCCAGATCCATTTCCTCTGCTTCAATCTCCGGCTCAACCGCATCCGGAATGGTTAGCAGAATTTTGTCCCCGGCACTTACTTTATAATTACTTTTTACTGGTTTTCCATCTACCAGGACTTTTTCATCCTTTAAAAGCTTTTGTAAATAAGACCGGGAGATGTCCTGGTTTCGCTCGCTTAGATACCGGTCAATGCGGATTGCTGATTCGCCCGCTTCTACAAAATATTCCTGATTCAAGCCTGTTCCTCCTTTTTACGAAAAGACAGGCATTGTAAGTCTTCTTCTTTATAATAAAATAAAAATAAGAGCAGAAAAATGAACATGGAAACCGTAACATAACAGTCAGCCACATTAAAAATAGGAAAATCAATTAATTTAAAATACAAAAAGTCTACCACATAACCTCTGGTGAACCGGTCTATCATATTTCCCACTGCACCTGCTGATAAAAACATGGCAACCAGGTGTAACGGAATGTACTTTCTGCTGGCAGGCATCCGGCTGACGCTATAAACGGCACAGCCCAGCACCAGTACTGCAATCAAAAGAAAAAAGAACTGTTTTCCCTGCAGCATGCCAAACGCAGCTCCACGGTTTTCAGAATAGTATAATTCAAACACTCCGTTCCAGACAGAATAGGGTTTCTGTCCCATTAAATGTCTGACTGCAAGTAATTTCGTCCATTGATCTAATCCTATGGCACAAAAAAAGCCAATGAACATTCCAATGATTAAATTTGTTTTTTGTTTCATGAGTTCTCCTTAGATTAAAATTTGGGACAGCCCTTCTGCCATTTCCTCATCAGTAACGGTTTTATCAACAAAGGCTTTGCCAATCTGCTCCAATAAAATGAAGCGTATGGTTCCCGAATCCATTTTTTTATCACTCTTTGTAGTCTTCACTACTTCAGCTGGGGATAAACCAGTTACAGTAACCGGCATATGATACAGATTCATTACATCTAACAGTGCTGGAATCTGATCCTCGTGGAGAAATCCCCGTTTCACGGAGACAGCCATAGCGGCTATACATCCCAGACCCACGCAATGACCATGCAAAAGGCTGAAATCAGAGAGTTTCTCAATTGCATGTCCCAATGTATGTCCCAGATTCAAAAGTGCCCGGTCTCCCTGTTCGGTAGGATCTTTTTCAACCACATCCCGCTTGATCCGATTGCTGACAGTCACCATCTCACTTAAAATATCCAGATTACGGTTTTGTATTTCACTGCCATGCTCAGTCAGCCACTGGTAATAGGATGCATCCTTGATCAGACCATGTTTAATAACCTCTCCCATACCAGAAGAAAACTGCTCCTCCGATAATGATTTTAAGGAAGCTACGTTGGTATAAACCAGCTTTGGCATGTGAAATGCACCCACCATATTTTTATAAGCATCGAAATCAACACCGGTCTTTCCGCCAATGCTTGAATCAACCTGAGAAAGAAGGGTGGTAGGCACCTGTATAAAGGAAATTCCTCTGAGATAAGTAGCAGCTGCAAAGCCACAAAGATCCCCCACAACACCGCCCCCTAATGCCAGCAGATAATCGTGTCTGTCAAACTGTTTCATAATAAGTGTTTCGTATAAATCCCTAACTGTGTTCAGATTTTTATGTTCTTCTCCTGCAGGGAAAATAAAATGTTCTGTTTTATGAAAGCAGCTGGAAATAATGTGTTCAACTTCATTCAGATAAAGAGGAGCCACGTTGGTATCCGTAACAATACAAACTTTACGCTCCCCTAAGTTCATTTTACCAAGTTCTTCTTTCAGCCCATCAAACGACGTTTCCATCACGATATCGTAAATAAAGGTACCATCCATATGTACCGGCATTCTGCTTCCCATGCTGCTTTTCCTCCATTGCATCTTTTCACTATCCGCTAATCCCTTTATGTCCAGAAACCGTGGACGATAATAAGAAACACCCTTCGGGCACCCCTTTATGTCCAAAAAGCGTGGACGATAATAAGGAAGAAAGCAAACAATTTTCCACTTTCAGCAAAAAGAAGATGCTGATATGGAAAAATGCCTGCTTGTCCCTTTAAGAGAAACCAATATTTCTTTGAAAAAATCTGTTAAAGGCGTAAATTCATACCGCCCATATCCAGACTTCCGCTGTTTAATAAATCCTGAAAATCACCGGAAAGCTCTACTGATTCCGGAGTTGCTATAAAAATATAATTGGATATTTTCTGTAAATTACCATTCATGGAATAAGTTGCACCGGATGTAAAATCTATGATTCTCTGAGCTACCTCAGTATGAATGCCTTCCATATTCAGTACAACTGCCTTACCGGCAAGCATGTGATCACAAATCTCTTTGGCATCCTCAATTGAGGTAGGCTTAACCATGGAAACTTCCATTGTGCGAGACTGTTTCATGGGAACTACTTTAGGAGAGCGTGATAAGAAACGTGGCTTTTGTTCATACTCCTCTTCCTCATAGTACTCATCTTCTGTCTTTTTTGAAAAGAGGGGTTTTTTCGCATGTTTATCGCTATCATCTTCATAGTCGTCATCTAAATAGTAATCATCTTCATCATCTGTATCATTCAAGCGCATGCTATCCATCAATTTGCCTAAAATGCTCATACTTCATTCTCTCCAATCTTATATCTTGTACCAAAAATTCCGGTACCGACTCTTACCAGAGTAGCTCCTTCCTCTATGGCAATTTCATAGTCTCCGGTCATACCCATTGAGAGCATATTCATATTAACATTATCAATGTTTTTCCTTTGCATGTCAACATAAAATTGATTTAATTCTTTAAAAACAGGACGATTTTGCTCAGAATTTTCTACAAAAGGTGCAATAGTCATGAGTCCTTTTATACTTATATGGGGAAAAACAGAAATATCACGGATTGCCTGTTCTGTCTCTTCCAAACGGAAGCCAAACTTGGATTCTTCGTCTGCAACGTTTACTTCTAAAAGGATATCCACACAGATCTCTTTCTTTGCTGCTTCTTCCTCGATCTGTTCTGCCAGCCTGACTGAATCAACACTGTGTATCAGCACAGCTTTATCAATTACCTGTTTCACCTTATTGCGCTGCAGGTGACCGATCATATGCCAGCGTATATCATCGGGAAGCTGCTCATATTTATCACAGATTTCCTGAACTTTATTCTCTCCAAAATCCCGGATTCCCCATTGGTAGGCCTCTCGAATCATATCTGCAGGTTTTGTCTTACTGACCGCTATTAAAGTTACCTCACTGCGATCCCGCCCACATCTTTTACAGGCTTCTTTTATCCTGTTTTCCACGATTAAAAGATTTTCTTTCACCAAGATTATCACCTCTTATTGATAAATTAATTCTCCCTCATTAACAGTCTGTGCATTGAGGACAATATGGTCATATACAGCAAGCCCATAGGTCATATTCTTCTTCACAGTATAATATTCATCATTGGAAACCAAAACATCAATCTGTTTAAAGACGGCATAACCTTTGTTGATGTTATAAACTCCCTGGAGGGAATTGCTGGCTCCAATCTGATACCGTTCGGTAGAATTTGGCTTTACTATGTAATCGCCAGCTTTAAATCCGTCAGCCTGATCCATCTCTATGTAATAATTATTCCCCTCAGAATAATAAATTTCCGTGGGAACAAATACCACGGAGGTCCCTGAGTCCGAATAGACTTCCTTGTTAAAACCAGTATTAGAGCTGTCACCGCCCTGAGTCATATAGTCCATGGGAACAAGGTAAAAGTCCTTCTTTGTTACAGCTGTCACAGGAATTTTAAGCCCATCTACCCGGTCGGAAACAATTTCAAAATTCACATAACGGTCCGAAACAAACTGTACCATATATTTGTCTAAATCAATCTTGCCAAAGCTTTTTCCATCGGTCCCCGTAATGACAGAGAAGCTTCCAGTTGCCTTTAAATCACGGCCTGAAAATCCCACGGTCAGATTCTTTTTATCCCCATATGCTTTTATATCATCCTCTGACATGGGAAATACCACTGACCATTGATCAGAGGTGATGGTTTTATAGACTGGCGCTCCTTTTTCAATCAGTTTTCCTGATTGAGTCTTGTTTTTTGCATAGCTGCTGCGGTCAAATGAGGTCTCGGATATACCCGATGGCTGCAAACCTTCAAACGAATCCACACCATAGGATACAATTCCAGCCTGATCTGCTTTCACCTGTTCAAAACTGATTCCGGCCTCATCCATCATACTGCCCAGATTATCCAGAGCGTTAAGATTCATATATTCCATTACTTCAGATTCCAGAGCATATTTTGTATCATATACTGAGCGAAACTGATTATTGTCATAAGTAAGGCTGAATGCGGTCAGCTGTTTTTTCAATTCAGTCAGATTTTCTGAAGTCAATGTTACATTGTCCTGTGAATGGTCTGCAAGAAATGAAGTAATGCTTCCGGTTTCATCGATGGAGTAAACCCTTGTCCCAATCGCTGCCCGCTTTCCTTCCCGCACATAATAATTCACATAGCCGGAGCGGTCTGCATTCTTTACTTCTTCCTGTCTAAGTATAATCCCTGTATAGTCCTTGCTGTTAACGATACTGCCTTCCTGTACTTCATAGAACTGTACCTTATCTCTTCTTGCGTAAGTAATTACACTAAAGACCATATAGATGAAAATCAGGGCAAAAATAATCATACCAACATTGATATTCAGAGGCCGCCGATAGCGGATGATCTTTTTGCTTTTTTTAGGATGTACAGCCTTCTTTGATGGCTGTGTTGCCTTTCGTTTAGCCAACCTGACGCCTCCTTTCCCTTCTAGCTATTATAAAAGGAAAATTTAAAAAATTCAAGCATAATATGGAAGGGGTGGTACAGCCTTCCATTTATTTTATGCAAATAATAAAGGGGACTGGCACCCAGTCCCCTATTCCTATCTATGATTATAATGAAACAACCACATTAGCCCTGGTGTTCCCCGGTATATTCTCCGCATCTACAGAAACGCTGAGAACGAAGGTAATATGATACTTTTCACCAATCTTTTCCAAAGTCGCTATGGTTTCTGATATGTCTTCTCCTTCCAGACATGCCAGCTTTAAAAAGCTGTCAAAGAACATCATCTCCAAATCATGATCCTGAGATATGATACCACAGATAAAACCAATAAATCCTTCGCTTGAAGTAATCGGATACTCATTGACATTAATGAGGCGGATCTTGTTGCTTAACTCATACATGTGCTTCGAACTTTTGTCCAAATATACAATAGAACCTTTTGAGTCTTTTACGGCGGAATTAGCTCTGTCTAACAGATGCTTTGTTTTCCCCTTACCCTTTTTTCCTGCTATTATCTGCACCATAGCACTCTCCTCCTTGCGTTATATGATTTGTATAAAAAGTCTATTCGGATTACTATAATTATAGTACAAATTCATAAGAAAGGCAATCACTATTCTACAATTTTATTCAGGATATTTGACATATTATCATATAGTCCGGCATGATCCCTGGCTTTTAAAACCACTGAAATATACTCTTTTTTTGATGTATCAGAACTTCCCATAATCAGGCAGCTTCCTGCCGAAAGAGTAGTCCCGGTTTTACCTCCTAATACCGTTAGCCCGTCAGGAGTCTTGCGCTCTCCTGTCATATACCAGTTGGTACCTTTCCAGGTTGCGTTTACTGTCTTCCCGTTACCGCCCTGATAAGAGGTTTTATATTCAGTCGTACCGATGATTTTTCGAAATTCCGGATACTTCAAAGCTTCATTAAAAATCAGATACAGATCGTAGGCCGTGGTATAGTGTTCTTCATCACTGAGACCATGTGGATTTACAAAATGTGTCCCTGTCGCTCCCAGTTTTTTTGCCTCGTCATTCATCATTTGGGCAAACTGATCAACACTTCCTGCCATATTAACTGCTATGGCAACACCTGCATCATTACCTGATGGGATCATAAGACCATACAGAAGCTGCTCCATAGTCAGCTTATCTCCTGGTTTTATACCACATAAGCTGGCACCCGACTCCTTAATTACAGCATCCTTTGTCACTGTCACCTCATCGGACAGATCTCCGTACTTAACTGCCAAAAGTGCAGTCATCGTCTTGGTAATGCTTGCGGGATATAATTTTTCAAAAGGATTCTTCGCAAAAATCACATTATTATCAGATAAATCAAATACAGCGGCAGCTTCTGCTGTCACTGAACTATCCGAATCAGCAGTATCTTTCGATACCACGCAAAGATCATGAGCAAAGGTTTCCGATTTACCAGCCACTGAAGCGGACTGGTAAAGGGCGGTCCTCTCAGAAAATTCATAAGGATTGTCAAGTTTATGAAGACCAGCACATCCCGTAAGGAATAATGCGCTTAAAATGATGCAGCCTGATGTCACAAAAACTTTTCTTTTCACTTATATCTACCTCTGCTATTTATACATCTCTCGCCATTCCAGATCGCCGCGTTCCAGAGATTTAATTAATAACTCTGCTGTGGCCAGATTGGTTGCAAGAGGGATATTATGCATATCGCAGGTTCTCATAATATTCACAATATCCGGTTCATGTGATTTCTGTGTCAGGGGATCCCGCAGGAAGATCACAAGGTCAATCTCATTGTGCTCGATCTGAGATCCCAGCTGCTGTTCTCCTCCCAGATGACCTGCCAGATATTTATGAACATTCAAGTTTGTGACTTCCTCAATCAAACGTCCTGTTGTTCCTGTCGCATATAACATATGCTTACTTAAAATACCTCTGTACGCAATGCAGAAATTCTGCATCAGCTTTTTCTTTGAATCATGGGCAACTAATCCTATATTCATAACGATATACCTCCTTTTAATTACCGATTTTGCGTTGCAGTCCAACATTCAGTACCAGGCCCATTCCCATAAAAATACTGGTCAGAGAGCTCACTCCCGAACTGACAAAGGGAAGCGGCAGACCTGTGTTTGGAAAGATCTGTGTCGCCACCGCGATGTTAGAAAAAGCCTGGAACCCGATCAGGGCTGCCATACCGGTGCAAATCAGTCTGCCGGACATGTCTTTTGCTTTGGATGCAGTATAAAGACATTCAAATACAACCAGTCCAATAAGAGCAATGACAATCACACTGCCTCGAAATCCCATCTCTTCACCGATAATGGCGAAGATAAAATCCGTTTCACCGGCTGATAAAAAGTTTCCGTCTTTCACAGAAGCAATGGTTGTATTAAAAAGTCCCTTTCCCTGAAGCTGTCCGGAACTGATTGCCATAATTGAATTCTTTTGCTGGTATAAGTTTTCCGCATACTGCTCTGCATGAGGATAAATCCACGCAAGAATACGCCGCGCCTGATAATCGTGTATGAACGGAATTAAGCCCTTAGTCAGCAGATAGATAAACAGCATACCTGCCGGTATTGCAATAGCCAGAACGCCACCTATCCACCGGTAACTGATACCGGCTGAAAACACCATACACAGTATGATGACTGTAACAACCAGACTGGTAGATAAATTGGGTTCTGCAAAGATAAGACTTATGGGGAACGCCGCCAGCAAAGCAGCCAGTCCCACCATAACAGGCGTATTCATCTTTTCCTGGTATTTGTTCCAATACCAGGAAAAGAATACGATAAGCCCAATTTTTACAAACTCAGAAGGCTGAATCCGACCTAATCCAGGAATGTAGATCCATCTGGTGGCGCCTCCCGCTGTATGTCCCATAACAAGTACTGCTCCCAGTAACAGGATGCAAAGTCCATAAACCAGAACATAAAGTTTTACTAATTTACGATAGTCTATGATGGAAAGACCGATTGCCAGTGCAAATCCCACCATTACGCCGATAATCTGTTTTGTTACAATACCGGAATCCTGGTTGGAGGCACTTGCCACCACTAAAATTCCAATCACTGCCAGCGACAGCATGTACAAAACCAAACGGTAATTATAATATTTAAAATTGTAGTCAGAAAACATAGTCAGTATATCCCCTTATCAGGTACATCGCGAATAGGGATGTTTGCATAAAGCACCGGTGTAAAGCGTTCACAATCCGGTTGCTTTAATTTCTTCATCTGTATCTCTATTCTGTCGGAATCAATATCCATGTAACGTGAAACAACACGGATCATATCGTCTTTTATCATCTGCATGATCTCAGGAGAACAGTCAGCCTTGTCCGCAACCAGCAAAAGTTTCAGACGATTTCTTGCAATTTCTCCTGAATTCTTCTTACGGAATACAGGAAACAGGTTCATATCAGACCCTCCTATGCTCTCTTTAAGAGATGCGAGAGTCGAAAGAAAAGACCTTCCCGTACTGCCGGATTCTGGATCGGGATATTCTCACCGATAATTCTCCTGCATACGTCCATATAGGCCTGTCCGGCTGGAGTCCCCATGCCTACAAGAGGCTCTCCCTGATTGCTGGAAATGACAATATCCTCGTCATCCGGAACAGCACCGATAATATCAATGGCCAGAATGTCCATGACGTCATCAAGAGACATCATATCTCCCCTTTTTACCATATCAGCCCGGATCCTGTTAACAATCAGTTCTATGCTGCCCATATCGGCAGCTTCCAAAAGACCAATAATCCGGTCTGCGTCCCGGATTGCAGACACCTCCGGAGTTGTTACAACAATGGCTCTGTCAGCACCTGCAATTGCGTTCTGAAAGCCCTGTTCAATTCCCGCCGGACAATCTAACAGAATGTAATCAAAATCATCTCTTAAATCATCCACCAGTTTTACCATCTGCCCGGGTGTAACTGCGGTCTTGTCCCGCGTCTGGGCTGATGGAAGTAAAAATAAGTTCGGGTATCTTTTGTCTTTAATCAGGGCCTGCTTCATACGGCAGTTTCCCTCTACCACATCTACAAGATTGTAGACAATGCGGTTTTCCAGACCCATAACCACGTCTAAGTTCCGAAGTCCGATATCTGTATCTATCAGGACTACCTTCTTACCCAGAATCGCCAGTCCGGTACCAACATTGGCAGAAGTTGTCGTCTTACCTACCCCGCCTTTTCCAGAAGTGATTACGATGATCTCGCTCATACTATATCCTCCTGTTTTTTATACCTCATTCTATTTTACCTTAATTTTCGGAATATTTCCACACTTTTTTTCATTGGTTTTATAAGGACTTTATTATTCTCCAGATATGCCTTCATTGGTCCCCGCCCAAGACGACGGCTTCTGCCGTCCAGTCCTGAAGTACAGTCTGCAATCCGAAGCTGGGCAGGTGCCATTTCCAGGGCTGTAATCAGTGCGCCTTTGTTCCCTGCCACACCTGCACAAACGGTGCCGGACAGTTTGCCAAGAACGATTACATTGCCCTTTGCCAGGACTTTTGCACCCTTTAATACATCTCCGATAATTACAATGCTCGCTTCTGATTCCAAAGTCTCTCCATTTTGTAAATTGCCTTTGAAAAACTGTCCCGTCTGGCAGGATAGTTCCATCAGCTTCTCATTCAGTGCTTTTTCACATCGCTTCATGCGGTTTGCATCTGTATCCACCAGACAAATAATTTCCACATTGGAATTTTCCGTAATCTGGTTTATGATAGAGAATTCTTCCGCAGGGGTAACCTCTCTGCCTTCAATTGTCAGAGTCATTTGTGCGGATCCCCAGAATTTGGCATGATCTCCGAATTTCTTCCCAATGTCAGAAAGAAGCTGAGGGAAGGGGATGTCCGGATCCAGGATAACAGTCATACCTGCTTTGTTGCTTTTTATTACTACGGTATCATGCATCATATCACCTCTTATCCTCGTTAATCGCGAATGTTGACCTTCGCTGCATCCAGGGCGCCTGCGTTTACAATGGATTCTAAGTCTATATAGCCATAATAATACTTATAGACATTCTTCGCAATGTTAGCGGCGTTCGATGATGAATAGCCATACGGAATATTCACTGTTACACAGATTTCCGGATTGTCATATGGCGCATAAGAAATGAAGAACGCATGATTCGGCTTATTGCGGGCTTCCTGTGCAGTTCCAGTCTTACCGGCAATTTCCACTTCCAGATCCGCAAATAATCTCTTAGTCGAACCGTTAGCAATCACTTCTCTCATTCCCTGTTGTACAGTATCCCACGTTGAGCCCGCCGCGTCAATATGAGAAGAAATCTCAGGGGTATAATCTTTAATCAGATTACCTTCAGAATCCGTTGTTTTATCAAGTAAACTGAGTTCAAAAACAGTTCCCCTGTTTGCTATGGCAGCAACATACCTTGACAACTGGACATTGGTATAAGCGTGGCTTCCCTGTCCCATGGCGGAACGTTCCGGCGCTTCTTTGGAAATCTGGGGATCCAGCTCACCAATCTCCACACCGGATTTGTGATCCAGTCCAAATTTTGCTGCATAGCTTCGTAAAACCTCCAGTCCTAAATCCGGAGAATAAATTCCGTTTCCATCTGTAGAAAGACGATGGCCTAAATCTGCAAAGAAATAGTTACAGGAATTTTCAATTCCGCCAACAATGTTAAGCGGACCATGCTGGCCAGAATAAATCCAGCACTTGATGGGAGGTTCCACGTCAGTATAGATTCCGGAGCAGTTAATGGTTTCATCGGCGGTGATGGCATGCTCTTCCAGAGCCGCAACTGCTGTAATCGGTTTGAATGTGGACCCCGGTGCTTTTCGCGTCTGTGTTGCATTATTATAAAGGGGGAGGGATAAATCTGCCTGAAGCTGACTGAAATAAGAGCCATCCCCGATCCTGTTATTATCGTACCCCGGATAAGAAACCAGTGCAAGCACTTCTCCGGTTTTATCATTGGTCACTACCACTCCCGCATTACAGGGAGACAGGGCTAACTGAGCAGGAGTAATCTCCAGGGCAGACAGCTTTTTTAAAAGAAAGGTATATGCATCTCCAGTCGCTTTTAACTGAGCAATGTCCTGTTCATTCTCCTTTATTACGCCCTGATCGTATAAAGCCAGACATAATTCCTGCCCGGTTATGGTATCGTTATTGATTAAATACCGGTAGATCTTCTTGGTAAAGTTTCTGTCCTGTTCCAACTTGGCTGACACATACGTTACCAACGCTTCAAAGGTATCATCTGCGCTGGAATACTTGACGTCTGTCTCCAGTTTCGTGGTGTCAATCCAGCCGTTTGCAATTCCATAATAAAGATAATCCCTCAGGCTTATCTCATCTGATTTCCATGCCTGGAATTCGTCACTGGCTGCATCTACGGCCTCGTCTTTTATAATTCCCACAGTCGGCTCGGAGAGATAACTGTAAATATAAAACATATAGGCTTTCATATCTTCCGGGAGATTTTTCATAACTGTTGCATGAGGACTCATCAGTTCGCTGCGAAGGTTATCTAATATCTCTTTCCTTGAAGCTTCATACTTCCGGTATATGTTCTTTTCCGTATCTGACGCTTCCTCTGACTCAATCTCCTTTAAAGACAGGACATTGTTATTGATCAGCTGAAAATAAGCATCTTTTACGGGAATCTTCATATTGGATCCGTCTGTCGTGCTGCCCGCCTGGTAATCTCCATTTACAATGGTTTTGATCAAAACACCAGCGAGTGACTTTTCAATCAAATGGTAGATACCTTTTTGCAGATCCGCATCCAATGTTAAGTAAACGTCATTGCCAGCAAGAGAATCCGTCTCATCCTTGGTTTCCCGGATTCTTCCCACACTGTCTTTATAAATGGTCTTCTTTCCCTTGGTTCCCTGAAGCTCATGCTCCATGGTATACTCAATGCCTGTCCGCCCTACAATATCATTGATATCGTAGTCATCTTTCCGGCTCTGTAAATTTTCCAGCTGTTCCTCCGGAACCTTTCCTGTATATCCGATAACAGGGGCAAAGGGAATACTGTCGTTATAAGCCCGGATTGTGGTCTCTTCCACGGTAACCCCCTGCAGATCTCCGATATGTTCCAGGATATCGGCTACCGTATCGTTCGATACTTCTGTAGCCACCGCAGTCGCTTCATACTTCCGGTACAGCATGAGACGGAGGGCATATTTAATATTAATAATATCCAGTGCCTCCTGGTCAGTCAGGGTAACGGGGTTCCCGTCAGAATCTTTTAAACTCTTTAAGCCGTTATCTTCACAGATCCGGTCAAACAGTTCCCTGGCACTTAAATTGGAAGGATAGAGACCTTTTGTATCATCTAAGTCCTCTACCTTCTTCAGTCCGTAATAATCCCTGAGAAAGCGTTTTCTTGCAGATTCAGAAGTAGAGGTATAAACCATATCACCATTGGAATCAACGGCTATTTCAAATTTACCCTCTACGTTTTCTCCATGCTTTTTAAGAATCTGCACCAGTCTTAAATACATGCGGTTTTTATCATCTGTTTTTTTATAGGCACCGTTATCCTGTACCATAACCGTATAAGCCAGTTTATTATATGCCAGTACCTTTCCGGTTCTGTCATAGATGTTTCCTCTTGTGCCTGCAGTGGTAATGGTCTGCTCTGTAAGCTGCAGGTAATCGCTTAAGGCTTTTTCACCATTAATAATCTGCATATTAAAAAGTGTGTGAACCAGTCCGGTATACATGGCCAAACAGATGATTCCAAGAATAAAAAGACGGGATGAAGCCGCTTTCCTGAATACTTCTCTTATGATCTCCATCAAATCCCTAAACAATCGTAGAATCACCTCTTTTTTCAATCTCTTCCAAATGGCGGTTCATAATCAGGAATACCCTGTAAAGCAGAAGCGTGGTCACAACAGTAAAGATAATCTC
>SVDS01000133.1 GCA_015057715.1 Paenibacillaceae bacterium
CAGAACCGTACCGTTGCACTGATCGAGAACGGCACCTGGGGCGTTATGGCAGCCAAAAAGATGACCGAAATCATCTCAGGCATGAAAAACATGACCATTCTGGATCAGACCATTACAGTGAAATCTTCCCTGAAAGAAGATCAGCTGTCAGAAATCGCTGCTTTGGCCAATACCATTGCAGATTCCATTTCCAAATAATAAAAAGTTCCCCCGGTAGAAACGGCATATGTGAAATGCAGCGTTTCCCGGGGGCGTTTTTTATCCCAGCTTAGAATCCCTTTATTCCTATCCCTTCCTCCATAAGACCTTCCCGGATCTTTTTCACAAATGCCAATGCTTTGGCTCCATCCCCGTGAACACATACGGAATCAGCCTGTATGGTAATATCCCGTCCATCCACAGCTTCCACCTTCCGCTCCCGCACCATACGGATCACCCGTTTTACGGCCTGTTCTTCATCCTTTATGAGGGCCCCCTTCTGATTTCTGGGAACAAGAGTCCCGTCACTTTGGTATCCCCGGTCTGCAAATACCTCGCTGGCACAGAATACGCCGGTTGCTTTCGCCGCACGGATCATCTCACTGCCGCTTAGCCCAAGGAGCACCAGACTTTCATCCACATCCTTTACAGCCTGGCAGACAGCCTTCGCCAGCTGATAATCCTCTGCTGCCATATTATAAAGGGCACCATGAGGCTTTACATGCCAGAGCCTCACTCCTGCTCCGGTACAAAATGCTTTTAAGGCTCCAATCTGATATTTCACTGAGGCCTTCACCTCTTCCGAAGACAGTGCCATATTCCTTCTTCCAAATCCTGCCAGATCCGGAAATCCCGGATGGGCACCGATTCTCACTCCATGCTCCTTACAAAGTGCTACTGTCCGCTCCATCACCATGGGATCCCCTCCGTGGAATCCACAGGCAATGTTTGCAGAAGTAACGTATGGAATCACTTCTTCATCCATTCCAATCTTATAAGCTCCGTAACTTTCCCCCAAATCACAGTTCAAATCAATGACCGCCATAATCACGCTTCCTTTCTCTAAAACCGTTTTCAGTATTTCAGCTGCGCATTCTTCACATCTGTAATAAACATATGACCGGGAGCATGGGTAATTACAAAGGGAGGACGACTGTTCATCACCACTGCCTGGGGCGTGACTCCGCAGGGCCAGAACACCGGGACTTCCCCTTCCTTGATGGTCACCCGTTCTCCGAAATCCGGATTCCCAATATCCCTGATCCCGATTGCCTCCGGGTATCCGATCTGCACCGGGGCTCCGTGTACCCTGGGCATGGCTGCAGTGATAGCAGTTGCAGCTGGTACCAGGCTGTGAGGAATCGGTCTCATGCTTACTACCATGTTTCCGGAAAATATTCCCGCAGGGATACAGGGAATGGTTGTCTGGTACATGGGAACATTAACGCCTTCTTCGATCTGTCTTACAGGAATTCCGGCTTCCAGAAGCTCCGCTTCAAATGAAAAACTGCAGCCAATTAAAAAACTCACCAGCTTTCCCTTATGTAACTGATACTCCTCAAAAATTTCGGTCACAGCCGTGTACTCCCCTGTACAGATGCCGTCTTCGTAAAGCCGGTATTTGGGAAGATCCGTGGTAATATCACTGCCTGGTGCTGTAAATGCAAATGTCCGGCTGCCTGCGTCGGAAACTTCAAGAAGCGGGCAGGACTTGGGATTTCTCTGGCAGAATAAAAGGAAATCCCATGCAAGCTCCTGAGGGAGCATCACTAAATTCCCCTGGGCATAGCCTGCACACAGTCCGGCAGTTGGAGTATCAATCAGTCCCTTTCTGATCATGGTTCTTACTTTCGCAGGCGTTAAACGGCTTAAATCTGTTCCCATTATTTTCCTTCTTTCCTGTTCATATATTACCATTTTCCCATGGCAGTCTCAATTATTTTTTTCAGCTCCAGAAGCTTTTTATTCTCTTTCCTGGCAATCTTCACCGCTTCCATGGCAGTTACGTACTGAAAAGTCACCCACTCTCCGGGACGCAGCTGAGCCAGTGCAGGAATATCTGTGCTGATTACAGTGGCAATCTTTGCATACCCTCCTGTGGTCTGATGATCTGCCAGCATGACAATGGGAAGTCCCGAAGAGGTGATCTGAACCGACCCTTCCATGACTGCATCGGAAATAATATCTGCCCCCTTACCAATCTCTATGGTGGGACCGTTAAGCCTGCATGCCATGCGGTCACAGTCAGCAGTCAGCTGATAAGGATTTCTGACAAAGGTATTTCTTCCTTCCTCTGTAAAGGCCTCTGCCTGGGGGCCGGGAACAGTACGAAGAAGCACATATCGTTTATCTGCACTGTAACGGAATGGATTGGAGGGATTTATGAACCAGGGTTCATTTTCCCCAGCCAGAAATGTGAAATCCGTTTGATCCACCATAGATGCAAACCGCTTTGTCTCAACCCCGCTTTTACCTGATTGGAGGATATCACCAGCTTTTAACGCCCTGCCATTAAGACCTCCCAGGCAGCTTTTTAAATCAGTGGACCTGCTTCCAAGTACGGGTAAAACCGACACTCCCCCGTATACAGCCAGATAGGTTCTAAGGCCCTTTGATGCCATTCCAAGACTCAGGCAGTCCCCTTTCCTCATAACCACAGGACGATACATGGAAATGGGAACTCCGTTTTTTAAAGGCTTCATATCTGCACCGGACAGGGCAATTACTTCATCAGAAGTAAAAGTAATCTCTCCCCCTTTTAAAGTAAACTCCAAAACAGCCAGTTCCGGTTCTGATAAATTGCCCGCAAATAAATTGGCGACTGCCATGGAATATTTATCACAGGCTCCGCTTTCGATAAACCCCTGGCTTAAATATCCCCGTCTTCCTTTATCCTGAATGGAAGTAAATGCACCCGGCAGTTTTATTTCCAGCCCCATACGGTCACCTCTTCTCCTGTTCCAGTCTGATTTTATGGTATTCCTCTAATGTGATGGGAATAAACCGTATGGTATCCCCAGCTTCATAGAGAGGACGTGCTGCCCGTTTTACATCAAAAAGTTTTAATGGAGTCCTTCCGATTAACTGCCAGCCACCAGGTGATTCCATGGGATAGATTCCAGTCTGTTCTCCTCCGATTCCAACAGACCCTGCAGGTATTTTTGTCCTGGGCGTAGTAAGCCTGGGAGTATGAATTCTTTTATCCAGCCCTCCCAGGTAAGGAAAACCGGGAAGAAAACCCAGCATATAGATCCGGTAATCTCTGCTGCTGTGAATGCGGATCACCTCCCGTTCCTTCCTCCCTGCATGTTCTGCCACAAAGGAAAGATCGGGCCCTGACTCTCCGCCATAGCACACAGGAATCTCCACAAGCCTGCCACCTGACTTTTTTCCTAAAGTAACCGTTTTTGACAATATCTCCAGTCTGCTGCTTAGTAAATCATAATCCGTGATCAGGGGATCGTAGCATACCAGAACAGAACAAAAGGCAGGAACTGTCTCCGTAATTCCTTCTATTGAGGCAGCCACTATGCTTCGGTTCAGTTCCATAACCTGGCGGTTTACCATTTCATCAATGGTTTCACCCAGTTCTAACAGCACACCCCGGTCACCCACAGCTTTGATTTTCAAGTTCCTTTCCCCCTTTTTGGAAAAACCCTTTTCCGATAACCGGTCCGAACCATTGATCCGAATTTCTGGAATACCGGACTGCGTATGCCGTGCACTGACGCATCAGACTTACAATTCCCGTATTCATCCGGGTATTAAATCCGTCAATCCCCGGCAGCAGAGATCCGGTCATATCGATCAGCCCGCTTCTTGATGCCACGCGCATTAATTCTGCCTCCATCTCTTCTCTGTGAAGAATTTCCATATCCCGCTTTAAGTAGGCAAGTGCGGCCATAAGTCCATAGCAGCCCCAGTCGGAACAGGTGGCAGTAATGATATGGTCTGCACAGCTGGCAGCCAGAGTTCCTCCTTTACAACCGCAGATACATTCTCCCGGTCCGGTATAAGGAACATACTGTCTGATATGCTTTCCTATGGTTCCCATCCCGATTTCATTTCCCAGATCACCTATGGCAATGTTTAAAACGCCTCTCTTTTTTAAAAGATCCCACAGGATATCACTTTTTGCTTCCAGTTCCGAAACATCCCTACCAACCGCATTGTGATAAACACCCAGACTGTTGGCTCCGGGGGCTTCCACAGAAATTACAGCCGAAGGCAGGATCTCTTTGATCAGCCATTCCGCTTCCATTGCCGCTCTGTTTACATTCTTCGTAAATGCATGAACGCCCATGCTGTAGGGAAGCTCCTGTACTGTTTTTAAATCTTCATAGATATGAAGACCAACCACGGAGGCACATTTTTTAACTGACTTTACGCAGTCCTCAGGACAGATGATCACCGGTTTTGCACCGAAAGCAAGCACCAGGGATCTGGCTAAGAGCATGGAACTTACCATGCCATCCATCTCCGGCTTTTTGTGGGGCAGAAGAACAAATCCGGTGAGAATATAGACCAGATCCTGCTCCTTTAACGTCTCACATAATTTCTCTGCAGCTCTCATGGCTAACGGCTCTTTCATGGCCTTTCTGCTGCCTTCATAGAGGATGCGACAGACACCATAGCCTCTTGGATCCAGATTCATCAGCGCATCTAAATTTTCTCCTACGTTCCATTTTTCCAGTTCTGCCCGTTCCATACCATACTCCCTTTTTAAACAGCAGTCCTGTATGATCAGACCGCATCATCAAACAAGCTCTTCTTTCCGGTATATCTTAAATATTCTTCCACAACTTCCTTTTGTATCTGACTCAGGCGCACCAGGTCCTTTCCTCCGACGGGTATCCCATCAATCTCCTTTGCGTGAAGACAGAAGTTAGAGGATGACGTAACCAGCACCTCATCCGCTTCCATCAGCTCCTTTAAGGTAAAGGGGCGTTCTAACACCTGGATTCCAAGGCGGTAGCAGGCTTCAATCATATGAGTCTTTGAAATCCCCCGCAGAATGAACTGATCATTGGGATGGGACACAAAAACTCCGTCTTTCAGTATGGAAACATTGCTGTGGGCGCACTCTGTTACAATATCACCTCTGTGAAACACCGTCTCCTGTGCGCCCATTAAATCCGCCTTCTGGGATGCCATAACGGAAGGCAGAAGATTTAAGGTTTTAATATTGCAATGGTGGAAACGGGTGTCCTCCACCGTGATCAGGCTGATGGGAACATCCGGATCCCGCAGCCGGCTGGGACGGATCATAACCCATAGCTTACCGGCCATCTTACTGTCATACGCGTGGTTTCTGGGAGCCGCTCCTCTAGTCACCTGCCAATAGACAAAATGAGTCTCACCCTCCACCTTTTTCAGAAGATCTGTTAAAAGCTCTCCAAGCGCCTTCTTTTCCATGGGAATTCGGATATCCAGCGCGTTGGCACTGGAATAAAAACGATCCAGATGATCTTCCAGCAGATAAACAATGTGATTTCCACCCACGGTTGCATCATAAACACCGTCACCGAAAAAATGCACTCTGTCATTAAAAGGAATCATCAGCTCCTCTGGTGCAGCAATTGTTCCATCATAATAAGCAAGTTCTTTCATAACCTCTCCTTTTTTTCCGGGCAAATGCCAAATTTCATCCTGATATACTCTTTAATCAGTTCCGCGCAGTTATCAAGTCCCAGGCTTTCCGTATCCAGACACAGGTCATAATTTCGGGGGTTTTTCCACTGTCTTCCGGTATGATACAGGTAATAGGCATTGCGGTACCGGTCCAGCTGGTCGATGTAGCGCTGTGCTTCCCCTTCCCCAATTCCCTGCCGTTCCATCTCCCGCTTTACCCGAAACTCATAGGGTGCATCTAAATAGACTGACACCACATTGGGCTCCCCATTTAATACAAAATCGGCAGCTCTTCCCACACACACATAGGATTCCTGGGTCAGCAGCTCTTTTAACACCTTTGCCTGATAATTAAATAAATTCTGGTCTGATAAGAAATTTCCGCTTTCCGGCGGGATGATCTCTCCATTATAAACCCTTTTAAATGCCCCGTACAACAACGTCTTTTTTGTATTTTCATCTGCCTGTGCAAATATTGTTTCGTTAATTCCGCTGTCCTCTGCCGCCAGCCGTAAAAGCTTCCTGTCATAATAATCTATTCCATAATCGGCAGCCAGTTTTTTTCCTATATGGCTGCCGCCACCGCTTCCGCAGGTGCGGGTTATGGCAATTGCAAAAAATTGATTCTGTTTGTTCATGTGTCATCCTCCTACTGTCCCAGATATGCCTTTTTTACACGGTCATCCCTTAATAATTCTCCGGCATCTCCGGATATAGTGATCTTCCCCGTTTCCATTACATAGGCACGGCTTGAAATAGACAAAGCCATTTTCGCATTCTGCTCCACTAAAAGGACGGTAATCCCTTTCCTGTTCACTTCTTTTATAATTGAAAATATCTCCTTTACCAAAAGAGGGGACAGCCCCATGGAAGGTTCATCCATCAGGATCATGCTTGGTTTTGCCATAAGAGCCCTTCCCACTGCAAGCATTTGCTGTTCTCCTCCTGACAAAGTGCCTGCAAGCTGTCTGCGCCGCTCCTTTAATCGGGAAAAGCGATCAAATACCTCTTCCATATTAGCTTCCAAATCCTTTTTATCGGTAAATGCCCCCATCTCCAAATTTTCTTCCACGGTCATCTGAGGAAAGATGTGCCTGCCTTCCGGTACATGTGCCAGCTTTAGGGTGATGATTTTACTGGGCTCCATCTTTCTTAAATCGGTTCCGTTAAAAAAGATCTCACCGTCATCCGCCTTTTTTAATCCGGATATAGTTCTTAAAATAGTGGTTTTCCCAGCACCATTTGCCCCGATTAAGGACACCACCTCACCGTCATAAACTTCCAGGGAAACACCGTGTATGGCTTTGATGGCTCCGTAAGAAACTGCCAGATTATTCACTTTTAGCATCCGTTTCCACCTCCTCATCTTCTTTTCCTAAGTATGCCTCTATGACCCTGGTGTCGTTTGCAATTACTTCCGGTGTTCCTATGGCAATTGTGGTTCCGAAATCCAGCACCAGAATCCGTTCGCAGATTTTCATAACAAGGCTCATATCATGTTCGATTAAAAGAACCGATATTTTAAATTCATTGCGTATGAAGTGAATGATTTCTAAAAGCTCTTCTGTTTCCGTTGGATTCATTCCTGCTGCCGGTTCATCTAAAAGAAGCAGTTTCATATCCGTAGCCAGAGCCCTTGCAATTTCCAGACGGCGCTGCTGTCCATAGGGAAGATTGCCTGCCTCATAATCTTCCTTCCCGCTTAAATGAACAATTTTAAGAAGCTCTTTTGCTCTTTCTGTTAATGCCTTTTCTTCCTTCCAGTAAACCGGTGTTCTGAAAACCGCGTGAAACAGCCCGTAGGACAGTTTGCTTTCCATGGCTGTTTTCACGTTGTCAATGACTGACATTTTCTTAAACAGACGGATATTCTGAAAGGTTCTTGCAATTCCGGCATCTACAATCTGATGGGTTTTCTTCCCATTCATCCGCTGTCCATTTAAGTAAAAAGAGCCTTCTGTGGGTTTATAGACACCGGTAATCAAATTAAATACCGTGGTTTTTCCTGCACCGTTTGGTCCAATCAGCCCCACAAGCTCAGATTCTCCGATCTCCATATTAAAGCTGTCAACCGCTTTTAAGCCTCCAAACTGAATTCCTAAATTCTGAACCTTTAATACCGGCTCTTTTTTTCCAGCTGCTTCCATGGCTGTACACCTCCCTCTGCTTTCTCATGCCCCTTTTTTCCCGCCCTGTTTAATATTCTGGTAAGGGAAAATTCCCAGCTTCCAAAAATACCTCCAGGTTTAAAGATCATAACAATAATAAGAACCACAGAATAAGCCAGCATGCGGTACTGGGAGAACTGACGCATCATCTCAGGAAGGGAGGAAAGAAAAGCTGCCCCGATAATGGAACCGGTTAAGGACCCGATTCCTCCAATGATTACTTCAGAAAGAAGCTCCGCAGAATACATGAAATTAAAATTGGTGGGGATCATGGCAGTCATATAATGGGCATAGATTCCACCGCCTACACCTGCAAAAAAAGCTGCTACAGTAAAGGTCAGCACTTTATAATAGGTTACATTAATTCCAGAGGCTGAAGCCGCAATATAATCCTCCCGTATGGCCTTTACCGTTCTCCCGAAGCGGCTGCGGATATATAAATACATCACAGCCACGCAGGCCGCCATAATCCAGTAGCACCAGTAAAAATCTGACAGCTTTAAAATGCCGCTCATGGTTTTTCCGCCCCCGGTTATGGAGAAATTACAAAAGCAGACCCGGATAATTTCTGCAAATGCCACTGTAACAATTGCCAGATAGTCTCCTCTCAGACGAAGAGCCGGAATTCCCACTAATACTCCTGTAATCCCGGCTGCGATCCCGCCTGCCAGGAGGGCAATGAGAAAAAGTGCCAGATCAGGCAGACCCTTTCCAGTCAGAGCACCGGAAACAATGGCAGATGCATAGGCACCAACCGAAACAAATCCTGCATGGCCCAGAGAAAATTCTCCCATACAGCCTACGACCAGGTTTAAAGAAGCTACCATTATGATTGTATAACAGGCGGTGGTACATATTCCTTTGATATACTGGGTGGCTGTTCCAAATATCCTTGACTCAAAAAGCAGAACAAAGAGAAGAAATACCGCTAAAACACCCAGAAAATTAATCACATATGAAATCTTAACCCGTCTTTCCATGGTTCACCCCCTAAACTTTCTCGCCCGCATTCTTACCCAGAATGCCAGACGGTTTAACCAGCAGTATAATGATGAGAATGGCGTAGGTAATGGCTTCATACCACCCTGGAGCAAACAGCTTTACAAATATTTCAATAAGACCGACTAAAATTCCTCCCAGCATGGCGCCGGGGATGACTCCGATTCCACCCAGTACAGCGGCAATAAAGGCTTTCAGTCCCATCATGGACCCCATGTCATTGGTCACACGGGGATATTTGGCGCAGTACATCAGGGCTGCAACTGCTGCCAGTCCGGAACCAATGGCAAAGGTAACGGTAATGACTTTATTTACATTAATTCCAGCAAGAATGGAAGCATCCCGATCCTGGGGAACTGCCCGCATCGCTTTTCCCATTCTGGATCTTTTAATAAAAAGCTGCAGCGCTGCCATCATAAATATACCAATACCAATGGTCAGCACAACGTTCAAAGGGAGACTTGTTCCAAACACACTGACAGAAGGAAGATCAAAAATTTTCTGTATATTTCGAGGCTTTGCTCCAAAAAGAACCATGGCAAGATTTTCCAGAAACAGGCTCATGGCAAGTGCCGTAATAAGCGCGGACATGGCGCCTGCTTTCCGTACCGGCTTATATGCCACAACCTCCACAACCACACCAGTTCCGGCGCAGATTACAATGGCCAGAAATACAGACAGCCATGGGGGCATTCCGGCATTGATCATAAGCGGAATGGTATAAAACAGGGTATAGGAACCGATCATGATAAAATCGCCGTGGGCAAAATTAATCATACGGATAATTCCGTATACCATTGTATAGCCCAGCGCAATCAGGGCGTAAATCGCGCCCTGGTTCAGTCCATTTATCAGGCTTTGAATAAATAATGAAAATGTCATAGGCCGTTTCCTTTCTCCTTCAAATGGAAAATGTGCACCAAAGACATTTTCATGCTTTCATGCACATCTCCTGATTGTCTTTTTAATACTATTTTTTTGTTCCTTCTGGTGATAAGGTCATCAGCCATTTTACCTTGCCGCCCTCAAAGGTATTGATGGCAACCGATTTTTCAGGATCTCCGTTTTCATCAAGGGTGAAGGTTCCCCCTACACCAGTAAAGGTCATTTTCGTCATTCCTTTAATTAAGGAGGCCGTGTCTGTGGCCTTACCGTTTTTCGCCGCTTCGGCAATCATATAGACGGCATCATAATATAGCGCCGCACAGGCATTTAAGCTTTCTGTCCCGTATTTTTCCTTATATTTGGACACGAAATTAGAAACAGCAGGAGCGGTATCTTCCGATGAATAGTGGTTGGTGAAATAGCAGTTGTCAAACTTGTCTTCCACGCCTTTCGTATCTGCACCGTCCCAACCGTCACCACCCATAATGGCACCGGTAAAGCCTGCATCTCTGGCCGCTCCCACTAACAGTGGAACCGTATCTAAGAAACAGGGATAAAACAGGAAGTCTGCTCCCTTTGCCACCACCTGGGATGCCTGAGATGAGAAGTCTGTATCTTTTGTGGTACATTCTCCAGTATAGACAACCTCAATTCCATTTGCTTTGGCATTCTCTATAAATGCATCTTTTAATCCATTGGAATAATCATCGTCCTTTGCATAGATAACGGCTGCTTTTTTCCAACCCTTTTCTTTTGCAAACTGGGCTGCCATTTTTCCCTGATAGGGATCGATGAAGCAGTCACGGAAGATGCTGGGACCTTTTAATGTAACATCTTTATTGGTAGCTCCGGTTGCAAGAAGGAGCATATTATCCTTGGAAGCCTGCTCTGCAATGGGGAGAGTAACTGATGAGAAAAAGCATCCCACTATGGCATTTGGGCTTTCCTTCATCAGACTGTTATACGCATTAATGGCCTGTTTTGCATCACTGGCATCATCAACTACTTTTCCCCCGTTCACAATCTCAATCTTGTATTCCGAATCGCTGGAATTGATTTCTTCCGCCGCCATGGTAATGGCATTCTGTGCCCCTTCTCCGTAGATGGCGGAACCACCTGTCAGAGAACAGATCGCACCGATTTTAATGGTTTTCGATCCATCGCCTGCTGCTTTTGTTTCCCCCGAAACCGCTTTTGTCCCTGCCCCTGCCGCACTTTGCTGTGCAGATGATCCGCACCCGGCCAGAAGACTGCCGGCCATAACCCCAATTAGCACAGCTGATAATAACTTTTTCCTCATAATCCGATCCTCCTCATGCTTTTTTTGTTATATAAAGCGTTTTTTTGTCAAACAAAAAGAGGCTCTCCCGCTAAATACCGGGGAAAACCTCCTTGTTCTCCAAAAAGAAACTGGGATGCTTTAAGAGGACATCATGTCTCAAAAAGCAAAAGAAGCCGCAACTGCATTCTTGCAGTTGAGACTCCATTGTTCTCTTGCTTTATATGTTGGGAGCATTATACCACTTGCTGGTAAAAAGCACAAGTGGTAATTGGTTTTTTTCCATACAAAACTACTTTTTCCTGTGATGGCCACGCCCCTCTGATTTTAAAGTACTGTTAGGGTTATTGTAGGAAACATTCAGCGCATTGGCCACTGATTCCATAATTCCGTTGCTGCTGAAGGTAGCACCGGAAACTGCATCTACCTCAGTGCTCTGGCTGTTAATGATCTCAGCTGTCACCTTCTCCACGGCTCTGCCAAAATATGACTTATCGTCTTCATAGGACAAAACTGTTATGTCGGTAATATTTCCATTTTCTACAGTAACGCTTGTCTTCGTCTCACCACGGAAGCCCTGTCCCGTTCCTGTATAGGTACCGTCTATATAGTTTCCGGTATTGGACTGAACCTGAATTGTTGCCGGAGTCTGGCTGCTCACCATCTGAGCCTGGGTATTACCGGCATAAACCAGCCCAAACATAGCTGCTGCCGAAACAGCTGAGACTGCCACCGGCGCTCCATTGGCTCTGACGTTGTTTCTTGGACAGCTGGCTGTGCACTCAAAGCAGTCGATGCATTCTCCTGATGTAACTGTATCGTATTGATAAAGAGGAATGCCCATGCTGCATTTACTGGTACAAAGCCGGCAGCTTCCACATTTACTCCTCTCCTTTTTAATCCGAAACAGCCGGTACCTGGAAAAGATGGCAAAAACAGCTCCAAGAGGGCATAAATAGCGGCAGAAGAATCGTTCTATCAGGAAAGAGCCAGCAATAATAAGAAGCAGAAGGAAACCACCTATGGTAAATAAATACCGGAGGGAAGGCCAGCTTCCGATTTTAGAATACATGCCAAAAACTGCCCAGGGTCCCGTCATACTGTCAAGATTTCCCAGATGAAATGTCCATATTCCCAATATGATAAATACCAGAATCACGTATTTTAAATTTTTCAGCCATGCATCGGTCTTTTCACTTATTTTTAAGCCCTTTTTCCATGTTTTCTTAGACAGGAACCATAAAAAGTCTCCCATTGCCCCGAAGCTGCATAAAAATCCGCAGAAAAATCTCCCTGTAAGTATGGTAATTATCATGCTCCCTGAGAACAGAAGCAGCTGGGGAAACATTGCAGAAAGGGAGAATGTCCCGGCAAGAATTGCACTGAAAATCTCTTTCATTGCATAAAAAATACTGGTGAACAGTCCCGGCAGAGCTAAGAAGGAAAGGAACTGAATAATTCTTCTCCATACTCTGACGGAACCTGTTTTCTTTTTATTATCCATAGTGATTAATCTCCTTTTTTCCCATGCTGAATTTATCTTTCAATCCAGGTGTTACGTAAGTGGCACCTGACCCCTCCATAAAAATCCCTTCTATATGATATTGGTTTAAAAGTCTCATCCCTGATTTCAGACCCATGACAAAAACAGCGGTAGATAATCCATCCAGTTCACAAGCCAAATCACCAATCAAAGTCACTCCTGCTAATCCGCTGGTGGAAGGAAATCCAGTTGCAGGATCCAGAATATGATGATATCTCTGCCCGTCTTTCTCAAAATACCGTTCATAGTTTCCGGAAGTCACAACTGCCTGATTGGATATATTAACAGTACCGGCTGACACTCCTGTTTTAGCAAATGGATTCTGAATCCCGATCTGTTTAGGGCTTCCAAATGCTATGACCGACCCTCCAAAGTTAATAAAGCCATCCGATATTCCCTCATTAAGTAACATCTGTTTTGCCGCGTCCGCAGCATACCCTTTGGCAATTCCTCCCAGATCCAGCTCCTGACCCATTTGCGACAATCCCACCTTATGGTGATCAATTACAATATTTTTGTAGTTGATTAAATTCATGGTTCGTTTCAACTCTTCCATGCATGGCAGCCTGTTCTCTCTCTTTGCCTTTCTCCAGATTCTTAAAAGACTTCCTGATGTAATATCAAAGGTACCCTGGGAATTTTTAGAAATCTCAACAGCCTTTTCAATCACTTCGATTGTCTCTTTGCTGACAGTTACCAGTTTTTTACCTGCTGCCCGGTTAATCTCAGCAATCTCACTATCCTCTTTAAAAGCTGAAAACATATGGTCAAAACGAAGGGTTTG
>SVDS01000134.1 GCA_015057715.1 Paenibacillaceae bacterium
GAAGACAGGAAAGAACAGATTCCTGTAGAAGTAGTTGGCTTTAAAGATGATAAGATTCAGCTTATGGCTTATGAAAACATGAGCGGAATTGCAGCTGGAAGCTTTGTAAGAAATACAAGAAGGCGTTTGAAGATACCTGTGGGAGATTTTTTAAGAGGCCGCATTATTGATGCCAAGGGAGAACCCATGGATGGAAAAGGGCCTTTTGAAAACCCCAAATATTATTATGTAGAAAACCCTTATATTAATCCGATGACCCGTCCTCCGATTACAGACCCGCTGGAATTTGGAGTCAAAGCAATTGATGGTATGAATACCATCGGAAAAGGTCAGCGTATTGGAATCTTTGCAGGAAGTGGTGTTGGAAAAAGTACATTGCTTGGTATGATTGCCAGAAACGTAAAAGCAGATATCAATGTTGTTGCACTGGTGGGAGAGCGTGGTCGAGAGGTTAGGGAGTTTATTGAGAAGGATTTAGGCCCGGAAGGAATGAAACGTTCGGTTCTCATCGTGGCGACTTCGGACCAGCCAGCTATGCTTCGTATGAAATGCCCGCTGGTTGCCACCACCATTGCAGAATATTTTAAAAACCAGGGAAAAGATGTACTCCTTATGATGGATTCCCTGACCCGTTTTGCCATGGCACAAAGAGAGATAGGACTTGCCATTGGCGAACCTCCGGTAGCGAGAGGTTATACCCCTTCTATTTATGCTGAATTTCCAAAACTTCTGGAACGAAGCGGCAATTTTAAAGAAGGTTCCATCACTGGAATTTATACAGTTCTTGTAGAAGGTGATGATACCAATGAGCCCATAGCAGATACTGTGCGAGGTATTGTAGACGGTCATATCGTACTAAGCAGAAAACTGGCCAATGCAAACCATTTTCCAGCGATCGATGTAAGTGCCAGTATATCCCGTCTTATGACTAACATTGTATCGGAAGAACACAGGAAAATGGCCTCAGAAATCAGAGACATTCTGAGCTTATATGAAAAGAACGAAGATTTAATTTCAATTGGTGCTTACAAGTCGGGGACAAACCCGAAACTGGATGTTGCCATTGCAAAGATAGAAAAGATTAACAAGTTTTTATGTCAGGGTATCAATGAGAATGACAGCTACGAAGAGATTTTGGAAAAGATGAAAGCGATTTTAAAGTAAACTCTGTGAAAGAAGGCCAAAGATGAAAAAATTCAATTTTCCTCTTAATACTGTTTTAAATTATAAAGACCAGGTGCTTGAGAATCTCAAAACAGAACATGCGCAGATTCTCGCAGATATCGCACAGCAGGAGAGACGGATTGAGGAATTGATGGAGAAGAGCCAAAACGCTGCCATGCGTTACAGAGAAGATACTCAGTGTGGTGTTACTGTCAATATCATGAGGGAATATGAACGTTATATAACATTTATCCAGCAAAGAATTGTGGCAGAACAGGGAGTACTCTTAAAACTTAAGAAAAAAGAAGAACAGAAGCGGGCTGAAGTGATCGAGGCAAAAAAGGAAAAGGCTTCTATAGATAAGTTGAAAGAAAAAAAGCTGGATCAGTACAACAAAGAAGTACTGAAAAGCGAAGAACTGTTTATCGAAGAATTTGTTTCCAATACGATGTCAGTTCGTAGCAGCAGGTAGTCCTGTCGGTTCAAAATCCGGCAGTTACCATAAAAATAATGCCTGATGGCAGAAAAAAGGAAGGAGGGATAACGATGGAGATGAAAACAAACAGCGTAGAAGTACTGATCAGGCAAATGCCAAAATCTCAGAAATCAGATGATAAATCAGTAAATGATTTTTCCGGTTTTAAGAAAATGATGAGAGAAAAAGATCTAAAGAAAGACACTGGAAGCAAAGATAAGAAGGATTTAAATAAGGAACTGGAAACAGCAGCTTCCAATGCAGGAATGCCACAAGCACAGCTGAGTGAAAAAACCAGCGAAGCGGCAGACGCCCCAGACCAGCAGAAAAAAGAGCTGCTGATTGCGGGCATGGAATCCTTAAAGGGACAGCTTCCGGATCCGTTGAATTCAAAAGAAGAGTCAGGAGATACAAAATCCGTGGATTCATTTCAGCTACTTAAGGAGTTTCGGCTTAAGAACTGGAATCCGAAGGATGACAGTACCCTGATACAGGAAAAGGAAGACTTCAATGCATTAAACAGTCTGATACCTAAAAAGAAGGTGCCGGATTCCCAAATCGGGCTGGTAGCACAGGAGGAAAATACTTCTTCGTTGAAAGATGGAGAAAAGAAAGAAGTAAATGGACCAGGAGAGGCTCTTTTAAAAATGAGCGGACAGGTTAGTTCTGTGTCAGAGAAGATTCATACAGAGTATGGTCCCGGTGTTACAGAGAAAAAACTGGTGCGGACTGATGGACCAGGGTATCGGTTAAAAACAGATGAAAAGGACAGTCAGACTGAAGAAGATACCACACAGGATAAGATCCCTGGAATGTTTCAGGAGAAGCTATTTGCATCAGGACAAATGTCTGAATTAAGTACTCACAAAGCAGAAGCAGCGAATACTGCCTTACCAGTACAGAATCTGGAAGAACTGAATGCAAAGCTATCAGAAAAAATTATAACACAGATTGAAACAGGCAAAAAAAGTCTCGAAGTACAACTGGAACCTCACAATTTAGGTAAGATATTAATTAAAGTTGCTTACGAGAAAGATCAGGTGAGTGTATCTGTTGTCTGCACGGAAAGTAAGACATTAAAAATGCTGTCCCAGTCAGCGGGAGAATTAGGAACTATCCTGGAAAACAACTTGGAACGTCCAATTCATGTGATTGTAGACAAACAGCAGCCGGATTATCTGAATAATAACCAGGAACATCAGGGCAATGGGAGAGAACAGCAGGAGCAGAGGCAGAACCATTCCGAAGATTTTGGAGATGATTTTATCCAAAAACTGAGACTTGGTATATCAGGCGTGGATTCTGATGAAATCAGTGAGTAATTTAAGATAAGGAGAAAAGATGGCTAGTACGGATTCAATAGGCACAGGAAATTTGTTATATAACTCTGCTGCGACAACGAATACTGATTCCAATGTCAGTACGAAAAAAAACAGTGAAGTGTCCACGGAAGGATTTTTCAAACTTTTAGCTGCACAGCTTCAGAACCAGGATATGTCAAGTCCCATGGACAACTCAGAGATGATGACACAGATGACACAGATAGCCATGATGCAGGCAATGGATAATTTCTCCACATCAATGGACGATTTTGCCCAGGTAAATACAATTAATTATGGTACTTCTATGATGGGAAAGTCGGTTTTATTGGGCGTCTTGGATAAAAACGGTAATGTAGAAAAGCATAGCGGAACGGTTACCCGTGTGGATATTTATAATGGTACACCTACCATTTATCTCGATGACGACACAAAAACAGGATATCCAGTGTCTGGTATTATGTCTGTTTACGAAAAAGGACATGAACCGGTGGATGAAACTACAAATACTACGAACAATGAGAATACCGAGAATAACGCTGCGAACAGTACTGACGACAAGGATACAACAGATAAATAGTCAGTATAACTGATAGTATGGCAGTGGTTTGGACCAGAATGATATGGTTGGTGATTGAAAATGATAGGAAAAATAAACCAATTTGAAGATGTCCGGCAACTGAAACTTCGCAGTGCGGCGGCAGCATCGGAATGCAGCAGCTTTAGTGATGTTCTAAACAGCCGGATTGGAGAAGAAGAGAAACTTCACTTTTCCAAACATGCGGCAGAACGGGTGAATCAGCGGGGTATCGAAGTAACCCCTTCATTTTTAGATGATCTTCAGTCTGCTGTAGAAAAAGCCCGTTTAAAAGGGGCAAAAGATGTTGTTATTATCAGTGAAAGGGGAGCGTTTATCGTGAATGTTCCTAATAACACAGTAGTTACAACTATGTCAGGAAATGAAATGAAAGAGAACATTTTTACCAATATTGACAGTGCCGTTTTGCTATAGCCGGACCATTTATGGGGGCTTATCCTGTATGTCTGACTGACATCGGGAGACGGCAGTTTCAAAAGAGAAAGGATAAAAAATATGGTCAGATCAATGTTCGCTGGTGTTGCAGGTCTAAGAGCACATCAGTCAAAGATGGATGTTATAGGTAATAATATTGCAAATGTAAACACATGGGGATATAAAGCTGCAAGTATGTCTTTTAAGGATGCCATGTACCAGAACAGCAGTTCAGGATCTGGTGGTAACACCGAAACCGGAGGAATCGGTGCAGTGAATGCCAACCAAATCGGTTATGGAGTTACTACTGGTGCAATTACTTACGATTTTTCAACTGGAAGTATGTCACCTTCTGCCAGTGGCTTGGATTGCATGATTGATGGAACTGGATTTTTCATTGTTGGTCCTATGTTAAGTGGCGGGTCCCTTTCCTTAGAGGGAGATGATGCAGTTAAGTCAAGTGGCCTTTACTTATCACGCGTTGGTAAATTTAAAGTGGATCCCAATGGTTATTTGACAGATGACAGCGGTAGTTATGTTTATGGATTCAGTTATGATCAGGACAGTAAGAAATATGCAACGGGATCGCTGGTTCCATTAAAACTGCCTAATCAGTCGGTGATCAATAAGCAGAAAAATGATAACAATAATGATGCAGTAACTGCAGCTAAGAAAGCTCTTAGTGATGCACAGGCTACATTCAATAGTCAAAATGCGATTGTATCAGCAGCAAGACAGGCATATGTAACAGCCCAGAATAAATATCAGGATAAATATGATTCTATAGAGAATGCTGCAGGTACCATTAAAGGTATTGGTAATCTAGAGAAAGACTTAGATGCTAAAGAATCTGCTATGAAAATTGCATATAATAATTGGAAGAATGCTACAACAGACCCGAGTAATACCTTAAGAGATGATTATTACGCAAAGCTTAAGGAATATGAACAGGCTGATTATGAATTAATTGAGCTGAAAGCGCAGCTTGTAGCACCTACTGCAGAAAAAGCAATCCCAACTCCTGATAATTATTTTACGAACTATCAGAGTAAATTAGAGGCTTTTCGCGATGCTGATGAAACACTAACAACTTATGAAGGTATAAAGAAAGATTATGAAGATGCGAAAAAAGCATTAGTTGACTTTAAAAACAAATTGAGTACATTGGAAGATGGTTCTCTTCAAAGCGTTCGTGATGCAGCTAAAATTACTGTAAGTACGGAAGAGACAAAACTTGAGGCAGCCAGTAATGCTGTAAGTAAGGCACAGGCTAATTTGACCACAGCTCAGACTACGGCAGCATCTTCAAGCAGCAGCACAAGCAGTGGAACATCTACGGATGATGCTCTTGCAGAGTTTGCTAGCTACAAGATTCAGCAGGATGGGACAATAGTTGGTACTACTGCAAATTCTGAGACAGTTACAATTGGTAAGATAGCGCTGGGAAGTGTTCAGAATACAGGGGGTCTGGAAAAAGATTCCGGCTATTATTACACTATTGGTGCCAGTGCCGGTAATGTAAGTGTCTTTGAAGGTGGTAGTGCGAATGTCAGTATAAAGAGCAACTTCCTGGAAATGGCCAAAGTTGACCTCGCCACAGAAATGACAGACATGATTACCACACAGAGAGGTTTCCAGGCGAACTCCAAGATCATCACTGTAACTGATCAGATGCTGGAAGAATTAGTTAATATGAAGCGGTAATTGATTCCACAACAATCCGGAGAGGCAATAACTCCGCCTCTCCGGGCTTAAAGAGAGGTAATATATGATTCGTCTTACAAGACTGAATGATGAAGAATTCATAATAAACTGCGCACAGATTGAGCGGGTGGAATCAATACCGGAATCCAATGTTATCCTGGTAAGCGGAAAGCATTATGTGGTGAAGGAAAGTGTTGAAGAAATTATAGACAGGGCGATTGAATACAATGCCCGAATCTATGCACGCGGGAAGAATATGAAAGATTAATCCGGGAGATGCCTGGACAGTTGGAGGTTATTCATGGACATATCGTTGATTATAGGCTGGGTAGTTGGTATTGCACTGATTGTAAATGGAATAGGTATTGCTAAGCTGGGTAATTTTATTGATATGCCCAGTGTGCTTATTGTAATAGGGGGCACAATTGCAGCCCTGGTGGCAAGCTTTCCGTTTAAAACGTTGGCGCAGGTTCCAAAGCACTTTGCAATCATGCTCAACCCCAAGAGATACGATGCTGAAAAAGTAATTGATACTATGGTAGACATGGCAAAGACAGCCAGAAAAAAGGGATTACTGGTTCTGGAAGAACAGGCTAACGGTATTAAGGATCCCTTCCTAAAACAGAGCATTATGCTGATCGTAGATGCTATGGACGCAGAAAAAATAAGAGAGATGCTGGAAAGCGAAGTTTCAGCCATGTCAGAGCGGCATGATCAGGACGTCAGCGTGTATGAAAAAGGAAGCTCACTGGCACCTGCGTTCGGTATGATTGGAACTTTGGTAGGATTGGTAAACATGCTGAAAGGTATGAATATGGATGGCAACGGTTCCAGCAGTATAGGTGCGGATATGTCTGTCGCCTTGATTACCACTTTCTACGGCAGTGTTTTATCTAACCTGATATTTATACCTATGGCGAAAAAACTTCGGCTTCGAAATGATGAGGAATTATTGTACAAGCAGATTATTATAGAAGGCGTTTTGTCAATTCAGGCGGGAGATAATCCAAAATACCTTGAGGAAAAACTTTTGTCTTATCTTTCACAGGCTCAGCAGAATAAGATCTTAAAGAAGAGATCTGGCGGTACAAGCAGTGACGCATCCTGATAAGGCAGTAAAACTTACAGCATTTATTCTAACAGGGAAACAGGTGGTTGGTGATGAAGAGAAATAAAAAGCCGGAAGAGCTTGGAAGCTGGATGGATACATATGGAGACATGGTTACATTATTGCTGTGCTTTTTTGTTCTTCTGTATTCAATGTCCTCCGTTGATCAGAACAAATGGAAGATTCTGGTTCAGAGTTTTAATCCGAGTGCTGCTCAATCATCAGATCAGATTGTATTGGATGCCAATGCGAAAGATGGCGAGGGGGAATTAAAAGGGAATCCTCCTGCTGAAGGCGGAGAAAGTACAGATTTTGATGAATTGTATCTGATGCTGAAAAAAGTGGTTGATGATCGGAATATGCAGGATTCTGTCGAAATTACACGTGGAGACGGCTTCACATTTATCTCATTTCGTGATAAAGTATTTTTTGATGGAGACAGCTCTGTTCTCAGACAGGAAGGGAAAGATGTCCTTAGTGAGTTTGCAGCTGCAATGTCACAGGCCAATGACAATATTAAGGAAGTTCAGGTATTGGGACATACCTCACAGGGAAATCCAGAGAGAGCCAATAACATTCGTAATGACCGTATGTTGTCTGCACAGCGTTCCGCAGAGGTTATTATCTTTCTGCAGAGCCAAAACGCGGTTTCGCCGGAAAAACTGGTAGGGATGAGTTTTGGACAGTTTCGCCCTATCGCACCGTTTGATACCGAAGATGGACGTGCAAAAAACCGCCGTGTTGAGATTTTGATAACTAAAAATGATACGGTTGAAAAATCCCTGGAAGAGTATTACAACCAGGTATATCACAATATTCAGAACAAAGCGGGCAATTAAATAAAAAGCGGGAGTGAAACAAATGGCTGAAGTATTATCCCAAAGTCAGATTGATGCGCTTCTCAATTCCTTAAGTGGAACTGATGAGCCTATTAATGAGATTGAGAAAAAGGAAAATGAAGTAAAATACCGGAAATATGATTTTTATAGTCCGAAGAAATTTACCAAGGACAGACTGAAAATTTTAAAGAGTATATTCGATAATTATTCCAGAATAGCAGGCTCCCAGATTAGCAGTATATTTCGGACTTCCAGCGAATTGTCCGTGGTTACAGTTGAGGAACAAAGGTATTATGAGTTTGGCAACGCACTTAGTGATAATGATATTCTTACTGTAGTTAATGTTACTCTGCCCAACAACAGTAAAAACCCGCCCCTTCTTATTAATGCAAGTATGACGTTGATGCTTAATTTAATTGACCGTATGCTGGGAGGTGTGGGAACAGATGTTAAAGTTGATGGATCCTATACATATACGGAAATTGAAATGGCTTTGTATCACAGAGTGATTCAATATATAATCGGTGCTTTAAAGGACTCCTGGTCCAGTTATATCAATTTGAAGTTCGAATTGACAAGACTGGAAGAAAATCCAAGTATGTTTCAGGAAATTGGTGTGGATGAGACCATTGTTATTGTAGTGATAGATGTAGATATGAAAGAGTGTTCAGGAAGGCTGAATGTCTGCATTCCCGGATCGCTTCTCATGAACATTTTTGATATCATGGATAAGCGTAAGCACAGTGCCATGGGTGAAGAGGCGAATAGTCAGGACAATAAGAGAGAGATTATGCAGAGTATTAAATCTTCAGATATGCTGGTCAGAGCTCAATTGGGCGATACATCAATTTCGCTTGATGATGTTTATAACCTGCATGTTGGAGACGTAATCAATTTGAATACGCCAAAAGATTCTGATGTCAAGCTCTATGTAGAAGGTCAGCCATGGTTTAAAGGTCAGCTGGGTGTTCATAAGCGGAATGTAGCTGTTAAAATTGATGAAATGGCTATAAATATTGACGATCAGGCTGAGAATGGAAATTACCAGACCAGTGAAAGCTGAGTCAGGGATTACATAAAGAATTATAGGATAATAAAGGAGATGTAGAAAATGGCAAAAATATTATTAGTAGATGATGCAGCATTTATGAGAATGATGATTAAGGACACTCTGACAAAGAACGGATATACTGATCTGTACGAAGCAGCTGACGGAGCTCAGGCTGTACAGATGTTCACAGAGATCAACCCAGATCTTATTATCATGGACATTACCATGCCCAATATGGATGGACTGGAAGCGTTAAAGGCAATTAAAGCAAAAGACCCCAATGCAGTCGTTGTTATGTGCTCCGCAATGGGACAGGAAAGCATGGTAATTGAAGCGATTAAATCAGGAGCAAAGGATTTTATTGTTAAGCCATTTAAACCAGATAGAATTTTAAAGACAGTTACTGGAATTATCGGCTAAGCTGATTCACTGAGGAGGGTACAAATGTCGTTTTTAAGTTCGATGAATATCAGTGCGTCTGCTATGACCGCACAGCGTCTCAGACTTGATATTGCATCACAAAATATCGCGAATATAGATACCACCAGAACGGCTACCGGTGGCCCATACCGCAGAAGAATGGTGGTTCTTGAATCACAGACTGAAAGCAATTTTCGCAAAACCTTAATGAATGCAGCAGGTAAGAGCCGCCAGCAGAGCGCGGGGGGAGTAAAGGTATCACAGGTAGTGGAAGATACCAGCCCTTTAAAATCCGTTTACGACCCGGAACATCCGGATGCAGATGAGAACGGCTATGTACAGATGCCCAATGTGGATCTGATAAAGGAAACAGTGGACAGCATGTCTGCAACCCGGTCCTATGAAGCCAATATAACCGCATTTAATGCCATAAAAATGATGGCTTCCAAGGCATTGGAGATCGGTAAATAAGGTAAAATATGGCATAGAGGGCTAAATGAGTATAAAGGGAGAAAAGTTGTATGGATTCGAAGAATTTTAGCGCATTTGAGATTGATGCCATAGGTGAAATACTAAACATAAGCCTGGGAGCCTCAGCCACTGCAGTATCTACCATGCTCAATGCCAGAGTTGATATCACCACACCTGTAGTACGGGTATTAACTAAGAGTGAGTTTGAAATATCAAACCTGGAACCGGCAGTGGGTGTGGAAATTACTTATATTGCAGGTCTTAGCGGAAGCAATATTATGCTCCTGAAAAAGCATGATGTTAAGGTTATCGTAGATATGCTGATGGGAACGGAAACCCCAGAAGAGGATTTTGAATTAAATGAATTAAATATCAGTGCAATCTGTGAAGTAATGAATCAGATGATGGGGGCGTCAGCAACTGCTCTCAGCGAGTTTTTAAGCAAAACAGTTAATATTTCAACACCAACTTCTTTTGAAATTGAAGATGTGGGAGATTTTAAAGAAAAATATTATCACGATGAAGATTTAATGGTTGTGGTTGGTTTTAATTTGAAGATAGCAGATCAGATGGCAAGTGAATTTATCAATGTTATGCCACCTGCACTTGCAAAAGAACTGGTGGCGGGATTCTTTCCACAGGGAGACAGTGAACCGGAAGAAGCGCCGGTACCCGAACCTGTTTCACAACCTGCTTCCGCTCCGGCTTCATCTGGCGGCATTTTATCTCAGGAAGAAATTGAAAAACTTCTTTCAGGTAGTTCAGCTCCAGAACCGCAGCCACAGGAACCTCCAAAGCAGGAATCTTCAGGTGGTATCCTGTCTCAGGAGGAAATAGAGATGCTCTTAAATGGCGGCAAGACTTTAGAACCAGTGCCGGCAGCGCCAATTCCGACACCGGCTCCAGTTTCAGTACCGACACCAGCACAAACTCCTCAACCTGCAGTTTCCATGCCGGAAATGCTAAGTCAGACAGCAGGAATGGATAATTCTGCCGTGCAGCAGATGATGAATCAGATGCAGATGCAGCAGCAGATGATTAACCAGATGCAGCAGATGATACTGCAGATGCAGAATTCACAGATGAACGCGCCCAAAAAAGAGGTTCCGGAGCCGAAAACCATCAATGTAAAACCGGTTCCCCAGAACAACCTTACAGAAGGACCGGTAAGCTATGAAGAGCAGGAGGAAAACCGTGAGCTGATCATGGGAGTACCGTTGGAGGTGTCCGTAGAAATCGGCAGAACCAGAAAGCTGGTAAAAGAAATACTTGAATTTACGAAAGGATCTCTTGTTATTTTAGATAAACTTGCAGGAGAGCAGGTGGATCTGTACGTAAATGGAAGATGTATTGCGAAGGGCGACGTAGTAGTCGTTGATGACAATTTTGGTATCCGTATTACGGAAATTATCAAAAAGAACGTTGATTAGAGAGGAAGTGCCTGTAGATGAACAGTGTGATCAGTCTGTTATCGGTTCTTATTATCACCATTCTCATACTGTACTTAAGTTATATTTTTACCAAAAGTATTGGAAAAGGGATGGGATTAAAACGCGGGGGAAATTATATGCAGATGTTAGACAGGCTTTCCCTTGGGCAGGATAAGGCGATTGCGGTTGTTCGCGCAGGCAGTCATTATTTTCTCATTGGTATCGCTTCTTCACAGATTAACATTCTGGCAGAACTGACGGAGGAGGATATTCAACAAAGCATGGATATCCAGAATCCTCAAACAGGAAGCGGGTACCCTGATTTTATCAGCATTCTGAAAAAATATACGGATAAAAACCGGAAAGACTTGTAGGAGGAGCAGAATGAATACAGATGCCTTAGTTAACATTAATGGAGGCAGGGTGCCAACCCTGGAACTTTTCCTCATTCTGACTATCATATCACTGCTGCCTTCCATATTGGTTATGATGACTTCTTTTACCAGAATCATCATTATACTGTCTTTTACAAGGAATGCACTTGGTGTACAGCAAACGCCCCCTAATATTGTTTTGGTAGGCATTGCACTATTCTTAACTTTGTTTATCATGGATCCGGTTATAAAAGACATTAATACCCAGGCTTACCAGCCTTACATAAAAGAAGAGATCAACCAGTCGGAGGCATTAAAACGGGCTCAGGTTCCCATGAAGCGTTTTATGCTGAAACAGACTGAAACCAGTACTTTGAATTTGTTTGTAGATTTATCCCATACAGAAAAAGCGGAAAACATTGAAGATTTACCAATGACTGTTGTCATTCCATCATTTATGACATCAGAATTAAAACGGGCGTTCACGGCTGGTTTTATGATTTTCCTCCCATTTATGCTGGTGGACATTGTTGTTTCAAGTACACTGATGTCAATGGGTATGGTAATGCTTCCGCCTGCCATGATTTCACTTCCATTTAAGCTGCTGTTGTTTGTTACAGTGAATGGCTGGGAGTTATTATTTACAAACCTTGTTAAAAGCTTTCATTAATGACAGGAGGGATTTTTATGACAGATGTAGCAATCAGCAGCCTGATGTACGAAATGTTTGGTGCAGCCGTTAAGCTGTCAGGGCCGGTTCTTGTGGTAAGTATGATCATCGGTATTCTGATATCAATACTGCAGGCAGCGACCCAGATACATGAACAGACCATTACCTTTGTGCCCAAGTTACTTGTTGTGGGACTGATTCTTTTGATGATGGGCAGCAATATGATGAAGACGCTTAGTGATTTTACCATACATGTATTTAATACCATGCTGGGATAGGTAAGACAGATGAAAGGAAGAGTTAAATGCCGGATATAGGACAGATGATGCTTTTCTCCCTGATTCTCATGCGGATGTCAGGTTTTATTCTTCTGAATCCCATATTGGGAAGACGGAATATACCCGGTTATGTAAAGGGCGGTACGGTTATGGTATTTACCCTTATGCTGTATTCGTTTTCTTCCGCGCAGGTACCGGAACCAGTTACTTCCGTTGAATACGCAGTTCTTCTGATCAAAGAGTTTGCCATGGGGTATGTGATTGGTTTTGTCATGGAGCTGTTTGTCATGATCATTACATATGCGGGAACAATTATAGATTTTCAGATGGGACTTTCCATGGCCACTGTATTTGATCCCCAGAGCAATGCACAGGTTGCGGTGACTGGAAGTATCTTTCATGCATATTTTATATTATTGTTCTTTGCAGTAGACGGTCATCTGGCTCTGTTTAAACTATTAATCCAGTCGTCGGAGATCGTTCCTTATGGACAAGTTGTCATAGGAACAAAAGTTGCGTGGGCGATGCTTGAAATATTTACCCAGTGTATTGTAATGGCTATTAAATTTGCTTTTCCAATTATGGCAATTGAGTTTATAACAGAAATTGCGGTGGGAATTCTGATGAAGGTGATACCACAGATTAATGTGTTTGTGGTTAACATTCAGGCGAAGGTTTTGGTTGGTTTATTAATGCTTATATTCTTATTTTCCCCCATGTCTGATTATGTTGGATTTATAATCAGTCAGATGTTAATGACAGTGGAAAATATGATCAGGATTTTATAGCGCAAAGGATGTGATGAACGGAAATGGCAGATGATTCAAAAACCGAAAAGGCCTCGCCGAAAAAACGGAAGGATGAACGAAAAAAAGGTCATGTTGCTGTTAGTAAGGATGTGGTAATGATCGCCACTCTTCTTGGAACTTTCGTGATGTTGAAAGC
>SVDS01000135.1 GCA_015057715.1 Paenibacillaceae bacterium
GTGGTAAGACTTTTAGCAGCGCAGATTGGATATGATTTTGAAGGACAGGATATAAAGGATAGTGTATCAGTGGGGGAAAACTGTGAAAGCCTTGTGGATTATTTGAAATGTTTTGATTTACCAGGGCAGCTTCTGCAGACAGAAGAAGCTCTGATACTGGCAAGTGAGGATTTAACCAGAAACCTTGCTGCTCAGGGACTTATTTACAGTGAAATCCGTTTTGCACCTCAGCTTCATATGAGAAAAGGACTTTCAAAGGAACGAATTTTAGAAGCCGTCATTAAAGGAATGAACAGGGGAATGGAAGGGACTGAATTAAAAGCGGGACTTTTACTTTGCTCAATGGTGAACGGTTCTGATAAGGAGAATGAGGAGACCTTTGAGCTGGCTTCTTCCTATCTTGGCAAGGGCGTTGTGGGTGTTGATATTGCAGGACCGGAAGGTCTTATTCCCATGGCTCATTTTGAACCTCTTTTTAAAAGAGCCGGACAGAAGAGCATTCCATTTACCATACATGCAGGAGAATGCGGAGATTGCGAGAATATTATAAAAGCAGTTTCCTATGGAGCGAAGAGAATCGGACATGGTTGTGCTGCAATTCAGTCAGAATCCTGTATGGACCTCTTAAAAAAGGAAAAAATTACCTTAGAGATGTGCGTGATCAGCAATCTTCAGACAAAAGCGGTTCCTTCGATTGATCAGCACCCATTGAAAGCTTTTTACGACTGGGGTATCCCGGTAACATATAATACGGATAATATGACGGTATCGGATACGACTCTGGAAAAAGAAGCAGAACTGATTCAGAAACATATGGGTTTCACAGAAGCGGATTTAAGACAGATGAATCGTTATGCACTGGAAGCTGCATTTATCGGACAGGAAGAGAAAGAAAAAATAATTGCTTTTTTCGACAACAATACGTATAATGTATGATAACTACGTTTAAAAATCGGTGAAAACAAAAATGTTACAAAAAGGTGACGGCATATGGCAGATAATCCAATGATGGAGAAAAACAAGGTGACTGAATTCGATAAAGAACATAAAGAAATGAAGAAAGTAGACATTGATCTGGAGGCGCCCGCTGATTTTACAAGTCCGCAAGCCCTTTATGAAGAACTGGTTGCGAGCATAAAGAGATATCACCCATCAGATGATATTTCCATGATAGAAAAAGCTTATCATATCGCAGCCGATGCCCATAAGGACCAGGTGCGCAAATCCGGTGAACCCTACATTATTCATCCTCTTTGTGTTGCCATCATTCTGGCCGATTTAGAGATGGATAAAGAGACCATTGCTGCAGGTATCCTCCATGATGTGGTAGAGGATACCATTATGTCCTTAGATGAACTAAAGGCAGAGTTTGGGGAAGAGGTGGCTCTTTTAGTAGACGGAGTCACCAAACTGACCCAGATTTCCTGGTCTATGGATAAGATGGAGATTCAGGCGGAGAATTTAAGAAAGATGTTCTTAGCCATGGCCAAGGACATTCGCGTCATTATCATCAAGCTGTCCGACCGCCTTCACAATATGCGGACGCTTCAATACATGAGACCTGAAAAGCAGAAGGAAAAGGCAAAGGAGACCATGGAGATCTATGCTCCCATTGCCCATCGTCTTGGTATTTCCAAAATTAAAATCGAACTGGATGATCTCTCTTTAAAATACTTAGAGCCGGATACCTATTATGAGCTGGCAGAAAAAATATCACTAAAAAAAGATGCCAGAGAATACTTTGTAAAGAGCATTGTTGATGAGGTGGAAGAACATTTAAAGGAAGCTGGAATTGATGCCAGAGTGGACGGCCGTGTCAAACATTTCTTCAGCATCTATAAAAAAATGGTCAACCAGAATAAAACGCTGGATCAGATCTATGACCTGTTCGCAGTACGGATTATTGTTGACAATGTGAAAGACTGTTATGCTGCACTTGGTGTAATTCACGAACTGTATAAACCTATCCCAGGGCGTTTCAAGGATTATATCGCAATGCCCAAACCCAACATGTACCAGTCCCTTCATACAACACTGATCGGCAACAACGGCCAGCCCTTTGAAATTCAGATTCGTACGTATGAGATGCACCGTACTGCGGAATACGGAATTGCGGCTCACTGGAAGTATAAGGAGAGCGGAAGCGGTCAGGTTGCGGCAGGCAAAGAACAGGAGAAGTTAAGCTGGCTTCGCCAGATTTTAGAATGGCAGAAGGACATGTCCGACAACAAGGAATTCTTAAATATGGTTAAGGGTGACTTAGATCTGTTCTCCGACAGTGTTTACTGCTTTACTCCGTCAGGTGATGTAAAGAATCTTCCCAGCGGTTCAACGCCCATTGATTTTGCATACTCCATACACAGCGCAGTTGGGAACAAGATGGTGGGTGCCAGAGTCAACGGCAAGCTGGTGAACATTGAATATGTCATTGAAAACGGTGATCAGGTGGAGATTATCACCTCTCAGAACAGCAAAGGCCCAAGCAGGGACTGGCTGAATGTGGTGAAAAGCACCCAGGCAAAAAATAAAATTAACCAATGGTTTAAGACAGAGCTGAAAGAAGACAATATTCTCCGGGGCAAGGAGATGGTGGACCGCTACTGTAAAGCCAAAGGAATTAATTATTCAGAGATTAACAAACCGGAATATCAGAGTAAGGTAATGAAGCGTTATGCTTTCCGCGACTGGGATTCTGTGCTTGCATCCATTGGCCACGGTGGTCTGAAAGAAGGCCAGGTCATCAATAAGATGGTGGATGAAAAGGATAAGAAATTAAAGAAAGATGTAACTGACACCACCATATTAAACGATATTGAGGATATGGGCAGCAGACTTCCAATTAAGAGACGTACCGGTAGCGGAATTGTTGTTAAGGGAATTCATGATCTTGCGGTCCGTTTCTCTAAATGCTGCTCACCTGTGCCAGGCGATGAGATTGTAGGCTTTGTAACCAGAGGAAGAGGCATTTCCATTCACAGAACAGACTGCGTCAATGTTTTAAATCTTCCGGAAGATGAGAGAAACCGCTTAATCGATGCAGAGTGGCAGGAGCCGGAAGGTGATAATACAAAAGAACGTTATTCTACGGAAATCAAAATTTTTGCCAATAACAGAATCGGTATGTTTGTTGACATTTCCAAGGTGTTTACTGAGAGGCAGATTGATATCACTTCCATGAATTCCAGAACCAACAAACAGGGGAAAGCTACCATTACCATGACTTTTGAGACTCATGGTGTGGAAGAACTTGGAAAACTGGTTGATAAACTGAGACAAATCGAAGGTGTAATTGACATTGAGAGGACTGCGGGATAACGCAGTTTTTCTCTTTTTATTCAGAAAGGTGTTGTGGACCGTGGTATATCCCGTGAAATATCTTCCACAGACAGTGAAAAGTTTAAACAGACTTACCATGCCTGTTGCAGGCGCCGAGGAACGTTTCCCTTTTATGCAGATCGATAAAGACAGCTATATCGTGGGTGCGGAAATACAGTCAGGATTAAACTTTAACGTTGCACAAGGGGTTCACTGTGTACAGATCGGAAAGTACTGCGCCCTTGCTGATAAAATTACATTTCTTGTTAATTTAAATCATAATTACAAATCCGTTTTTCAGGGGAGCCCGTCTTTTATGACTATGGCGCTTCCTGACAGAACAAAACGAAAAGGCTCCGTGCTCATTGGAAATGATGTCTGGATCGGCAATGGAGCGACGATTATGAGTGGTGTTTCCATTCACAACGGAGCGGTGATCGGAGCTGAGAGTGTGGTCACAAAATCTGTGCCTGCCTACGCGATGGTGGGTGGAAATCCGGCTAAAATCATTGGATACCGGTTTGATGAGGAGCAGAGAAGAGCTTTAAACCGGATCGCCTGGTGGAACTGGACAGAGGAGAAACTGATAGAAAATCAGAAGGAGTTTCTGCTGCCGGCTGAAGATTTTATAAAGAAGTTTGATCAGAAAGAAGACTGGAATCAGATCAATCCGTTGATTCCAAAAACAGACAGGAAGACGATTCTTCTGATTGCAGATTATTTAAGTCCATTTTCCCTCTGGAAAAGGATTTTAACGGAATATATGGCGTTAAGTCCTGCAGATACCAGGCTTTTATTATATATCAGTCCTTCTGCCGGTGAAGAGGGATACCGGCAGGTTTTAGCGGTGTCAGAGGAACTGAAGGCAGACGGCAGAGAAGTGATAGTAAGAATGGGCACAATGGAAGATGATATCAGGTGTGTGTTTGCGGCGGCTGACTACTTCATAACCACAAGAAGTGAGGATAATATTCTTTACATGGAGTATGCAGATTATTATCAGGCAAAGCTTTTGTATGGAACGGATATTCCGGTATTTACTATATAACGAACGGATCAAAGTGAACGATTGAAACAGGAGATAAGAATATGAGTGATTTCAGAATTAAAACATACCCGGTGGGGCAGATTGGTACCAATTGTTATATTATTTTCCGGGAGCAGTTAAAAAAGGCAATAATTGTGGATCCAGGCGATGAAGGGGAATTTATTCTGGAGCAGTGCAGGAAGCTGTCTGTAACACCGGAAGCCATTTTACTCACTCATGGCCACTTTGATCACATTATGGCAGTTAAAGAGATAAAACAGGCGTTTCCGGAGATCGTAATTTATGCCGGGGAAAATGAAAAAATGCTGTTAAGCGATCCCTCTGTGAATCTTTCCACAAACATGGGAAGACTGTGTTCCATAGAGGCAGATCGCTACGTGACAGATGGGGAAACCATTGATCCTGCAGGGATTTTAACTCATGTGATCGCAACTCCCGGTCATACAGAAGGCAGTGTCTGCTACTATATGAAAGAGGAAGACGTATTAATCAGCGGGGATACTCTCTTTTTGGAATCCCTGGGGCGTACAGATCTTCCTACAGGAGACCAGTTGAAAATTATAAGCTCCATCAGAGGAAAGCTGTTTCCTCTTCCCGGTGATACCATGGTTTATCCGGGACATGGAAGCGTTACTACCATCGGTCATGAAAAATCATATAATCCGGTGGCATTATACAGAGGATAGGGACTAAAAATGATAGGTTTAATATTAGATGATCAATCCTTTGAACAGGATATCAGGGAACTGCTTATGGCATTTTATCCGGGAGAACGTTTCCTTCATGAGGAGAAAACAGATGAAGAATTCCGGCTCCTTGTCCATGGTGTAACTGGAGATGATTTCTTCCGGTTAAGTCTGGAGGACATGGAGCAGGGAATAACAAAAGCATCCGAGACGAAGGTGGATTTTTCCGACCGCTTTGAGACCAAAAACCGGATAAAGCGGATGCTTTACGGTATGGCGGAAGAACTGACCGGCAGGGAGCTGCCCTGGGGAACGCTTACCGGGATACGCCCGGTTAAAATAGCCATGACAAAACTTCTTTCCGGAAGCAGGGAAGAGGAAGTTTCTAATTACATGAAACAGACGTATTTAACCAGTGATCAGAAGGTGGACTTAAGTCTGGAAATTGCGAAAAAAGAGTTAGATCTGCTTTCAGAAATTGACTATGAAAACGGATACAGCCTTTATATCGGAATTCCCTTCTGTCCCACCACCTGCCTTTACTGTTCCTTCACATCGTTTCCCATCAGCCAGTGGGAGAAACGAATGGGTGATTACCTGGAGGCCCTGTTTAAAGAAATGGAGTTTACAGCCAGGCGAATGGCAGGAAAAACACTTGATACTGTGTATATAGGAGGCGGAACACCGACTTCCCTCAGTGCAGAGCATTTGGAAACGCTGATCTCCAGGCTGAAGAATACATTTGATTTTAAAGATGTAAAAGAATTTACAGTAGAAGCAGGAAGACCGGACAGCATAACACAGGAGAAGCTTGAGGTATTAAAGAAATATGGTGTAACCCGTATTTCCATAAATCCTCAGACGATGAAAGAGGAGACCCTGAAGATCATTGGCCGCCGTCATACTGTGGAGATGGTAAAGGACCGTTTTTCATTAGCCAGATCATTGGGCTTTGACAATATTAATATGGATTTAATTATCGGACTGCCTGGAGAGGACATGGAGGATGTAAGAAGGACCATGGAAGAAATTAAAGCTCTGGGACCAGACGGCATCACCGTCCACACTCTGGCAATTAAGCGGGCAGCCCGCCTTAATATGTATAAGGAACAATACGGAGATTTAAAAATCACCGGAACTCAGGAGATGGTGGATTTAACGGCAGCCTACGCCCGGAGCATGGGACAGGAGCCCTACTACCTCTACCGCCAGAAAAATATGGCGGGTAACTTTGAGAATGTGGGATATTCAGTGCCTGGAAAAGCCTGTATCTACAACATCCTCATTATGGAGGAAAAGCAGACCATAGCAGCCTGCGGGGCAGGAACTACCACGAAAGTTGTTTTTCCATCGGAGAATCGGTTGGAGAGGGTGGAAAATGTTAAGGATGTGGAACAGTACATCGCCCGAATCGATGAAATGATAGAAAGAAAAGAAAAAATGCTTGCAAAATCAGAAATGTAATTTAAAATAGAAAGCATGATTTGCGATTTCCAGGAAAGATAGAAAATATAAAAAACGGAGTGAAAAAAATGTCATTAAAAAAGAAACCGGTTACCGGAATGAAGGACATACTCCCTGCGGAAATGCAGGTACGGGAATATGTAATGAACCAGATTCGGGAGACATACGGCGGATTTGGATTTAATTCCATTGAAACTCCCTGTGTAGAGCACATTGAGAACTTAAGCAGCAAACAGGGCGGCGACAATGAAAAGCTGATTTTCAAGATTATGAAGCGGGGAGAAAAACTGAATCTGGAAGCAGCGCAGATGGAGAATGATCTGGTTGACAGCGGTCTGCGTTATGATCTGACAGTCCCCCTTTCCAGATATTATTCCAACAATGCAGCAGTTTTACCGGCTCCGTTTAAATCCCTTCAGATGGGAAGTGTATGGAGAGCAGACCGCCCTCAGAGAGGACGTTTCAGACAGTTCGTCCAGTGTGACATCGATATCCTTGGAGATCCTACCAGACTGGCGGAGATCGAACTGATACTTGCCACGACCACACTCCTTGGAAAAATTGGATTTAAAGGATATACGGTAAGAATTAATGACCGTAATATCTTAAAGGGCATGGCGGCTCACTGCGGATTTTCGGAAGAGTCTTATGATCAGGTTTTTATTATTCTTGATAAGATGGACAAGATCGGTATGGATGGCGTGGCCCGGGAATTAAAGGAAGCGGGTTATCCGGAAGAGAATGTCAATAACTATTTAGCTTTGTTTGAGACTGTGACCAGAGACGCATCTGGTGTCAGAAGCTTAAAGGAAGTATTAAAAGATGCTATGGATCCGGAACAGGCAGAGAATCTGGCGGCTATTATTGACAGCGTGAGTGCTATTACCACCAGTCAGTTTAAGATCGAATTTGATCCCACTCTGGTACGTGGAATGTCCTATTATACAGGAACTATTTTTGAGATTCTGGTAGACGGTTTCCCAGGTTCTGTAGGCGGAGGCGGCCGTTATGACAAGATGATCGGAAAATTCACTGGTATGGATACTCCTGCGTGCGGATTTTCCATTGGTTTTGAACGAATCATCACCATTCTTATGGAAGAAGGGTTTACAGTACCTGGCAATGAAGAACGGTTTGCATTCCTGATTGAAAAGGGTGTGAGCGATGCGGTCATGAATGAAGCTGTGAAAGAGGCCATGAATGAACGCGCCAAAGGTAAGACAGTCCTGGTATCCCAGATGAATAAAAATAAAAAGTTCCAGAAGGAAAGCCTTATAAAAGAAGGATATACCCAGTTTAAGGAATTTTATAAAGAAGCACTGAAGGAAACAAATTAGGAGGAAATTATGGCAGAGTCAATGTTGGGTTTAAAAAGATCCCATAGATGTACGGAAGTTACAGCAGCCTGTGCAGGAAATGAAGTGACAGTAATGGGCTGGGTTCAGAAAAGCAGAAATAAGGGCGGAATTATATTCGTTGATTTAAGAGACCGTTCCGGTATTCTGCAGATCATCTTCGAAGAGAGCGATTGCGGAGCAGAGAATTTTGCAAAAGCAGAAAAACTGAGAAGTGAGTTTGTTATCGCTGTTACCGGCGTGGTAGAGAACCGCTCAGGCGGTGTGAATGAGAATCTGGCGACAGGCGCCATTGAAGTGCGTGCCAAGAGCCTAAGAATTCTCTCAGAATCTGAGACTCCTCCTTTCCCGGTTGAGGAAAACAGCAAAACAAAAGAAGAACTGAGACTGAAATACCGTTATCTGGATTTAAGAAGACCGGACATTCAGAAAAATATCATGATCAGAAGCCAGGTTGCCACCTTAACAAGAGCATTTCTGGCAGAGGAAGGCTTTTTAGAGATCGAGACTCCGACTCTCATTAAGAGCACACCGGAAGGTGCAAGAGATTATCTGGTGCCAAGCCGTGTTCATCCCGGTTCCTTTTATGCCCTTCCCCAGTCCCCCCAGCTTTTTAAACAGCTGCTTATGTGCTCTGGCTATGACCGTTATTTCCAGCTGGCAAGATGCTACCGTGACGAAGACTTACGTGCAGACAGACAGCCGGAATTCACACAGATCGATATGGAGTTGTCCTTTGTAGATGTGGAAGATGTACTGGCAGTTAATGAGAGACTGTTAAAAAAGCTGTTTAAGGAAATCTGCAATTTCGATCTGGAGCTTCCAATTACACGTATGACCTGGAGAGAAGCCATGGATCGTTTTGGTTCTGACAAACCGGATATGCGTTTTGGAATGGAACTGAAAAACGTATCTGAGGTAGTTAAGGATACCGAGTTTGCTGTATTTAAGGGAGCCTTAGAGAACGGTGGATCTGTCCGCGGTATTAATGCAAAGGGACAGGGAGCTATGCCAAGGAAAAAGATCGATGCTCTTGTAGACTATGCAAAGGGCTTCGGTGCGAAAGGTCTTGCTTATCTGGCAGTCAATGAAGACGGAACTTACAAATGTTCTTTCTCCAAATTTATGTCAGAAGAAGAGCTTAAGACACTGGCAGATGCCATGGATGGACAGCCAGGAGATCTTCTGTTATTTGCTGCAGACAGAGACAAGGTTGTCTTTGACGTGCTGGGTAACCTGCGTCTGGAACTGGCAAGACAGTTAGAACTCTTAAAGAAGGATGTATTTAAATTCTTATGGGTAACTGAATTCCCATTACTTGAGTATTCCGAGGAACAGGGACGCTTTACAGCCATGCACCACCCATTTACCATGCCTATGGAAGAAGACTGGGCTCTTATCGATACCAATCCAGGGGCTGTACGCGCAAAAGCTTATGATATCGTGTTAAACGGTACAGAGTTAGGCGGCGGATCTGTCCGTATCCACCAGGGTGATATTCAGTCTAAGATGTTCGAAGTACTGGGCTTTACCAAAGAGCAGGCAAACGAGCAGTTCGGCTTCCTGTTAGATGCATTTAAATACGGTGTACCGCCTCACGCAGGTCTGGCCTATGGTCTTGACCGTGTAATCATGCTGATGGTTGGAGCAGACAGCATCCGTGACGTAATTGCATTCCCGAAAGTAAAAGATGCCTCCTGCTTGATGTCTGAGGCACCGGCTCCGGTAGATCCAAAACAGCTGGTAGATCTTGGTATTAAAGTGAGTGAAGAAACAGAAACTGAATAAATAATGAACAAACCTCTCTGCATAGTGAACAAGCTAAGGCAGAGAGGTTTTTTTGTGAAATAAAGATTCAGATAAAAGGAAAATATTAACAAAATAATATGGAAATTTTACATTGATCTGATATAATATAGGAAAAAGCATATGTTAAAGGAGGATTCAAGCAATGAAAGGAAGTACAAAAAGAAGGTTTCTGTCTCTTTGCCTGTCCGTACTCATGGTTTTGTCCCTTGCCACAGGTCTATCATTTCCGGCCAGGGCTGCAGATCAGGATATTGTGATTCTGTATACCAATGATGTTCACTGCGGCATTGATGAAAAAATCGGTTATGCAGGTCTTTCTCTTTATAAAAAAGAGATGAAAGCCCAGACGCCCTATGTGACTCTGATTGATGCTGGAGATGCGATTCAGGGAGCTCCCATCGGAACACTTTCTGACGGCGGATACATCATTGACATTATGAATCAGGTCGGATATGATTTTGCCGTACCGGGCAATCATGAATATGATTACGGTATGCCACGGTTTTTGGAACTGGCTGGCAAATTAAGCTGCGGATACTATTCCAGCAACTTTATGGATTTAAAAACCAATACTCCAGTGTTTGCTCCTTATAAGATGTTTACATACGGAAATACAAAAGTTGCACTGGTAGGCGCAACCACACCGGAGAGCTTTACCAAGTCAACACCAGCCTACTTCCAGGATGGAAGCGGCAATTATATTTATGGTTTCTGTGAAGATGAAACGGGAAAGAAGCTTTACGATCAGATTCAGCAGTCCGTAAACAGTGCCAGAACAGAAGGTGCTCAGTACGTTATTTTAGTAGGCCATCTGGGGGAAAACGGCACGACTGACCGGTGGACTTCTGACAGTGTAATAAAGAATACAAATGGAATTGATGCATTAATTGACGGCCACTCTCATGAAGAATACTCAAAAAATATAAAGAATAAAGATGGAAAGGACGTGCTCCTTACCCAGACAGGAACTAAATTAAAGAACATCGGAAAGCTGACCATACGCCCTGACGGTTCTATTGCCAGTGAGTTAGTAACTGAGGTTCCTGCAGGTGCAGTATCCAGTACTTACACCGTACAAAAAGGCGATTCCTTAAGCCGCATTGCAAAGAGAGAATTAGGCTCTTTTGACCGCTGGAGAGAAATTTATAATGCAAACAGGGACAAGATTAAAGATCCAAACGTTCTTACTTTGGGAAGCCAGCTGGTCATTCCTGGTAAAACAGCAGTATCCAAGGATGGAAAAGCCCTGGATTATGATACAGACCAGTTTATTAAGCACATTCAGGCCCAGTATAATGAATCCTTAAAAGTCGTATTGGGACATACTGATGTAGAACTGAGCATCAATAATCCTGCTACAGGGGAACGGGCAGTCAGAAGCGGAGAAACCAACTTAGGTGATCTTTGTGCAGATGCATACCGCCAGGTTCTTGGAGCAGACATCGGTATAGTAAACGGCGGCGGTGTCCGTGCAGGCATTAAACCGGGAAATATCACATATAACGATACACTTACTGTACATCCTTTTGGCAACATGGGCTGCGTGGCAGAAGTTACCGGACAGCAGATCAAGGATGCCCTGGAGATGGCTTCTCGTAATTATCCCAAGGAAAGCGGTGGCTTTTTACAAGTATCCGGTTTAAAATATACCATTAAAACCTCAGTTCCATCCAGTGTACAGGTAGATGAAAAAGGTAACTTTGTAAAAGTAGCTGGGGCATACAGGGTAGCAGATATCATGATTGGCGATTCTCCTCTCGATACGTCCAAAGTTTATACCGTAGCTTCTCACAATTACATGTTAAAGATGGCTGGTGATGGTATGACAATGTTTAAAAACAGCAAAGTAATCCGTGACGATGTAATGACAGATGTGGATATTCTCTCGGCTTTCATCCGTAATAACTTAGGCGGAAATGTAAGCTCTGATTATGCAAATCCGGCAGGACAGGGAAGAATCACGATTCAGTAAGCAGATAAACTTAAAGTAATATATCCATGCGCCCTGCCCGGGGTTTCTCCTGCCAGATTAACAGGAGAGATCCGGACAGGGTGCATTTGTCTGCAAATATAAGAAGTTTATGATACAATAGATACAAATAATATAATAAGAACCACAGGAGATAAAAAATGTTAATCAGAGAACCACAGAACCGCTTTGAAGAAATATATGCCATTTATGAGGAGTCATTTATATACCAGGAAAGACGTACAAAGGAAAGCCAGAAACTTGTGTTTCATAACCCCGCCTATCATACACTGGCAGTGGAAGCGGAAGGGAGAATTATGGCGTTTCTGGGATACTGGGATCTGCCTGGATGTGCTTTTTTTGAGCATTTGGCAACTGCAAAGATTTCAAGAGGAAAGGGCTATGGCAGACTTCTGATCGAAGAAGCAGTGAAAGAAATAAAAAAACCTGTATTTCTGGAAATTGAGCCTGTGACGGAGGAAAATCCCGCAACAGGAAAAAGGGCAGTATTTTATGAACGTTTGGGGTTTTATGTCAATCATTTTTACTATGAACAAATGCCTTTAAAACCCCAGGACAGTCCAATGCAGCTATGGGTTACCAGCTATGGAAAACCATTTACTGAAGAGGAATTTATGCCTTATAAGAAAGAGATTTATGAAATGGTGTACGGAGTGAGCCTTTCATAAAGAAACCTGATTGTCTTATTTCTATCACGAGACAAACTGTTTTGGCATATATTGTATCTAGCAATCAGAATATTCTAAAAGGAGATGGTTTGATTGAACCGATATAAGATATGCGTTTATGCAATCAGCAAGAATGAAGAGCAGTTTGTGGACCGGTGGATGGATGCGGTTTCTGAAGCCGATGAGGTGATTGTGACCGATACAGGCTCTACAGACGGCACTGTTGAAAAACTCAGAGCCAGGGGGGCGACTGTATATGAGGAAACCATTTCCCCATGGAGATTTGATACAGCCCGAAACATTGCTCTTGATCATGTGCCTGAAGATGCAGATATCTGCGTATCCAATGATTTAGACGAAGTATTTATACCGGGCTGGAGAAAAATCTTAGAGTCTGCCTGGAAACCGGATCAGACCCGTGCCAGATATTTATTCACATTTTCGTTGAATCCAGACGGAACACCAAAGAAGCAGTATCCCATGGAAAAGATCCATAAACGCCAAGGATACCGCTGGATTCATCCGGTACATGAAATATTGGAGTACAGTGGATCAGAGCCGGAAAAATCAGGCTGGGTGACAGGACTTGTATTAAATCACTACCCGGATAATTCAAAACCGAGGACCCAGTATCTGCCCCTTCTGGAGTTATCTGTAAAAGAAAATCCCTTTGATGA
>SVDS01000136.1 GCA_015057715.1 Paenibacillaceae bacterium
ACATCCTTAGTCACATCTGTTCCCGTAATTCCCATTCCCACGCCAATATCAGCTTCTTTAATAGAAGGAGCATCGTTTACTCCGTCTCCTGTCATGGCGGTTACTTTGGAAAGCTTCTTCCATGTCTTAACAATACGTACTTTATGTTCCGGCTGAACTCTCGCATAAACAGAATAATTCTGTATGGTCTGTTCCAGTTCTTTATCGGAGATCTTCTGAAGTTCGGCACCGGTAATTGCCATGCTTTCATTTTCAAGAATTCCAAGCTCTTTTGCAATGGCAACTGCGGTATCCTTGTGGTCTCCGGTGATCATTATCGGACGGATACCTGCTTCCTGGCACTCTGTAATGGCTGCTTTTACTTCCGGCCGTACCGGATCAATCATTCCGGACAATCCCAAATACACCAGTTCTTTTTCCAGAATATCCGGTTCCATGGCAACCGGGGCGCTGTCCCACTCTCTCATGGAACCGCACAAAACCCTGAGGGCCTTATCTGCCATGCTTTTATTAGCTTTTAAAATGGCTTCACGGATTTCATCTGTCATTTCTGCAATGCCATCCCCTGTATAAACTTTGGTGCATCGCTTTAGAACCTCATCAGGAGCTCCTTTTGTAAACTGTATTACAGTGCCATCTGCTTTTTTATGAACCGTTGACATCATTTTTCTGACAGAATCAAAGGGTGCTTCTCCGATTCTTACATATATCCTGGATAGCTCCGGCTTTGACAAACCATTTTTAAATGCATCGTTAACCAGGGCACATTCCGTAGGCTCTCCCACTGCCTGTGAACTGTCTGTATCCAGTTGTGCATCACAGCACAGTGACATGGCAGTCATCATAAGAGTTTCATCAGAAGCAGAATGTTCCACAACCGTCATTTTATTTTGTGTTAAGGTTCCTGTCTTATCTGAACAGATGATCTGGGTACACCCCAGCGTTTCCACTGCTGTCAGTCTTCTGATAATGGCATGTTTCTTTGACATCTTAGTCACGCCAATGGAAAGCAGAATGGTAACAACGGCTGCCAGACCTTCCGGAATAGCGGCTACAGCCAGAGAAACCGCAATCATAAAGGTATCAATAATCTGCTCTAAATGAATCCCGCCTCCAGATATGCCAATTCTTAATAAATCTATGGCGAACATAAGAGCGCAGATTCCAAGAACCATAATGGACAGTACTTTGGAAAGCTGGTCTAATTTAATCTGCAGCGGAGTTTCTTCCTCTTTGGCTGTGTTGAGTGCATCGGCAATATGACCAATTTCAGTCTCCATGCCAGTATAACATACAACAGCCTTACCTCTTCCATAAACAATGGTAGAACCGGTATAAACCATGTTCTTTCTGTCTGCCAGCGCAACCTCTCCTGAGTCGCTTAAAACAGCTTCCACCATCTTAGATACGGATACGGATTCTCCGGTCAGCGCCGCTTCCTCCACCTTTAAGCTGGCAGATTCCAAAACTCTGGAGTCTGCAGGTACAGAGTCCCCTGCTTCCAATAGAATAATGTCACCAGGAACCAGTTCTTCGGATCGGACAATGAGAAGCTTGTCATTTCGGATTACCTTTGATGTGGCTGCCGCCATCTCCTGTAATGATTCGATTGCAGATTCTGCTTTGGATTGCTGATAAACACCAAGAACCGCATTGATGATAACCACAGAAATAATAATAAGGGTATCAATCATGCTTTCCCCTGCATAAATCGAAGTCACTCCTGAAATAACTGCTGCAACAATCAGAACAATTGTCATAAAGTTAGCAAGTTCTTTTAAAAATTTTTCGATCAGGCTGGGCTTTTTCCCTTCCTTTAGTTTGTTAAACCCATACTTTGACCTTCTCTCTTCCACTGAGGCATCCGAAAGTCCCTGAAGCGATGTCTCCAACTGGCTTAAAACATCTGTTGTTTCCATTAAGTATTCTTTTCGCATAGTTCTTCTCCCGTAAGTAATATGAATGGCATGTCCAAGTTGTCGTCCCAAATTGTTCATATTTGGAACATTTGATTCGTAATTCATTATACCATATTTCACTTTTCTTTGAAAGCAATAAATATAATTTGTGTATATTATACAAAAACCTGCTTTTCGTTTTTATGATGTGTTTCATATATGAACTAAAACAATGATTTAATTGGTTGGTGAACCTATTCCCGTATGGTATCATGTTTTTAAGATACAAGGGCGTTTATAAAAACCTGATAAAAGCAGATGGAAAAGGGAATTACATGATTAAATTATTAATAATATCAGATGATTTTACGGGCGCACTGGATACCAGTGTCCAGTTATCAGCAAGTGGTGCAACTGCGTATGTTACCTTAGACTGTAAGTTTAATACGTCAGATTTCAGCCCTGAAACTGATGTCCTGGTGGTTGATGCCGAAACCCGTCACTTAAACCAGAAAGACGCCTATGAAGCTGTGTTTTCCATAACAGAGCACGCACGAAAAGCTGGAATTCCTTATATTTACAAAAAAACGGATTCCGTTCTTCGTGGAAATATCGGAGCAGAACTTTCTGCTGTACTAAAAGCTGGCGGACAGAAGCGGATCCATTTTATTCCGGCTTATCCCCAGATGAACCGCACAACCAGAAAGGGAATCCACTACGCTGATAACGTTCCTATTGATAAAAGCGTTTTTGGAAAAGATCCCTTTGAACCTGTTTTATACTCTGACATTACACAGATTATCCGGTCCCAGACAGATATCACTTCTTTCATTATAGAAGATCCCCGGCAGGACTGGAGCCAGTATGAAGGAATCCTGATTCATGATTCACAGTCAGCAGACGACCTGGAGCGGATTGCACAGAAGCTGAAAGAGAAAGGGGAAATACATCTGCTGGCTGGCTGTGCAGGGTTCGCGTCGCTGCTTCCCATGCTGACAGGACTTTGCGGGAGCAAGCCTCAAATACCGGAAATATCTTCTCATTTGCTCATTGCATGCGGCAGTATTCATCCGGTGTCTCTGGCTCAATGCAGCTATGCTAAAAGAATGGGAGCTCCACATTACCACCTGACTCCGGAAGAAAAACTAAGTCCTTCCTGGGCAAATGGAGATTCGGCGTGCAGCCTGGTGTCTCATGTGATTCAATCCTGTGAGGAATCACCTGTGGTTATTTTAAATGCCAACGGACCGGACGAGCCCGGTAAGACCTACGCATTTGCAAAAGAGAAAGGAATTGAACTTTCACAGATCAGGGAAAATGTTGTTGCTGTAATGGCACAGCTGATCGAAGGATTGATTGACCGTGGCGTAAACGCTACTGTTTTTCTCATGGGCGGAGATCTTCTATACCAGTTTGTAAAACAGACGGGCATAAACGTTATTTCACCTGTCTGTGAGGTTGAACAGGGTGTTGTACTCTCAGAAGTACTCTACAAGGGAAAAAGAATCAATATCATATCAAAGTCAGGTGGTTTCGGCAGGGAATCTCTCTTTATGGATCTGTCAGACCGGTTTCTAATTTAAATCAGTGTATCCGGCAATGAAATAATTGCCTTAAAAAATACAAATCAGGAGGATAAAACATGCAATACGCGAAATTACCTGGCCTGACCTGGGACGGCACTATTTATCAAAATGATGATATGGGCATTCTGGAAGCACTCCTTCCTACCGGTGGATATCCAACCGCCCATGCTCCGGCAATGCTTGAACTGCCTGACGGCGATCTGTTGTGCTGCTGGTTTGCAGGCACCTATGAAGGCAGCGCTGATATCCATATTATCTGCTCACTTCTTCCTAAAGACGGATCCGCATGGCTTCCGCCTGTGGATATCTCCGGTGACCCTGACCGCAGTGAGCAGAACCCCTCCTTATTCTACGGGCCTGATCATGCTGTATGGGCTATGTACACCGCCCAGATGGATCGCCAGGAAGGCAAAGACAACATGCAGTATACAGCCGTAGTACGCTGCCAGAAGAGTACAGACGGGGGCAGAACATGGGGACCCTTTGAAACAGTGTTCCCAGAAGAGGGAACCTTTTGCCGCCAGCCGATTCAGATACTTTCATCTGGACGGTGGATTTTCGCCAACTGGCTGTGCACAGATTCTAAAGACGGACTGTCCGGAGATCCCACCGCTTTCCGCATCTCTGATGACGAAGGAAAGACGTGGCGCATGGTGATGATGCCGAAGAGCAACGGTCATGTTCATGCCAATGTCATAGAGCTGGAAAACGGACATCTGGTTGCTTTTATGCGTAACCGGGAAGCTTTCCGCATTCACCGCAGTGAGTCCTATGACTGGGGCGAGACCTGGAGTGAGCCGGCTCCCACTCCTCTTCCAAACAATAACTCCAGTTTCAGTGCAGTGAAACTGCAAAGCGGACGCATTGCCATTGCCTACAACCCCACCTGCACACCCGATCCCCAGCCGGGCAAGGCTGCATGGCCTGGTCTTCGCTGCCCGGTTGCGGTTGCACTGACTGAGGATGGCGGTCTGACATTCCCCATCATCCGCTATATGGAACGGGGTGAAGGCTATATGGGTGAGGAAAATAAAACCAATAACCGGCAGTACGAATATCCCTATCTGATGCAGTCAGATGATGGGGCGCTCCATCTGGCCTATGCCTCCCACACCCGTGCAGGAGTGAAATACCTTCGATTCACCGAGGAGGATGTTCTTGGTCAAAAGAGAGAGCGGGTTGGAGTCTATAACCCAACTGCTGCCCAGAGCCATTAATAACACAGAGAGGATTTAAAAATGCTGAAAACCTATAACATTAAAATGCCCCACGCCGTATATGGCGGAGAAAACGCCATGGAAAGCATCACCACCATCCTAAAAAACCGAAAGGTGAATCGGGTTGCCATGTTTACAGATAAGGGAATCCAGGAATCCGGCCTGTTTTCCCTGCCTGAGGAAGCAGTAAAAGCTGCAGGAGCCGATTACTATGTCCTTGATGAACTCCCTCCGGAACCGACTTATACCGCAGTTCAAAAGCTGGTAGACCAGTTTAAAGCCAGCAAAGCGGATATGATCGTAGCATGCGGCGGTGGCAGCGTCATGGACGCAGCCAAGCTGGCAAGTATCCTTGTCACCGACGAGTACGGTGTAAAGGAACTGTTAGACGATCCGGGCCGTGCACAAAAGTGCGTTCCCATTATTCTGATTCCCACCACTGCAGGTACTGGAGCAGAGGTCACCCCCAATGCCATTGTTGCCGTTCCGGAAAAGGAATTAAAAGTGGGAATTGTCAATGAGAACATGATCGCTGACTATGTGATACTGGATGCCAGAATGATTAAGAACGTCCCCCGCAAGATTGCAGCAGCTACGGGTGTGGATGCTCTGGCCCATTGCATTGAGTGCTTTACCAGTAATAAAGCAAATCCATTCAGCGATTTGTACGCACTTGAGGGTCTGGATCTGATTCTTAACAACATCATGGAGGCATGTAACAACTCCGAGGCAATGGAAGCAAAAAACAGGATGCAGATTGCTGCCTATTACGGCGGACTGGCTATTACAGCCTCCGGAACTACTGCCGTACACGCATTAAGCTATCCCCTTGGCGGCAAATACCACATTCCCCACGGCGTTTCCAACGCTATGTTACTTGCACCTGTCATGGGATTCAACGAACCGGTATGCCGTGAGAAATTCGCTGCTGTTTATGACCGGTGTGTTCACACCCAGGAAAATTGCCAGACAGCGGAAGAAAAAAGTGCTTATCTGCTTGCGTGGATGGAGAAAATCATAAAAGACCTAGAAATCCCCACCAGCTTAAAAGAGTTTGGAGTACCCGCCCAAGACTTAGACGGACTGGTAGAATCCGGTATGCAGGTAACACGTCTTCTGGTAAACAATATGCGGGAAGTTATACCTGCTGATGCCAGGTCACTGTATGAAAAAATTATTTAATCAGAGGAGAGTATTAAAATGAAGAAAGTCGAATTAAAAGGTATTATCCCACCAATTCTAACCCCTATGAATGCCGATGAATCCCTTAATCTGGAGGAGCTGCGTAACCAGATTGAACGAATGCTGGAGGGCGGTGTTCACGGTATATTCCCATTCGGAACCAACGGAGAAGGTTATATCTTAAACGAAAAAGAAAAAATTGAAGTACTTGAAGCAGCCATTGATCAGGTAAAACATCGTGTTCCGGTATATGCAGGTACAGGCTGCATATCCACGTCTGATACCATTCGTGTCAGCCGGAAAGCTCAGGAACTTGGCGCTGATGTGCTGTCCATTATAACACCCAGCTTTGCTCTTGCTTCCCAAAAAGAGCTCTACGATCATTACGTGGAAATTGCGAAACATGTAGACATTCCAATCGTGCTGTACAACATTCCGGCACGTACAGGCAATAAATTGCTTCCTGAGACCGTTGCAAAGCTGGCAAAAGATGTAGACCTTATTATGGGTGCCAAAGATTCCAGCGGTGACTGGGATAACTTACTTGCCTATATTAACCTTACAAAGGATTTAGATAAAGATTTCCGTGTATTATCCGGAAACGATTCCCTTATCCTTCCCTGCCTTGAAGCAGGCGGTGCAGGCGGTATTGCCGGATGTGCCAACGTATATCCACATGTCCTTGCATCTATTTTTGAACTGTTTCAGGCCGGTAAACTGGATGAGGCCAAGGCTGCTCAGGACTCCATTGCCTCATTCCGTGCTGTATTCAAATATGGCAACCCAAACACTGTCGTTAAAAAGGCTGTTTCTCTGCTTGGTTATCCGGTAGGCGACTGCCGCCGTCCTTTCAACTATCTATGCGAGGAAGGAATTGTAGCACTAAAACAGGTTTTAAAGGAAAATGCTGACAGAGGGATGTGTTGATATGAATAATCAAATGAGACCTATTATTGGCATTTCCATGGGTGATCCCTTTGGAAATGGTCCGGAGATTACGGTTCGGGCATTGGCAGATGAACAACTGTATGAGCACTGTAAGCCTTTGATAGTAGGGGATGAAACTTCCATAAGTTACGCTTTAAAGGTGGCTGAAAAAGTTCATGGCATTCATCTGAAACTGAATGTCATCTCTTCTCCCGCTGAAGGCAAGTACACCTATGGCACCATTGATCTGATGGATTTAAAACTGATTCCTGCAGATGCAATTCCGGATACCTCCGGACTGAATGAGCCAAAACCCTTTGGCGTAGGTGCCTGTGCACTGGGTGGTGAGGCAGCCTTCCAGTATGTAATAAAAGTGATTCAGTTGGCTATGGAGCACCAGATTGACGCTACCGTTACCAACGCCCTGAGTAAAGAAGCCATAAACATGGCAGGTCATCATTATTCCGGTCATACCGAGATTTATGCTGATTATACGGATACACCAAAGTACACCATGATGCTGGCTCACGGCGACCTGCGGGTAGTCCATGTTTCCACTCATGTGTCGTTGCGGGAAGCTTGTGATCGTGTTAAAAAGGACCGTGTTCTGGATTGCATCCGCATTGCCAACGAAGGCTGCAAAGCCCTGGGTATAAAAGAACCTAAAATCGGAGTAGCGGGGTTAAATCCCCACTGTGGTGAGAACGGCATGTTTGGCTGGGAGGAAGTGGAAGAAATTCAGCCTGCCATTGATGCAGCCATCGCTGAGGGAATTATTATCCCGGAACAGAAGCCCACCCCTCCCGATACCATATTTTCTAAAGCGCTGGGCGGCTGGTATGATATTGTTGTTGCCATGTACCATGATCAGGGTCATATTCCCCTAAAGGTGAAAGGGTTTGTTTATAACCGTGAAGAAAAGCACTGGGAAGCGGTTGAAGGTGTTAACGTAACTCTCGGACTGCCTATTATTCGTGCCAGTGTAGACCATGGTACCGGCATTGATCTGGCTGGCAGCGGCCGCTCCAGTGAGCTGAGTCTGATCAATGCAATTGAATACGCCATCCTTATGGTTCATGCCAGAAAAGAATCCTGAAATTGATAAATTGTACCCTACTGCCAATTATAATAGCTTTATAAAAGAGAGGAGTCCAACAAATGACTATCCCAATGATTATTGCTCTTGCTATCACAATTCTCATGATTGTTTTAATCATGACAGACAAACTTCCATTCGGTGCACCTCCAATACTTGCCTGTCTTCTAATGGTTCTTTTTGGCATAACCGATATCAAGACTGCTTTCGGCGGTTTTTCTAACGCAACCATTATTATGCTTGCCTCTTTCATGGCAATCGTGGCGGCACTTCAAAAAACAAGCCTGATTGGTGCTTTCAGAAAAACAATTATGAATATGGCTAACAAAGGTGGATACAAAGCATATATCATGTTATTTATTATTGTCATGCTGGCCAGCAGTATCTTTGGAACAGGTTCCACTGCATTCTATATTCTAACTTTAGGTATTTTATCTACGATACAGTACTCTGACAAATTACCACGTGGCAAGGTGATCGCTGCTGCCGGTTTCGCAGCTAATCACCCACTGATCCCGATTAATGTTACATTACAATATGGTATTGTTATTGCTGTATTAGCAGCTGCCAAATCCGGTATAACCAGCGTTTCCCTGGCAAAATTCTCTATTGTAAATCTGATTCTTTCCCTGGCTTATGTGGCATGGGCTTTAATTGGTTATAAAATACTGCCCAGCAAAAATGTGGAAGATACAAAAACAGGCACAGATAAATCCAAAGATACCGTTTACGATTTACCAAAATGGAAAGAAAATGCAACCTATGCGGCCTTTATTGCAGCTGTGATTGGTATGATTCTTCAAAGTAAAGTAGGCGATGCCGGATATATGATTCCAGGTTTATCTGCAGGTCTGGTTTTAGTGATCGGTGTTTTGAATTTTGATGAAATTCGTAATAACATTGGGGCTCCAATTATTTTAATGTCAGCCGGTGTTATTGGTGTTGCTGATGCTCTCGGCGGTACCGGATTAACTGCCTTAGTTGGAGAAACGGTAGCCAATATGCTTGGCACAAATATCAATCCTTTCATTCTTATTTTTGTATTCTGTATGTTAACGAGTGTACTTGCAACACTTACAGGATCCACAATCGGTACTGTATATGTATTTGCTCCTATGGCGATTGCTACCTGCATGAGCCTTGGGCTGAATCCCACAGCTGCCGCTGTTGCAATTGTAGTATCAGGCTGGAATGGTCATTTCTTACCAATTGACGGTATGCCAGCTATGGTAATGGGAATCGGTAAATATAAACTGACAGAGTTTTGGAAATACACGATTCCGATGTATTTTATCCGACTGCTTGCTTTAACTGCCGGAGCCTTGCTGTTGTTCCCAATGTAAAATGCTAAATTACTTAAATGAGAAAGAGGTACAGTTATGAATAATAAATATGAACTGGAGCATATCGGCATAAACACTCCAAATGCGGAAGAAGCAGAAAAACTGGCGCAGCTGCTGAGTATGATGTTTAACCTAGAGCCTCGCCACGGGCAAAAGTCTGAGTTTGGAGGTCCTTATTTTGAATGTATGAAAGCTCCTTTCCTGGGTTCAAACGGTCACATTGCCATGCGTACACCGGATTTAACCTCCGCCGTTCTGGAATTGAAAGAGAAAGGCTTTTCCTTTAACATGGATACTGCCGCATATTTTGAAGATGGAACATTAAAAAATGTCTATTTAGACGGTGAGTTTGGAGGCTTTGCCATTCATATTATGCAAAAATAACGGTTAAAAACCGCTGATCCATTGGCGAATGAAACATCGCTTTTGGATCAGCGGTTTTTTATGAATCAGAGAAGCTCATGAATGTCTTTTGTTTCATGATCCTCATATTTGACTACGTTGCCTTCCCAGGTTCTGAATTTTACATAACCCGGACCTCTGGAAATAATGTAATTGGGGAATATGGGGGTTTTGCCCTGCCCCTTTGGCGCATTGACAATAAATGTGGGAATTGCCAGACCGGAGGTGTATCCTCTTAAATATTCCATAATCTCAATACCATCTTCAATGGATGTGTTAAAATGGGTGGTTCCCTGAACGTGCTTCGCATGAAAAATATAATATGGCCGTACCCTGCACTTTAACAATTCATGATTGAGTACACGCATTACAAATTTGTCATTGTTAATACCATTTAACAAAACTGCCTGATTTCCAAGGACGATTCCTGCATCTGCAAGCCTTTCACAGGCTGCTTTTGATTCTTCCGTAATCTCCATGGGGTGATTAAAATGAGTGTTTAAATAGATAGGGTGGTATTTCTTTAACATATCGCAAAGCTCTTTGGTGATTCTCTGCGGCATGGTTACGGGAATTCTGGTGCCAAGCCTTATGTAATCCACATGAGGAATCTCCTTTAACTGGCTGATAATCCATTCCAGCTGCTGATCTGACAGAGTGAGCGCATCTCCCCCTGTGATAAGAACATCCCTGATTTCTTCATTCTCTCTGATGTATTGAATGGATTCCGCAATCTTGTCACGGGAATTGTGGACATCCTGTTCCCCAATGTTGCGCCGTCTCTGGCAGTGCCTGCAGTACATGGCGCATTCATTGGTTACATTGATAATCAGGCGGTCCGGATACCGTCTGGTAATACATCCGGCTGGGTTGGTATACTCTTCTGCCATAGGATCTAAATCCGTACAGCTGTCTTCCAGCTCCTTATAGTTTGGGACACTCATCAGACGTATGGGATCAAAGCTGTCGTCCGGATCTGCAAGACTTAGGTAATACGGGGAAACTGCCCACCGAAACTTCTCCCCCACTTCCTGTATCAGCTGCTTTTCTTTTTCGCTGACAAGAAGAATCCGGCTTAAGCTCTCCACATCTGTAATTCTGTTTTTCAATTGCCATTTGTAATCATTCCAGTCCTCTTCCGTTGCCGAATAAATATGAAGTATTCTGTTTTTCCGTTCCTTCAGCACATCTTCTTTGCTGATACCAGTGGAAATTGATTTCCTTGCCTCAAGAAAATCTTCAATCCTCCCCTTCAGTTCATCTGCCCGCTGTAGTGATATTTGACGTTTTTTTTCTTTTTCCATATATTTATTCTCCTTTTGCTCCAAAAGAAACAACTTCATTATAACAAATAAGTTGTTACTACGTCAATAAAATTTATTCTGGCATTAAAAAAAGAAGCCCGCTTTTTATAAGCTGACCTCTTCACTTACACTAACAGATTCTTGGAAGACCTTCTCCATATAAAAGATCAATGGTTCGAAGACCATTAAGCCTGGTTTTCATTCTGACACCGTTTCCTTCAAGAATTGTTCCAATTATTCTGGCATTTGTCCCATATTTACTGTTCTGCACTGCTTTTAACGCCTTTTCGGCCTGATTTCCCGGGACAACGGCTATCATCTTTCCCTCATTGGCCATATAGAGAGGATCCAGCCCCAGAATTCCGCAGAAGCCTTTCACCTGGGGACTAACGGGAAGTGCCTCCTCCCAGATCTCCACACTGCATGAAGACTGCTCTGCTGCTTCATTTAATACTGTGGCAAGACCGCCTCTGGTCACATCCCGCATACAATGAACCCTGATCTGGCTGTCCAATAAGTTCTTAACTATGGAATGAAGGGGAGCGCAATCGCTGGCAATCTGATTTTCAATACCCATGCGGTGGGAAAGAATCGCTGCATGATGCTCTCCTAAGTTTCCGGATAAAATAATGGCATCACCTGGTTTACAGTGAGAGATACTGACACCACCTATCTTCACTTCCCCGATTCCTGACGTATTAATAAAAACCCCGCCATTTCCATCTACTACCTTGGTATCACCTGCTACAATCCGGACTCCTGCTTCTTTTGCAGTTATAGCCCTGGTGCGGGCAATCTCCTCTATGGTGTCCAGCTCAGTCCCTTCTTCTATAATAAAGCCTGCAGTGAGATATTTGGGAACAGCTCCCATCATGGATAAATCATTAACGGTCCCGCACACTGCCAGCTTACCAATATTTCCTCCTCTAAAAAACAGAGGGGTAACAACAAAGGAATCTGTTGTATAGGCAATCTTCCCCTCAACAGACAGCACTGCCGCATCTTCTAGTCTGTTTAACGTTTTATTATTAAAATGTTTTAAAAAAACCTGATTAATCAGATCACCGGTCTGCTTACCACCGCTGCCGTAAGACATATCAATTTTCATAGCTTCTGTCCTGCTCCTTTCGTCTGCTATTGTGAAATGGATTTGTTAAGAATTCTGATACCAGATCCCGCAGGCTCCTTCCGATGACACCATACAGGGACCAATCGCGTGAAGCGGCGTACAGGCAGTCTTAAACAACGGACATTCTGCCGGATTCTTACGACCCAGAATAACGTCTGTACATTTGCACCCTTTGGGCATTTCCTCGTTTACACCCTCTATGCGGCTGCCCCCGTCAAACATCTCATATTTCTTCTTCAGCCTTAAAGCGGAATTTTCAATAATACCGATCCCCCGCCAGAAATCATCTCCCTGCTCAAAATATTCCGAAAGCAGTGCACGGGCTTTTTCATTGCCATTTTCCTTTACGGCAGTTGCGTACATATTTTTCACTTCATATCGCCCTGCTTTTAACTGTCTCATGATTTCATAGACTGCTGCCAGTATATGCTCTCCCTCAAAGCCTGCAATTACAAAAGGCTTCTTATATTTTTCTGCCAGTTCCCGGTAGCTGTCAGCCCCCGTAATTACGCTGACGTGGCCAGGGCTTAAGAATGCATCGATATTTTTTTCCCTCTCACAGATATAGGAAAGGGCCGGTACGATTGTTTTTACAGAAGTTAAAAGTTTCAGATTGGTAATGTTTTTCTGCTGCATTTCCTCCATCATAAGAGCATAGATGGGTGCGGTCGTCTCAAAACCAACAGCTGCAAACAGATACTGAATATTTTTATGCTCTCCGGCCTCCGATAAAGCCATTAAAGGAGAATAGAGAATTTTTACTTTTCCTCCTGCTGCCTTTGCTTCTGTTAAGGACATGCTGCTGCCTTTTACTTTCATCATATCGCCAA
>SVDS01000137.1 GCA_015057715.1 Paenibacillaceae bacterium
GTGGTTTCCAATAATCAACACTGCCATACTGCTCACGCTGGCATTGATCTGCATTATACCGCTTATTCATGTAGCCGCTGTTTCCTTTAGCTCCAGTGCGGCGGCCTCTGCAGGAAGTGTATCCTTATGGCCCAAGGAATTTACAACAAATTCTTATGCCTTTGTCGCGAAGCGTCCTGCATTCTGGCGTTCTATGAAAGTTTCAATTATAAGGATTATTCTTGGCGGTGGTTTAAGCATCCTGCTTACAATTACGGCAGCGTATCCGTTGTCTCAGCCAAAGGAAAGCTTTCGGTTTCGAACCGTTTATGCATGGTTCTTCTTTATTACAATGATTTTTAATGCAGGGATGATTCCATGGTATATGGTAATCCGGCAATTTGGCCTGTTGGACAGTATCTGGGCTTTGATCCTTCCGGGTGCGGTACCTGTTTTCAGTGTAATACTCTTACTTAACTTTTTCCGTGAGGTGCCCAAGGAACTTGCAGAGGCGGCATTTATTGACGGGGCAGGGCATTGGCGCACTCTATTAACAATCTATGTACCTTTGTCAAAACCAGCTCTTGCTACACTGCTTCTTTTCTCCCTGGTAGCAAATTGGAACAATTGGTTTGATGGTTTGATTCTCATGAATAATCCAGACAATTATCCGCTGCAGACTTATATCCAGACCATTGCCGTTCAGCGTTCCTTCAGCATGATGACGAGAGAGGAAATTCAGCAGATGGCAGCAATATCAGACCGTACGCTTAGATCCGCACAAATATTTTTAGGCTCCCTTCCCATTGTAGTGGTATATCCGTTCCTGCAGAAATACTTTGTGAAAGGTATTGTGTTAGGAGGAGTGAAAGGGTAATTTAATTTTTGAGGTACTCTGATGGGGAGTACCTCTGTTTTTGTGTAACAGTAAAAAAATAAATGATAATAAATGGAAGAAAATGTGATAATATATGAATGAAATTAAGAACAATATAGAAGTACAAATTATAGAAAAGATGGAGTAAGGATAGAGACCATGATACTTTTAAATGATGAAAGAGTTATGAACGTTACTTGTGTTGACAACAAAGAAGAAATGGTAACCCTGAGAAATATACATAAAGATATATTCATTGATGAGTCAAGAAGTCAGATATCAAGCAAGTCTGACTTATTTTGCTATGCACGGGAAGAAGTAATAAACAGACTGAAAATGGCAGTTGACAGTTTACCAACCGGTTATCAGTTTTTGGTGAAAGAGGCATACAGGCCTCTTTCCCGTCAAAAAAAGTCTTTTGAAGAAGCGTTTGAAAGCTATAAATCTGAATATCCATTAAAGAGCCAGGATGAAATCTATGGTTTAACCTGCCAATATGTTGCCCCAATTGAAGTGGCAGGGCATCCTACGGGAGGGGCAATCGATATAACATTATTAAAAGATGGGATAGAAGTGGACATGGGAACAGAGTTTAATGATATTCCTTATGAACCGGAGAACTTAACTTATTTATATTCTCAATTTATTAGCCAGGATGCGAAAGCAAATCGAAATATCCTGATTGAGTGTATGGAAAAAGCAGGATTTATCAATTACCCGACAGAATGGTGGCACTGGTCATATGGGGATTGTTATTGGGCTTGCTTAAATCATTGTGATGCTATATATTCTGGTGTCAGGGAAGAGGATATAGTAAAGAGTGCTTAAGCAGTAAATTTGTTGTTGACTTCTAATATTTTATTAGATATAATTTAACAAATTAAATAAGAGCTTATGCTTTCATCACCGGATGATTGCATTATAAGGCATCCAAAAGCCAACCGTAGGTACGGTGTGTTATCACACTATAAGGTTAGCTTTTGGGTGCTTTTTATTTTTAAGGAGGCCAAAATGATTATTAAAGAGTATAACCACTTACCAGAAGAAGCTATAAAAATAAGAACTGAGGTGTTTGTAAAAGAGCAGGGATTCGTTGAAGAGTTTGATGAAATTGACGGCATTGCCAAGCATATAGTTTTGTATGAAAAAGAACAGCCAATTTCAACATGCAGAATTTACTTCAATATTGAAAAACAATCATTTGTCATAGGAAGAATCGCTGTCGCAATGGAGTGGAGGGGAAAAAATATTGGGACGAAAATAATAAATATTGCAGAAGATTATATTAAAACAGATGGTGGGAAAAGTGTAATGTTGTCAGCACAAGAACGAGTTGCAGAATTCTATGAAAAACAAGGGTACAAAAAGCTGGGAAAAGCCTTTCTTGATGAAGGTTGTCCCCATATTTGGATGAAAAAGAATTTGGGGGATATGGATAAATGAATATAAATTATTTCATGCCACTTCTTGTTGTAATCATATGTAATGTTTGCTATCACTTGATTAGTAAGAATATTTCAAGTACTACAAATACATATATGGGTCTGATTATAACATATGGAGTTGCTTGCTTAATAAGTACTCTTGCATTTTTTATTACTTCAAAAACCAATTTTATTGCGGAATTTACAAAAGTAAGTATATCCAATATTCTATTAGGGCTGGTTGTAGTCGGTATTGAAGGCGGTTATATTCTTATGTATCGCAGTGGTTGGGAAATCAGCAAAGGTTCATTGATATCAAATATGTGTATAGCAATTATTCTTCTGATTACTGGTGTATTAGTATTTAAAGAGGAAGTCACAATAAAGAAGTTAATGGGCGTTGTTCTATACATTATGGGATTTTTTTTAATTAATAAATAGTGCCTGTTTTAGTTGACATTGCAGACCCCGTATGTTAGCATTAATAAAACTTAAAACAAAAAGGCTATGATGTGAAATAGTAAGTATTAGGGATCTTACAGAGAGAAGATGGTTGGTGGAAATCTTCATTGATCTAATATGGAAGCAGTCACGGAGCTGTGAACCGAACGGAAAGATCTAAGTAGGCTTCAACGGAGTTCCACCGTTATTTGGGAAGCAATATAGGAAATAACCCGTATTGACAGAGTGCAGAGAAATCTGAATTTAGGTGGTAACACGGACATAATCGTTCGCCCTAAGTTGACAACAAGTCGGCTTAGGGCTTTTTGTTTTGGGTAAATAAATGAAAGGAGTATTATTAATGACAGCAAGTGAGTTAAGGAAGATGTACGTGGATTTTTTTAAAGAAAAGGGGCACAAAGTAATCGCGTCTGCTTCACTTTTGCCAGAAAATGATCCGACAGTTTTATTTACCACAGCAGGAATGCATCCCCTGGTACCTTATTTATTAGGGGAAAGCCACCCACAGGGAAGACGTCTTACTGCCATTCAAAAATGTTTGAGGACAGGGGATATTGATGAGGTAGGTGATGATACCCATTTAACTTTCTTTGAAATGATGGGAAATTGGTCCCTTGGAGATTATTTTAAAGAGGAAGCAATCTCCATGAGCTTCGATTTTTTAACAAATAGTTTAAATATACCCATCGAGAGAATTGCAGTAACCGTATTCGAAGGAGATATGACAGTGCCTCGGGATAACGAAGCGGAAGACATTTGGAAAAACAAAGGATTAAAGCAGAGTCAGATATACGCTTATGGCCGGGAAGAGAACTGGTGGGGGCCCCCTGGCCAGACAGGTCCATGCGGTCCCGATACGGAAATATTTTATGATATGGGGAAACCAAAATGCAGTGAGCATTGCGGACCTGCCTGCAAATGCGGAAAATACGTTGAGATATGGAACAATGTATTTATGAAATTTAATAAAGAGGCAGATGGAAGTTTCACAGAACTTAAGCAGAAAAATGTGGATACAGGCATGGGGCTGGAACGGGTCCTGACAATATTAAATGGAAAAACCAATGTTTACGATACAGAGCTGTTTATTCCGGTTATGACGGAGTTAAACAACATTATTGGAGTTTCAGATGCCAAAATGTCTATAAGAGATAAACGGATTATCTGCGAGCATATGAGAGCGGTCTGTTTCATTTTGGGTGATCCTCAAAAGATATGCCCATCCAATACAGAACAGGGCTATATATTAAGACGTCTGATTCGAAGAATGATCAGGCTGTTTAAAAAAGCGGGAATTAATCAGAATTATTTATGTGATCTGTCAGAAGTGATTATCCGGCAATATAAGGATGCATATCCTGAATTAGCTGATAACGAAACATTTATTAAAGAGCAATTACAAAACGAAACTGTTTTGTTTTTAAAAACCCTGGATGTGGGATTAAAAAAAGCGGATCAGTATCTGGAAAAAACAGATGAAAACACAGCTTTAAGCGGGGAATTAGCATTTAAGTTATATGACACATATGGCTTTCCTATCGAGTTTACCTGTGAATTAGCCCGGGAAAGAGGGCGTTCTGTTGATATGGAATTATTTCAGGAAAAGTTTACAGCCCATCAAAACAAGTCCAGAGAAGGGGCAGCAGTAAAATTCAAAGGAGGGCTGGCGGATCATAGTATGGAAACTGCCCGACTCCATACAGCAACTCATTTGTTGAACTCTGCATTAAGAAAAGTGCTTGGTGACGAGGTTTCCCAGCGTGGCAGTAATATAACCCCTGAACGACTTCGTTTTGATTTTTCCTTTCATCGTAAAGTGACAACAGAAGAACTGAGAGAAGTAGAAAAGATTGTTAATGAAGCAATTGATAAACAAATAGAGATATCCATGAAGGAAATGAAACTGAATGAAGCCTATGCATTAGATGCGGTGGGAGTATTTACAAATAAATACGAAGAAACTGTTAAAGTGTATTCCATACCCGGTTATTCAGTGGAAATCTGTGGTGGTCCTCACGCTGGCAATACCGGAGAGCTAGGCTCATTTATAATTGTTAAAGAAGAGGCTTCTTCAGCTGGTGTAAGGCGAATAAAGGCGGTTTTAAAGGAGGGGAAACATGAGCAATGATTTTGTAAATCTGACAGCAGATAACCTTGAAAAAGAGCATTTATGCTGCATTATCCGAAGTAAAAAGACACATCCAGGAATTGAGGCAAAGAGGCAATGGCTTTCAGAACGGCTAAAGGAGGGACACGTTTTTAGAAAGTTAAATGAAAAAGCAACTGTATTTATTGAATATGCACCTCTGGAAACTGCCTGGGTTCCTATAAATGGAGACAACTATTATTATGTGTATTGCTTATGGGTATCAGGAAGCTGTAAAGGAAAGGGGTATGGAAGAGCGCTGATGGACTATTGCGTTGCAGATGCCAGGGAAAATGGAAAATCTGGTATTTGCATGCTTGGATCAAATAAGCAGAAAGCCTGGCTTTCTGACCAGACCTTCGCGAAAAAGTTCGGTTTTGAAGTTGTTGATACTACTGAGCAGGGATATGAATTACTTGCCCTTTCATTTGACGGAACATCTCCCAGGTTTGCTCAGAGTGTAAAAAACAAGGGAATTGAAAAGGAAGAGCTTACCATTTATTATGATATGCAATGCCCCTATATCTATCAAAATCTTGAGACGGTAAAGAAGTACTGCGATATAAATGAAATTCCGGTATCTGTCATTTTGGTGGATACACTGCAAAAAGCAAAAGAACTGCCCTGCGTTTTCAATAACTGGGGTGTGTTCTATAAAGGTAAATTTCAGACCGTAAACTTATTAGATGTGGCCAGCCTGGAACGAATACTGAAAAAAGAGTAATTGAGATAATAAAAGGCAAAACCTACGAAAGATGGTTTTGCCTCTTTAAATATATGGACATACAGTTCTGTGCATGTGGACAAAATTTGATAAGAATAGTCGAGAAAAAATTTAAATAAATGCTATTATTATAAGAGGAGGTGTCAGTATGCCGAAGGAACAGTCTCTTCAGAAAGCTATGGATTATATTGAAAAAAATTTAACCAAAGATATCAGCTACTATGATATAGCACAGGAAGCTGGTATTTCAGTACCGCATTTTTACCGGCTGTTTAAAAGATTGACGGGGGACACCGTGGGTGCTTACATAGTAAGGCGAAGGATATCCCTGGCTGCAAATGATTTGGTGGACAGTAATAAATCTATTGTAAGTATAGCATTTGAATATGGCTTCGAATCTCACGATGTATTTACCAGGGCATTTAAAAGAGTGTATGGAATGTCTCCAAGCAAGTACCGTAAAAGTAGTACGTTAGTGCCTCTAAAAAGATTGACAGCGATAAGCGATCAATCTGTGATGGATGAACATCAAATGAAGTTCAGTCTGTTGTATACGGAAGGCTTTACTGTTGCCGGACTGGAGTGCATGGCTGTGCAGTGGGATACTGACGGAGCCATAGGCAGATTGTGGAGTGAATTTTTAGCATACCTGGAAAAAATCCAGTTAATACAAGATAAAGTGACCATGTATGGGATTTGTGAACATGATACCTGCAGGAATGGAGGTTTTATATATATGGCTGCAATCGGTATCGATTCTGGAACTGAGGTACCGCCTGGTATGATTAAGAAATTCATAACACCCCAAAACTTTTTTCAGGCAAGTGTTCCTGAATGTATCAGCACGCCGGATGCTTATGCTGGTGCTATTGGTTATGCGAGAAGTCTGGGGTATGCCTTAAAAGACAACGATATTATTGAGGTATATGATGGAATCTTTCAGAATCCGGATGTGAACAGATTCCGGTTATTGATTCCAATCATGTGATTTGAAAAATGGAAAGGAGAGTGTTACCATGGCAAAGATATTTAAAAATATTGACTGTATTGAGCTTTATGTTTCTGATATAAATGAAGGTATACAATATTATTGTGACAGCATGGGTTTAAAACTTCTCTGGCGGAATGAGGATATGGTCGGACTGGGAATGGAGAATGATATTACTGAGATCGTTTTACAATCCCAGAGAAAACAGGTTCTTGTTGATATTAAGGTGGAGTCTGTGGATGAATCCATAGAAAAAATAAAAGAAGCAGGCGGAACAGTAGAATATGGTCCGTTTGATGTTCCGATCGGACGCTGTGCAGTGATCCTCGATAAATGGGATAACAGATATGTGATACTGGACATGACAAAGGGCAGATATGTTACAGACGAAGATGGTAATGTAACCGGTGTAAAAAAAGAGTAATGGTGGGGCAGTTGTATTGCGGGATATGAGGTGAAAAATAAAATGAATCAAGTGACTATAGATGTAAATGAAAGACTGAATGAGATTCCTTTGTCTTTTATAAATAAACCAATTATAATAGGTGGTATGGCAATGGAATATTATGGAATGCGTAAGGCAGGCAGGGATATTGATTTAATCATTTCACAAGATGATTATCATGTACTTTCTGAAAAGTATCCGGATAACAAAAAAGATCTGTATGGTGATTTAGGCTTTCTCATAAATAAATTTGAGATTTGGCGAAGCATTGCACTGATTGACTATGATTTTTTTCTTAAGGATGCGATTGATGAAGGAAATGTTTTAATTGTATCCATAGACAGGCTTCTTTGGATGAGAGTTTGTGCCATGGAGGTTGAGAAGTACAAAAAGGATTTGTATTTAATGAAAGAATATTATTATACAAATTATAGAAATCAAAATTACCTGCAGGAATATAGCGTAAGGAATCTATCGGGTAAATTATGAACAGAGAGGAGCTGTGTGCTTCTCTTTTTTTTTTACTTTTTGCTCTTTCCTTACTTTATAAAATACGAAAGAAAATTAAGAAAATGAATTTTAATCTCTAAAAATGGATTGCAAAACATAAAAATATCAGGAAATTGGGCAGTATATACATTAGTAGGCTTTCTATTGGTAAATTTATGGTATTTTGAAACAGAAAATATTTTACAAAAATTTTACGTATAATTCACATAGATAATGCTTTAACTTTTCTTAATTCATGTATAATTAATAATCGGTGTAAAGAAGTTGTAAAATCAAAGTATAGTAAAGGACAAACGTATGGATGATCTTATATTAAAGTCTGGGCAGAGAGCCAAGATAAAGACAGAAGCAGTAAACCTTTTTTATGGCAGCTTCCAGGCTCTTAAAAATGTTACAATGGATATTCAGGAATGCGCTATTACAGCAATCATTGGTCCTTCAGGCTGCGGTAAATCTTCACTTCTGCGTCTGTTTAACCGTATGAATGACCCAATACCGGGAGTCAGGGTAGAAGGTAAAATTTTGCTTGATGATACTTCGATCTATGATAAAAGTATGGATGTTGTTGCGCTGAAAAAAAGAGTGGGCATGGTTTTCCAGAAGCCGAATCCTTTTCCCATGTCAGTCTATGATAATATGGTTTTTGGCCCCAGACATCATGGGATAAAACAAAAAGCCCGTCTTGATGAGATTGTGGAGAGCTACTTAAGTCAGGTGGCTTTATGGGATGAACTGAAGGACAAACTGAAGGGACCCGCATTTGACCTCTCCCCAGGTCAGCAGCAGCGGCTTTGCATTGCCCGTGCTCTGGCTGTAGAGCCTGAAGTATTGTTAATGGATGAATCCTGCAGTGCGCTGGATCCGGAATCCACCATGCAGGTTGAGGGATTAATGGAAGAGCTTGCTAAAAAATATACAATTCTTATTGTAACTCATAGCATGGAACAGGCGGCGAGAGTGTCTCATATGACTGCGTTTATGATGATGGATGAGGACAGAGCAGGTACCCTGGTGGAATATGCTCCTACAGAACAGATTTTTGCAAATCCCAAAGACAAACGCACCGAAGATTATATTACAGGCAGGTTTGGTTGATAACTGGTTATTTCTATATTCAGAGAAATGGAGGAAATCAGGCATTGGAATTGAATGTTTGATTTTTGCGAAGATATGAAAAAAAGGATTAATACATGCAAAATATTAAAAAGAATAAAAATATCTGCCTGTGCAGTGATACTGACCCTTTCTATGGGCTTACTGTCTGGCTGCACCCAGGAGACGGAGTCAGACACCATCGTAGCAGGGTCGACTTCGGTACAGCCATATGCTGAGATTCTGGCGGAAGCATTTATGGCCAAAGATCCGGAGGCTGTGATTGATATTCAGGGAGGAGGCTCCTCCGCTGGTATAACAGCAACTCAGACTCATAGTGCTGATATTGGTATGTCTTCCCGTTCCCTGGAAGAGGGTGAGAAAGACCTTTGGAGCGTGGAAATTGCCAAGGATGGTCTGGCAATTATTGTGAATCCCGAAAATCCTGTAAAAAACCTTACCTCAGATCAGATCCGCGATATTTATGCGGCGGATATTACCGACTGGAGTCAGGTTGGGGGCAAAAAAGCCAAGATCAATATTATTGCAAGAGAAGAAGGATCCGGCACACGAAGTGCGTTTACTGAACTGCTTATGGGCAAGAAAGAGATAACTCCCAAATCCATTGTTCAGGACTCCAATGGCGCAGTACGCCAATTGGTTGCAGATGACCCCAATGCCATTGGATTTATATCGTTAGGGCTGGTTTCCAATGAAGTAAAAGCCCTTAACTTAGACGGCGTTGAAGCTACACGGGAAAATATCATGAATAACAGTTATAAACTCTCCAGACAGTTTTTGTTTGTCACCGATGGTGAGCCAACAGGAATACAAAAGAGTTTTATTGATTTTACCCTTTCTTCGGAAGGGCAGAAATTACTGAGCAAAGAGGGACTAATCCCGTCAGCAGAGGGGGCATCAAAATGAAAAGTTTTAAGGAAAAATTAACGGAGCGTGTGTTTCTTTTAATCGCTCTTTCGACTTTATCGGTATTGGCGCTCATCACTGTATTTATATTTATAAAAGGTATGCCCATCATTGCCAAGGTAGGTATTATCAACTTTGTTTTTGGGATGAAATGGGCACCCAGCCAGGGCTACTACGGTATTTTCCCCATGATCGTTGGATCAGTATCAGTTACCATAGGAGCAGCCATTGTAGGAGTACCCATCGCCATATGCTGCAGTATATTTTTGGCTGAATTTGCTCCGGCAAAGCTCCGGAATATATTCCGGCCCGCCATTCAGTTACTGGCTGCCATTCCTTCCGTTGTATATGGATTCTGGGGAGTTTTATTCGTTGTGCCTGCAATCCGTAAATATCTGGGAGGGCCTGGCCTTAGCATACTGGCAGGTTCCATCATTCTGGGCATTATGATTCTGCCCACCATAATAAGCATTACCGAAGTATCCCTTCTTGCACTGCCGCGCCATTATAAAGACGGCGCACTTGCACTGGGACTGACACAATGGCAGACAATCCGATCCCTGTTGCTGCCGGCTGCCAAGTCTGGTATTGTGGCCGCTGTTATTTTAGGTTTGGGAAGAGCAATTGGTGAAACTATGGCGGTAATTATGGTTCTGGGCAATGCGGTTGCACTTCCCCATTCCGTTCTTGATCCGGTCAGAACACTGACCACTAATATCGGCATTGAAATGGGATATGCCTCCGGTGAACATCAGCAGGCGCTTTTTGCCACGGGTATTGTATTATTTGTTATTATCATGATCTTAAATGCCACTGCCCAGTACATTACACGAAAGAGGTGAGGTCACTATGAAAATGAATGCAAACACTTCTCAAAAGATAGCCAAGTTTACGATTTGGGCGGCAGCTCTTTTTGTTATTGCCATTCTTTTTTCCATCATTGCATATATTCTGGTAAAGGGTATCCCTATGCTCAGCTGGGAGTTTTTGACGGATATTCCCAGGGACATGGGCCGTTCCGGCGGTATTTCCTCCTCCATTGTGGGGACACTGGTTGTAACTGCGGTGGCGGTAATTGTGGCAACACCTTTTGGAATTGGAACAGCAATTTATCTTACGGAATACACAAGAGAGGGAAGAATTACCCGTATTATCCGATTCAGCGCCGAATCTCTTGCGGGGATTCCATCTATTGTATATGGACTTTTTGGATTTATCTTTTTTGTGATCTACTTAAATATGGGCTGGTCAATTTTGTCAGGTGGATTAACTATGGCGATTATGATTCTGCCAACGATTATACGTACATCGGAAGAGTCAATCCGCACGGTTCCCCAGCTATACAGGGAGGTAGGCTTCTCTCTGGGACTGACGAAATTACAGACAATTACCAGGACGGTACTTCCATCAGCCCTTCCTGGGATTGTAAATGGAGTAATATTAAGTATCGGCAGATGTGTTGCTGAAACAGCAGCTGTCATTTTAACGGCTGGTTCCGCACTTCGTATGCCTGAATCACTGTTTTCACCGACCCGGACGATGGCAGTACATTTTTATATACTGGCGAGGGAGGGAATATCCATGGATAACGCTTACGGAACAGCAGCGCTACTCATTATTCTGATTCTTCTGCTTAACGTAGGATTTAATATGCTGGTCAATCGATTTATAGCGAAGGGCCGTTAAGAGGTGAAAAATGACGCAGAAAGCAAAAATAGATATAAAGGGATTAAATTTCTTTTTTGAACAAAAACAGGTCATTAAAGAATTAAACTTAGAAATTCCCGAAAACCGGATTCTGGGTGTTTTCGGTCCGGCAGGCAGTGGTATTACTACACTGCTTCGCACATTAAACCGTCTCAGTGATTTAACTGCAGAAGCCCGTCAGGAGGGTGAGATTCTGTTAGACGGGAAGAATATCTTTGATACAGATGTTAATGTAACAGAACTGCGCCGCAGGGTAGGTATGGTATTTGATGTTCCAACACCTCTGCCTATGTCCATTTTTGACAATGTAGCTTTAGGACCCCGTATGGGGGGAATGAAGTCAAAGACTGATCTGGAAGAAAAAGTGGAAACGTCACTTCGGATGTCGGCTTTATGGGATGATGTGAAAGACAGACTGGATACGCCTGCCGCCAGATTATCCGGCGGTCAGCAGCAGCGTCTGTGCATTGCCAGAGTGCTGGCTCTTGAGCCTGAGGTGATTTTACTTGACCGGCCATGTTCGGCTCTTGACCCCATATCAACGGCCAAGATCGAAGAATCTTTAGTACAGCTGAAAGAGCAGTATACCATTGTTATCGCTCCCCACACGGTTCAGCAGGCGGGGCGTATTGCAGACCGGGTAGCGTTTATGCTGATGGGGGATTTAATAGAACAAGGTTACACCCAGGAAGTTTTTTCATTCCCTAAGGATAAGAGGACTAACGACTACCTCACCGGTAGATTCGGTTAAAAAGGAGACGAAAATTTTGGTTAGAGAACATTTTACACAGAAGATGACTGAAGTGAAGCAAAAAGTATTATCAATGGGAGCTCTCGTTGATAATATCATTGACTCGGCAGTGACTTCCATACAGACACAGGATCTTGAGCTTGCAAGAAAAGTGAATGAACAGGATGATGAAATCGATCAGTTAGAAATGGAAATTGAAAAGGAATGTATTATGCTTCTTGCCCTTCAGCAGCCTCTTGCCAAGGATTTAAGAACAATTGCATCGGTTTTAAAGATTATAACGGATCTGGAAAGAATGGGAGATAATGCAGTAAATATTGCCAAGGTCACACTTGAGATAGGAAACGAACCAATCATTCAATCCATTATCGACATTCCAAAGATGGCAGAGATCGGCAGAAAAATGCTGAAGATGAGTCTTGATGCGTTTGTAAATGAGGACATTTCCCTGGCGCAAAAGGCGGCGGAGAGAGACGAAGAAGTTGACAGCCTCTATGAATCAGTGATCAATGATATCTTAAATATTATTACAGAAAAAAGGGAACTTACAAAACAGGGAACCAAGCTTTTGTTCTTAGGACGATATCTTGAGAGAATTGCAGATCATTCCACCAATATCTGTGAAAGAACCATCTATATGATTACAGGTGAATTAAAGGAAATAAATTAGAGG